>CAYTBC010000250.1:0-3196 GCA_964435765.1 uncultured Desulfosarcina sp.
CCTGACCCAGGGGACCACGGCCATAACATACGGAACGGATTGGACCCGGGCCCATGTGGCATCCAGCGGCATCACATCATACGTGGTTTGGACAGACAACCGGTTTGGCAATGCCGAGGTGTTGCTGCAGATTGTCAACCCGGACCGGGACAAAGACGGCCTCGTGGACGCAGCCGAACTGCTGGCCGGGACCGACCCGGATGACGCCGACAGTGACAACGACGGCCTGCTGGACGGCTTTGAAGTAACAAACGGCTTTAACCCGCTTCTGGAGGGTGAGCAGGACCAGGATCCGGACGGCGACACCCTGACCAATGTCCAGGAACAGGAAGCCCGGACCAATCCGCATAATCCGGATTCGGATGGCGACGGCCTCAATGATAACGATGAACTCACCTATGGCGCAGACCCGAATGACGCCGACACCGACAATGACGGACTGAATGACGGGGAGGAAGTCCATACCTGGGGATCAGACCCGACCCTGACCGACAGTGACGGTGACGGCCTGCTCGATGCCTTTGAGGCAACCAACGGTTTTGATCCATCCATTGCTGGAGAAGAACATGCAGATCCGGACACCGACGGGCTTGATAACCTCTCGGAACAGGCGTGGCACACCCAACCACATAATCCGGATACGGATGAAGATGGCCTGAACGATGGCGATGAAGTCAACACCCATGGCACGGGCCCCCTCGATGCAGACACGGACGATGACGGACTGCGCGATGGTTTCGAGGTCCAAAACGGTTTTGATCCGCTTGTGGAAGGGGATGGAACCGGAGACCCGGACGGCGATGGCCTGGACAATCTGGGCGAACAGACCGCAGGCACCAACCCTCTGAATCCCGACACGGACGGCGACGGACTGCGCGACGGGTTCGAGGTCGATAACGGTTTTGATCCGCTTGTGGAAGGGGATGGAACCGGAGACCCGGACGGCGATACACTGGACAATCTGGGCGAACAGACTTACGGCACAGATCCCCATAATGCAGATTCAGACGGGGATATGCTAACCGACGGGGAAGAGGTATTCACTTACGGCTCCAGCCCAAACAATTATGATACTGACTACGATTCCCTGTCTGATGGCGAGGAAGTTCACACTTACGGGACAGATCCCACCAAACCCGATACAGACGGCGGCGGCCGGGAGGATGGGCAGGAGATTTTGATCGACGGCACCGACCCGCTGGATCCCACCGACGACCAGGTGCCGATTGCCATAACCGCCGGCGAGGGCATCTCGGATCAATCCAGGGTGGCCGTGGACAGCGCCGGCAACCTCCACGTGGTCTGGGCGGACGATCGCACCGGCAGCCACCAGATCTTCTATTCGATGCTCTCGCCGGGAGGAAAGATCCTGATCGACGACACGCAGATCAGCAATGCCGGGTCTTTGCCTTCAAATTGGCCTACGATAGGAATTGACAGCAGGGATACCGTGCACGTGGTCTGGCAGGAGCTCGATGCTTTCGGTGAAGAAGACGAAATGCCCTTAAAGATTATTTACACTGGAATCAACCCTTATCTGGAAGAACGGGACGGCTCTGCGGGTGACGATTCCGTAATCACCCTGGTGAATGACAAGCTGATTTCGACTCACGATTCGATCGCCCCGGTTCCCAGCAGTCATCCCCGTCTGGCAGTGGACAGTCTGGACCGTATCCATGTTGTCTGGTCCGACTGGCCGCCGGTTGTCCCTGGCCAATGGTGGATAACCATGCCGGAGGTGCATTACACGCAGCTTGACGTCAACGGCGAGGTGCGCATTGGCGACCAGGTCGTCGCGACTGCCGGATTCGCGTCTGACCTGTTGTGGCCGCAGCGTCTTCCAACCCTCGCAGTTGACTCACACAATGACGTCCATATCACCTGGATGGAGCAGACATCGAGCGCCATTGAAATCTTTTATGCCATGCTGAACGGTAACACCGGCGGTATTCTTATCGACACTACACCGATCACTCCCGATGACGGCTATGACTCCCGCTACCCATCAGTGGGCGTCGGGCCGGGGAATGAGGTAACCATTGTCTATGACAGTGAGACGTTGTTGCCGTTTAGTACTTTCAATTATCCCGGCTGCAGAGTTGCAATGCTTCGAATAGATCCGGCGCTTGATGATCGGAACGGAAACGCCGCTACAGTTGGATCAATTACGACTTTGCCGGAAACAACGATTGATAGCAAGCTATTTGCAACAACCCTTCCGCCTTCAGCAGCTGTCGATGCAAATGGCAACGTCTATGTGAGCTATTATTACAGTTATACCGCCCCAAGAGGTTCCCTGTACTTTGCGGTAAAAAATTTCAGTGGGGAGTCGATTACCCAAACGAAGTATCTGACCGAGGGGACAACTGCCACTTCGACGAGTGAACTTACACTGCCTTCGGTGGCAATTAGCGGCAATGAACTGCCGGCAACCGGTATAATAACCTGGACCGATGATCGAAGCGACAACCCTGAAATTCTGCTCCGGATCATTGAACCCTGACTGCGGTGCCGCCCGACGGCTGGCTGCCGGTTATCCGGTTGCCGCCAGCAGCACGTCGCGCAACCGCCGGGCCACTATTTTTTCCTGTCCGGGCACCAGGGTTTGAGGATTTACGAACAGGCCGGTTGAGGTCGTACCGACTGCAATGCCGGGGTCGGCCTGCAGCAGACGGGATTTGACTTCGTCTTGGTCCAGCGGAATAATCTTCTGGTCCCAGTCAAGGTACATGCGCGGTATCCAGTTGGGCTGAACACCGGGTTCGGACGGGGAAACCCTGCGGGCGCAAAGTCCGGGCACGTCCGCCAGGGCCGCCACCATGAAGGCCACCATGTCTTCCCACCTTTGCTCCTCGGCCGCAAAATCCTGCTGCAGGTACAACTCCAAGGCCGTTACCAGACCGGCGATCTCTTCCTTGCCCGCCTTCATGGCGCGCCCGATGCTGTAGTTCGGGTTGGCATTTAAGGCGCAGCAGGCAATCAAATCACCTCGGCCCACAATCAACCCACTGGCCTGGGGCCCCCCGATATCCTTGCCGCCGCTGAAAACCGTGAGATCGGCCCCCATTTGAAAGAAGCGGCTCAAATTCTCCGCCGGCGGCAATTCGGCGGCGGCATCGACGATGACGGGGACTTCTTTTTCCTTGGCGATGGCGATGACTTCCGGCAGCGGCAGGTTGCGGTGGTTTTCAAATTC
>CAYTBC010000250.1:3296-5069 GCA_964435765.1 uncultured Desulfosarcina sp.
GCCGCGGTGGACAGCGTCAGACCGGCGGACGCCCCGCAGGTGATATAGGCGGCTTCGACACCGAGCAGCCCGGCCACATGCCGACCTGCTTTGGCCAGCAGCTGATTTAAATCGACGAAAGATTTGGCGGCTTCGGCCATCGCCGCCACGACAGCCGGGTCCATCACGCAGCCGCCCAACCGGGTAATGGTGCCCTCGGCGTTAATCAATTCTCGCAGGCCCAGCGTGCGGTAGATATTCATTATTTATTGGGTCCTTTCCCTCGTGTGAAACATTTATAAGGATATGTTAGACCGAATAAATCGCGGTTAAAAACCGCTCCCACAATCCAAAATAGCTGCTTCCATGAGTCTAACAAGTTTCTATTCCAATCAGACTGGCCGCCCTCCTTTAGGCGGGTAAACTTCGGCGGTCACCGTTGGTGCTGGGGCTAAACCCGGAGGACCTTCGGGCCCGATCCGGGTTAAAGAATCTGCTCGAAGCGCCGCAAAAAAGTTTGCAGCCGCTCGGTGGCGGGATTGCTCAGGATGGTGGCCGGGGGTCCGTCCTCCATGACAACGCCTTCATCCATGAAAACCACCCGACTGGCCACTTCCTTGGCAAAAAGCATTTCGTGGGTAACCACCAGCATGGTCATGTGATAATCTTCGGCCAGCGATTTCATGACGCTGAGAACTTCGCCGACCAGTTCGGGATCCAACGCCGAAGTGACCTCATCAAAGAGAACGACTTTGGGTTCGACGGCCACGGCCCTGGCAATGCCGACCCGCTGCTGCTGACCGCCGGACAGGGCCGCGGGATATGCGTCGACCTTGTCACTCAACCCCACCTTCGCCAGCCAGCTGCGTCCGATCTCAACGGCCTCTGCCCGCGACAGGCCTTTGACCTGCACCAGCCCCAGGGTTACGTTCTCCAGAGCGGTCATGTGCGGAAAAAGATTAAACTGCTGAAACACCATTCCGACCTTGGCCCGTTGCCTGGCAATCGCGCTTTCGGGGCGTTTTGTCAACTTGCCTTTGTCTTCCCGGTATCCGACCAGTTCTCCGTCGATATACACCCGGCCGCTGTCATAGGGCTGCAGAAAATTGATGCAGCGCAAAAGAGTTGTTTTGCCGGACCCGCTGGGACCGATGATGGCCAGCACATCGCCCTGGTTCACTGCCAGTTCGATGCCTTTGAGCACGTGCAATTCACCGAAACTTTTCTCCAGTTTTTCAATTAGAACCACTTTTTCGCTCATCACCGGCCCCTTTAACTTGAAAAGGTAAATTTCTTTTCGATGCGCGCACCAACCCTGGATAGACTGTAGTTGATCGAAAAATAAAGCAATGCGGCCACCCCGTAAAACAGAAGCGGTTGGCGGGTGCGGGCTGCAATTTGTTCGGTCGAATATAGCAGATCGACGATGCTGACCAGCGCCAGCAGGGAAGATGCCTTGACCAGTTCCACGGCCGTGTTGGTCCAAGGCGGTATGCCGCGGGCCAGAGCCTGGGGAAAAATCACGTAGCGCAGCCGTTTATAGAATGTCAACCCGATGGATTTGGCGGCCTCGGTCTGGCCGTCGGGGATCGAATCGACGGCTCCGCGCACCACTTCGGAAACGTGCGCGGTGCCAAAAATAGCCAGCGCCAGCACGGCGGAGACAAAGCCGGTTATCGGCAGGCCGAGAGCCGGCAAACCTTAGAAGACGCTGAAGATCAGCAACATCAATGGAATTCCGCGGAAGTTATCGACGTAGATCCTCATTAACAGGAGAAAGAGCAAGGGCCCATA
>CAYTBC010000251.1:0-4704 GCA_964435765.1 uncultured Desulfosarcina sp.
TACAGCTCGCCGCCAGCGCCGATGTATACCTGCCCGCCAACAGCCGTATCGAGGTGGTCCAGGGTGATGCGCTGCACGCGGGATCGGATATCATAGCCACCCTGGTTCACAAAGAGTCGCCGGTTGCCGCTATGGTGAGCGGATGATAAGCCTATGAACAACGATAACACCACACCCAAACGCCGCCGGGGGATCTACCTCCTGCCCAATCTCTTTACCACCGCCGGCCTGTTTGCGGGATTCTATGCCATCGTCGCCGCCAACAAGGGTCACTTCGAGGCGGCGGCGATAGCGGTGTTCGTGGCCATGATCATGGATGGCCTGGACGGGCGCATCGCGCGCATGACCAATACCCAGAGCGATTTCGGCAAGGAGTACGACAGCCTCTCGGACATGGTGGCCTTCGGCTTGGCGCCGGCCCTGGTGATGTATGAATGGGCCTTGCACGGCCTGGGCAAGCTGGGTTGGCTGGCGGCGTTCATCTATACCGCCGGGGCGGCGTTGCGTCTGGCGCGGTTCAACGTGCAGCATGCGGTGGTCAACAAGCGCTACTTCCAAGGTTTGGCCAGCCCCGCCGCCGCCGGGGTATTGGGCGGCATCGTATGGGTGGGTGATGACTTCGGCTTGCGGGATGTCAAAGGGATCATGATATTGGCGGCGGTGCTGACCGTATTGGTGGCCTTGTTGATGGTCAGCAATATCCGCTACCGTAGTTTCAAGGATCTGGACCTGCGGGGCAGGGTGCCGTTCGTGACGGTTTTGCTGCTGGTGCTGACCTTCGCCTTCGTGTCCATCGATCCACCCCAGGTGTTGTTCGCACTGTTCTTCGGTTACGCCTTGTCCGGCCCCGTCAACAGCGTGGTCTTCATTCGTAAACGTAAGCAACTCTTGGCGCGTCGCCGTCAACGTCCGCCGAAATCTCAATAGGCGCACGGCCTCGCGTCTATCTTGTATATAACGCAACGCTGAGCCGAGCCCGCTTTCACCTACTTCCTTAGCCTGAATTTTGTCCGGCAAGGTGGATCAGGCCATAGCGCCTGATGCCTTGCGCGCCTTTCTCCATCCCGGCTTCGCCGCAGGCGGGACCAATCTATTCCCTTATATATGGAATGGGATCCCCCTGGGCCACTAAAGTAATGGGTCATTCGTTCGATATCAAGCTTGAACGGGTAGTTGAGGGGCGGCAAGGATTTTGAACCTGCCAGCCATTTCTAGAGACCACGCGAAGGACGGCTGTAGTCAAATCATGAAAATAACCAATTTGTTACAGATGCTGACCATACGTGAGCGTTTAGCGGCCGGATACGGCTTGCTGATCCTGATCTTGCTGGTGGGCGGCGGCTTTACGCTGTACAGCTTGTATAAGATCAACGATGCCCAGCAACAAATCGGGAAATCCGTGGTGACGGCCAAGGACAGTATTTCCGCCATGGGTCATGCCCAGGAGTCGGAGCGCCTGGCCCTGGAGTGGGCCTATCCGGTACTGGGTGAGAAGGGCGCTCTGTCCGCCTACATGCTGGCCGAGGATGATAAGCAAAGGAAGGCCCTGTTTGCCGAGTTCGCAGGTTACGGTAAGCGCATCAAGCAGATCAGCGAAGAGATCCAGGCAAGTCTGGTATCCCCTGAAGCGAAGAAGCAGGTGGATGAGATCAGGACCTTGCAGGACCAGATTCAGGATGCCGCCATCGGCGTCATTGCCGCCTTTGACGGAGAAGTGGAATACGGGCCGGAAACCAAGAAAAACATGGGGCGCTTCTCGGCGTTGGTGGAGAACCTCAAAGACAAGATCAAGGAATTTCAGGAGCGCAGTGACAAAGAGGTGGAAGGTTTTAAGTCCATCACCGACAAGGCGGTTAAAACCGTTACCACGTATGTGGAGAGTGCCGATCGCGGCATATCAAGTTCGATCAGGTCGAACATGCTGGTCACCTTGATCGGAATTGTGTTTGCCGTGACGATCGCCGTATTGATGTATCGGTCCATCATTCAACCCTTGGGGCGCGCCTCGAAGGTGGCGGAACGAATCGCCAATTATGATTTGCGGGAAGATGCCGATGCCAAGGATCAAGTCGCAGGACGCGATGAAATATCTAAATTGCTTTCCGATTTATCAAGCATGCGTGGTGCTCTGGCCAAGCTGATGAGGCAGGTTATGGAGTTGGTGACCGGCGTCTCCGAGGCTTGTCGGGAGCTGACGGCCACCGCCCAGATCGTCGAGGGCTCGTCGCAAAGGCAATTGGAGTATGTGAAGGATTCTTCCACCAGCACCTCTCAGATGAGTGATATGGCCGGCGACCTTGCCAGGACGGCGACGGAGGCCGCTTCATGCGCCGAGGAGGCGGATGAGGTGGCGCGCAGGAGTGTTGAAAAGGACGCCAAACAGACCCTGGAAATCATCGGGACGGTGGAAAAAGAAGTGGAAGGGGCGCACTTGCAGATTCGTAATCTCTGGGAGGCGGCCGAGAAGGTCTCTACCATCCTTACGGTCATTAATGAGATCGCCGATCAAACTAACCTGCTGGCGCTCAATGCCGCGATTGAAGCGGCGCGAGCGGGTGAGCAGGGTCGCGGTTTTGCGGTGGTTGCCGACGAAGTGCGGGCCCTGGCCAAACGTACCACCGAATCCACCAGCAAAATCGAGAGCACCATCTCCCATATTCAGCAGGAAACCACCAAGGCTTTGGAAAATATGGGGCAGATCAAGGGCCGTGTGGTTTCCGGCGCGGAAAGCGTATCGGGAATTATCGAGTTGCTGACCCAGATTCAACAACTGGTGGCGCGCCTGCAGGGTATCAGCCAGGGGGTGGCGACGGCGACCGAAGAACAAAGTACGGAGACGGCCAATATCTCCAATAATCTGGACGAGCTCCAGAAAGAGTCCGAGCAACTGGATAAGGAGGCGTCGACGATTTCCGAGCGCGCTAATGGTTTGCTTGAGACAGTAGATCAGTTAAAGTCGGAAGTGTCCAGGTTTGTAATATAAGCAGGATGCCGCCTGGAACATAACCTGAGGGGTTATTATGTCTATTAATAAAAGAGGAAGGAGTTTGTTCATGGGAAAGAATCTGCGTAGGAAAGCCTGTTTCTGTGCGCTACTGGCAATCGGTGCTGCGCCGTCCGTGATGGCGGCCGTGACCGAAGATGATCTGGCTTTGGTAGAAGAAGAGATTAATACCATCAAGGAGGCCCGTGAGACTGCTACTCAAGTAAGCGGTTATGTGGATGCCGAGTATATCGATGACAGCAGGGATACCGCCACGATACCCGATAAATACGGTTTCCGCATGCACCATCTGTCGCTGTTCGTCACCAAAAAATTTAACCACGACTGGAAGTTTTTCTCCGAACTTGAGTTTGAGGATGGGGTAAATACCGAGGACGGTATTGGGACGATATTTGCCGAGGCCATAAATATCGACTATCAATGGAGTCCTTCTCAATACGTGCGCGTGGGACGCGACTTTACGCCGGCGGGCATCTGGTCGGTGGATCACTATCCGCCCTTCGTGCCGACCCAGGAAATGCCCATGCATATCCGTAAAATTTTCCCTGATGTTGTTGACGGCATCGATGCCCATGGTACGGTAGCCATGGGTAGTACGTTCATGGATTACGATGCGTATGTGGCTAACGGTGACCGTACCAATGGATATGATTCGGCCGGAGAGAAAGATAATAACCACCAAAAGACGGTGGGTGGGCGGGTATCGTTCATCCTTCCCGCGTTTAATCGTCTAGAACTCGGGGCATCGGTGCTCAAAGATACTAATACCGATCCTTCGGTGCCGGAGAATGTCAAAAAGACCGCGATTGGTGTCCATGGCAAACTCAAGGTGGGTTCTGTGACCCTGCAGTCGGAATATGCCAGCGATACCAAGAAGCCACAGGGCGGCGGCGCCGAAACGAAGCAGCTTGGCTATTACCTGCAGGCGCTTTATGATATCCAGCAATGGACCGTAGGATATCGCTATGATTTCTGGGATGAAGATAAATCGGATGCCAACAAGGTGACTGACAACGCTGTGTTCGTCAATTACCATGTAAATCCCAATATCGTCTGCAAGCTTGAGACCCATATGGTGAGCAATAAGGATTCGGCCGTCGAGGATTATCAGAGAACGATCCTCAGCATTGCATACTACTTGGGCAATTAAGGGGGCTGCCATGAAGAAAGGAATAATCGGTTTAATAGTGTTCGCGGCGTTAATCGGTACGGCATCCGCGGGTGAAAAGGTGGTCGTTATCGTCAACGAGGCCAATGCCCAGAATGTAACGGCGGCTGATCTCAAGAACATGTATAACGATATCGTTATTCACTGGGCTAATGATAAGCCTATCGATCTCTACGATACCCCGGTGTCGGCTGAGGCCAGGAAGATCTTCTCCGAGAAAGTGCTGGGGGTAAGTCCCAACGAGGCCGCCCGGGAGTGGGCGAACCGTAAGATCACCAATACGGCCAAAAACCCGCCCAAGACCACCAAGGAGGCATTGGTGCCCAAGCTGGTCGCCAGGGATCCCAATGCCATTGGCTATGTCAGCGCCTCCGTGGCGGAGGGCAAGCAAGGCATCAAGGTCATCATGACCCTGGAGTAGAAGCGCTATCTAGGTGTGATCATTAGGGGGGCGAACCACTCAGGCGGTTCGCCCCTTTTTTAATTTATAGATGCGTACATGAGGATAATGCCCCGCCAGGCTTGACGCCGG
>CAYTBC010000251.1:4714-5037 GCA_964435765.1 uncultured Desulfosarcina sp.
ACTGATGAATAATCAAAACCAGTCTCAATTGGAATTTGCCGTGATACGTCACGATTTGCCGATCTCTTTGCTGTCCCTCCTCCTGCTGCCCTGCTAGGGCAGACGATCTCTTTTTACCCAAATTTTGTTGTTTTTTAGTCCCCGAGCCGTCGTACCGGCCCGCAGCGGCCAGCACCTGCGCCCCATCCCCCACCAGGAAGACGAACGCGCCGCTGTCTCCAGCCTACGGCCGGGCTACGCCCGACCTCCGGCTGGAGACAGCGGCCAAATTGGCTGTCGGCGTCGGACAGGATGGTTGTCGCTGATCAGCCGACACGGGATCA
>CAYTBC010000252.1:0-5037 GCA_964435765.1 uncultured Desulfosarcina sp.
AAGGGGTTGAGTGACCCGCTCGAGGTTTACGAGCTCGCGGGGGCCAGTCCGCTGCGCCGGCGGCTGGACGTGGGCGCCCTGCGCTGTCTCAACTGATTCGTCGGCCGCAAGTCGGAATTAGAGATACTCGGGGATGCCCTGGAAAAGGCGGCCGACCTTTTCCGGGAGACGGGCTTCACCTTCGATCCGTAATTCACGAATTGCTTTGGTTTCTGAAGGGCGACACGAATATCGGTTATCTCCAGGAAAACGGGGTGGCGATCTGGGACGAATGGGCCGACCCAAACGGCGACCTGGGTCCCATTTACGGCTGCCAGTGGCGCTCCTGGCCTACGGCGGACGGCAGACACATTGATCAGATATCTCAGGTGCTGGGGCAGATTACGTCGAATCCTAATTCTCGACGCCTCATGGTATCGTCCTGGAATGTGGGTGAGGTGGAAAAAATGGCGCTGCCGCCGTGTCATACGCTTTTTCAATTCTATGTGGCCGGCGGCCGGCTGTCCTGCCAGCTGTATCAGCGCAGCGCGGATATTTTCCTCGGAGTTCCCTTCAACATTGCATCATATTCGCTGCTGACCCTGATGATCGCCCAGGTTACGGGACTGAAGCCCGGAGATTTCGTGCACACGCTCGGAGACGCGCATCTTTATCTCAATCATCTGCAGCAGGCGGATCTTCAGCTTACGCGCAAGCCGCGTCCTTTGCCGCAGATGAAGATAAACCCGGCAGTGGCTTCGATCTTCGCTTTCAAATACGAGGACTTCGAGCTGGTCGGCTATGAACCGTACCCGGCCATTCGGGCGCCGGTGGCGGTTTAGGAATCATTCTTTCGCATTCAATTGCCATCATTTTCACGATCTTAGATGTGGCATTCCACCAGGCAGCCCATGGCCGCCGAAATCAGATTCACGGCATCGTCGATGCTCAATACTTCGGTGTTTATAATGAGGTCGTAATTCACCGGATCGGCGACATCCGAATTGAAGTACTTGCGAATGAATGCCTTGCGCTCGGATTCCGTTCGCAGAACGCGCCGTTTGGCTTCATCCTGCGGGATGTCGAATTCACGGGCAACGCGTTCAATTCTCAGTTTCTGCGGCGCAGTCACGCGGACTCTGAATAGTTTGCCGGGAGGCAGAATATAGTTTGCCCCTCTTCCGACGATGACGGCCCGGCCATGCTTCGCAATTGTGCCGATTACCTTCATGAGATGCTGCAGATATTGATCGGGCCACAAATACCGATCATAGACCAGAGATGCGATCCAGTCTTCTAATACGGAAAGTCCTTTCTCATCCAAGGTTTCAAGCAGGTGTTCACTCACTTCGGCACTCTTCGCCATCTCGTGCAAGACTTCACGGTGAAATACATGAAAGCCTAATTTCTCCGCGAGTTTTGTCGCTATGATGCGACCGCCGCTGCCGGGGTCCCGGGAGATCGTGACGGCAGGGACCGCCGCCTTTTCTTCTTTCGATTCCTTGGCCAACATCTGCCATCTATTGATTTGCTCTTCAATGATCCTTGGCATCGTTTTCATCGGCGCCTCCTTTCATCAGTTCAGGGACGAAGAAAAAGAAACCAGCGAAATGAAAGGTTCAGGCCATCCCCGCGCATTAAAAAACAGCCTTGCTCGATTCATTCAGGGGGTTTTGATATCAATGTACGACAAAACAGCGGCTTGTCAACTGCCCGTAAACTGCCGGAGAATGCTGCCTGCCGACAGGCGGGGAGTCCGGGCCCGGAGGACCCGGCTTTCAATTTCAGGATACAGCTGCTGCCGGCGCAGGGAACGGAACCCGATTAGGTAAAAAGCAGCGGGGGCTTTTTTAAATTTTTGATTTGTGATAACCAATTGGAGGAAGTCAAAATACAATGCGGTCAAGCTTTGATCGCGCGCAATCAATTCATTCACCCACTATCAAATAGGAGTCGGCCATGGCGACCGTTAAGCTGATAAAAAGCGGAGTATCGGAGTGTTGGATTTTTTCCATGACTCCATCCATCATTCCAGGTTGCCAGAATTAAACACAAAGTTTTTTTGCTTAATTTAAGCAGGACGTAAGACTGTGGTCCCATTATACTGGACAGGCGGCCCGGCAGAGCGGCCGCCACTTTGCGGACCGCCAACAAAGGAGGTGTGCGATGCAAAAATTGCTATTCATAATTTCACTGGTTTCGCTGTTTTTAGGACTTATGGCCTTTGGCGCTGCAGCGCAGGACAATTTCGGAAAAGATATTCTCACAACCGCCATGGGCGATGTGGAGATCACCTTCATCGGGCACGGCTCCCTGATGTTTACTTACAGGGGCGTGGTGATTCATGTCGATCCCTTCAGCCGCCTGGCCGATTATTCCAAACTGCCCAAAGCCGACTTAATTATGATAACCCATGAGCATGGCGACCATCTGGATTTGAAAGCGCTGGAACAAGTTCGCACCCAAAAAACGATTCTGATTTTAACTGAAACCTGTGCAAAAACGATAAAGGGAGGCATTGTCATGCAAAACGGCGATGCCAGAACCGTGGGCGGGCTGCAGATTGAGGCTGTCCCGGCCTACAATCTGGTCCACATGCGCAGTGAAGGCGTCCCTTACCATCCCAAGGGTATCGGCAACGGATACGTGATTACCTTCCACGAAAAAAGAGTTTATATAGCGGGTGACACGGAAAACATTCCCGAAATGAAACAGCTGAAAAATATCGACTGTGCTTTTTTGCCGATGAACCTGCCATATACCATGACGCCGGAGATGGTGGCGGACGCCGCCAAAGCCTTCAAGCCGAAAATCCTCTATCCGTATCATTACGGAGATACCGACACGTCGAAATTGGTGGAATTAATGAAAGATACCCCGGAGGTCGATGTCATCATTCGGAACATGAAGTAAATTTATACAGGGATCCAGCTTGCCTGGCTTGATCGAACTGCGGATCAAATTACTTCACGACGACTGCATCCTCGATCAATACATCATATCGGTACCCGAAGCCAAAATCCTTATCAGCGGCCAGGACACCTTCAAGGGAGACAACGGCGCCCTTTTCGACAAGAGCGGAGGAGGTAACGACCAGATCATGTGTATTTTCCGTCGGATCTCCCGTGCCGTCTTGAATATGGAGCCAGTTTTTCCCCATGATGTTGGGGGAAATCTTTACGACTCGGCCTTTTACCGTAACTTTCCGGTTATTCAAGTTGGCGGCATCGGCAAAAAGCTCGCCGACCGTGTAGCCGTTCTGAGCGGTTGATTTTTCGACTTTGACGCCGGTGAAAGACACAATTGCGCGGGCGCTGCCGCCGGATGATTCCGAGGCCATGCCGTGAGGTGCGCCCTCGGGTTGAACGGCTTCTGAAGAACCGCCGCCGGCACCTCCCGAAGTCCCGACGGTTTCATTTTCTGAACCTCTGACGATACCGGAGGCAAAGATAATGGACTCAAATGTCCGGTTCAAAGTCTTGCTGCTGAAATTGGTCATAACAATGCCGCTCTGCAGTGCAATTTCCTCTCCGATCTCCAATTGAGCTTGGGGAACGGCAGCCCAGGTTTCATGGCCGGCACCATCATCCAGGCGAACATAGGTATAGGGGCTTACATCTTGTTTTTCCACTACTTTCCCAGCAAACTCTGCAGGTTGCGGATCAGAAGGAGTCTGAACCGGCATCTGGCGCTGCTGTCCCGCCTGAGTCGATGGATCGGTTTCGGATATATCATTGCCGCATGCGATCAATCCGGCAATTAAAGCCAAGCTGCTCAAACAACAACAAATATTTCTTATTTTCATGACGACGGATTTCCTATCCTTTCATTAATTAATGCGAAGACCGTATTGAGAACGGTTTAACATAGCAGCTTCGATGGAATTTTTCACGGCTTTTCCGCAAATGGGTCAAATTTTTTCAACGATCAGCCAAGTACCCATTTCCATAAATACGATCTCCTATAGAATACTCACCGCAGAGCACACTGGGAATTGATAACGTATAGCAATCTGTGATCTCCGCGGTCTCGGCGGCCTCTGCGGTGAATTAATAAATGCCCTGAAAACTTAACAGCATTTATGAATTCATGCCCGATAAATGTCGAGGGCGGCCTAAAAGTGTTCCAAAAGGAACGAATATGGGGGAAAAAAGGTTTCGCGCGGAAACTTAGGTCATTGAAATGGCTCTACTTGGCCGGGCGCCGGGCTATTTCAGCCGGTTTCCCGCCCGGATGCGTTCGAGTGCGGTTAGGATGGGTTGCGGATCGATATGCCGCATGAGGGCTCCGATGTACTGAATCTGCCTGCGCCGGGCGCCATGGCTCTTTATTTTATGTGCTGTTGCGATGGCTGCCATAAGCTCATCCGGCAGCTCCATGCTCTCAAGCTGGCCGAACGGCAGGGAGACCAACTGTTCGCCCAGGCGCTGCAGGGCCCGGTCTTCATTTTTTTTCCGGGTTCTGCTCTTATAACTCTTATCATCCGTATCCATAATCTTTATAACTTTTCGAAAGCGGTGGCGCCAAGACGGTCCTTTTTTCGAGGTCGATGCTGGATTCCCGATTCCTGATGCCTTATATTCAGGAGTGCACCGCGAATGAAATCCAAAAAATCCGGCATCCGGCAACCAGAACCCAGGACCAAGCTATCCGCAATTAGAGGCTGCATTAAGGGTTCGCAACAGCTAATACTGCAAAAGGTAGGAAATGATCAAGCACTATCTCGAATGCTCTTTTCGGATCCGATTGAAACGAAAGCCGTAAAAAATGGTATTTACCGATAGGGTCAAGCGCCTGAAAAGAGAAAAGCGGCCAGTGGCGGCATATCAGTACCAGACGGATTGCCGTTATTTTGCCCAGATCGCCGACGGCTTAAAAGAAGCCGGCGCCGAGGAGTTATCCGAACTCGGCGCGGAAGATGTCAGGCCCGAATTCAGCGGGATTCATTTCAGGGCGGACAAATTTACCCTGTATCGAATTAATTATCTGACCAGGCTTCTTTCACGGTGCCTCGCGCCGCTGATATCATTCGTTTGCCATGATGCCGATACACTGTAT
>CAYTBC010000253.1:0-5036 GCA_964435765.1 uncultured Desulfosarcina sp.
GTGCCCGGGTGACCGAATGGCAGGCTTTCATACTGGCCCATCCCGGGATACAGGCAGAGAAACGTCCGGCAATCCCCCCGGCCACCACCAGCAGGATGTCGTCGGGGGACTGTACCGCCCTTACCAAAATGTTCTCATCACCATCTTCAATCGATTTTTCAATGTAACCGCCTTTTTTCAGATCGATCAGCGGACGGGCTGCCTTTTCGTAAAGAAATTGCTGAACCCTGGCTTTGTCCCACCCCTGCTGATTCAACGTGTTATAATGCTCCGGGCAAATTATCACAGCCATCTCCGTTTGTCCGCCCATGTTGAATGTGCCCAGAGCGGACATCCGGTCAGCCAGGGTGAGAAGAATACTTTCGGCCTTCAAGGCCGTGTGATTGTTCATTTGGTTGGGGCTTTCGGCCGCAAAAACCGTTACCGTGCTGTCGGATTGCTCAAACCCCCTCTGAATATGAAGCGGCTGCCAATCAGTGGATTCATTTTCGGCGATGCAATAGGTATATTTGCCTGGGTGCCCGAGGGTGGAGCGGTCAAATTCATGAGTCCCACCGGCATTGATTAAAACCAGACGCAGCGTCCGTCCTATGGTAGCGTTGGCTCGGTTGCCGGGTCCGAATACATTTTGGCCTGAATTCAGGCCAATGGCTTCGGTAATCGGTCCGTTTACAATCATCAGGATGGCGGCTCCGTGCGTGGTGGCGGTAGGTCCATGGAGCCCGAAGGCGGGGTCGCTGATGGCGGAGATACCGGCCACCACCACCGGAAAATATTCCGGCAAACAACCGGCCATCACCGCGTTTATGGCAACAAGCTCGGCCGTAAAGATACGGCTGCGTTCAGGGATCGAACCGATGATCGTATCCGGTTTCATATGCACTTTATCCAACATGGCCTGGATGAGGCGTTCAGTCGGCGGGATGATCGGAAGCCCATCAGTCCAACCTTTCCGGTAAAAAAGTTCTATGGCATCCAGGGCATCTTTCGTCTCAATTGCGGCAGCTTGAAGTGCCATGCGGTTGCTCCTTTTTTAATCCACAGATTTCGCCCCAGAGAAATAGGCTACGCATTTCACAGGGCAGACAGATTACACAGATTACAATGAATGTGTGGTGGGGATTACGAAACGGATAACGTAAGCGGGTTTTATTGTCAATATTGTTTTTTTGCGCTGGGCCGGGCCACGGTGAACGCCTGACAGCTATGGATATATGCTGAAAATAGCCTCGTTTTTTGGGCATAAAGCGAAAAAAATCGGGAAAAAAATCGGGGTCACATCTTAACGGGCTGTTGCCCAAATCCGATTTTGATTACTACTCCGGTTTAGGTGAAGCAGAATATTTTTGTATTTTTTATTTTAAGTTCGCATAAATGCATTATTTACGCTTGCTCACAATGATGGCTTGTGCTAAAGTGCCGTAAACTTTAACTTTAGCGGAGCATTCCTATCATGATGGGGCGCCAGTCAAAGGTCCAAAACAAGCTCTTTTACACCGCAATCAATTTAGAGCAGCGGGTTCGTAAAAATCACATCTTGCGCAAAGTCAAACGTCAGCTTGACTTTGACTTTATCTACCATGAAGTCAAAGATAAATACGGTATTAAGGGCAATGAATCCGTTGCGCCTCCGATTATCCTGAAGATGATGCTGCTTTTGACATTTTATAATGTACGCTCGGAACGCGAACTGATGGCAACCATCCCCGAACGTTTAGACTGGCTGTGGTTTTTAGACTATGATCTGGATGATGATATTCCTAATCACAGCGTGCTTTCCAAAGCCAGAGCCCGCTGGGGGGTTGCGGCATTTAGAACCTTTTTCGAGCGCATCGTCTGGCAGTGTGTGCAGGCCGGTCTGGTGGACGGCCGCAAGCTGTTTATGGATTCCAGCATGGTGCAGGCGGATGCCTCCAACAATTCGGTTGTCAACCAGGAATCGCTGAAGCGCTACCTCAATAAGAGCTATCAAGTCCTGGAATCGCGTTTAGAGCAGCAAACGCAATCTTGCAACAGCGATGGTGCCTTAAAATCCGGAACCGCCAATCAAAAGTATATATCCACCACTGATCCGGATGCCTCGGTAACGCGCCGTGGTAAAGGAAAATCCAAGCTTAAATATCAAATCCACCGGGGCGTCGATCCAAAGCGTGAAGTCATTACGGCCACTGAGGTGACCCCGGGTGAGGTACATGAAGCGCACCGCATGCAATCATTAATCGACACCCATGAAAAGAACACCGAAACAACAGTTGAAACGGCAGTCGCCGACAGCAAATACGGCAGCATCGAAAATTATCTGGTCTGCCACGATCGCGGCATCAAGGCGCATTTCACATCGCTGGAAGAAGCCCAACACGGTACCGGCACTAAAAAGGGTATCTTTGACAAGGAGGCTTTCACCTATAATGCTGAATCCGACACCTTTATCTGTCCGGCTGGCCAAAGGTTGAAAAGACGCAATTTTAATAAAAAGCGTCAACACTATGAGTATATTACCGCCGCGAGCACCTGCAAGCGTTGCCAGCTTAAAGCGCAGTGCACCAAGGCCAAATCCGGTCGAAGCCTCAAGCGCCACATCCGTCAGGATGATTTAGATTCTATGCTCCAGCAGGCGCATAGTCCGGAATCTAAAAAGGATATTCGAACCCGTCAGCATCTGATGGAAAGAACATTTGCCCGAGCCACCCGCTATGGATACCAACGTGCACGCTGGCGAGGGCTGTGGCGCGTTCAAATTCAGGAATACCTGACGGCGGCGATCCAGAACATTAAGATTCTTGTGAAAGATGTCAAAGAGCCTGCCCCTGCATTGCAGATGCGAGTGGCACCAGAGGTTGCTGGCATGGCAAGCAGAACAAAGTGCTATGGCTTGAATAATTTATTCATCCCACAAAGGCGCGGTATCGAGCGCTTCTGTTTCCTCGTGCGGAAGAATTCAGCTTACCGCCCGGCTGAGATCGTGGCCTGAGCTGCCATTGAGCAGCATTCAGAAAATAAGTAAAATTCACCCGAAATTTACTTTCACTAAATAGCGATTCGGGCAACAGCCCGTTAAATCTTAAATATTCAGAAATCTTGGGAACTTTTTCCCCTGAGTTCACTCTCCGGCATCGATTCTCCTATCATATAAATTAGAGACAACAGGGGCACGTCGTGATAATTAAATGTCGGCATAGCAGCATATTACTCCACGACTACTGCATCTTCGACCAACACATCGTATCTGTAACCGAAACCAAAATCTTTATCAGCAGCCACCAGAACACCCTCAAGCGAGATAATTACGAAATGGGGTCGGACCACGGTGAATGCCCGACAATTAAGGATGCATGCTAAAAAAAGGACAGTTTTGGAAGCTTAAAACGATGATTTTGACACCAAAAAGGACGGTTTAAGAAAAATAAAATCACCGGGATACCAGGCTGTCATTTTCTTTAAATGCATCTTTTCGACAGTAAGAAGGATAAAGTGGGCAGGCACTTTATGCTTCTATGGCATTAGCATGCTCACACCTGAAGGTCCATACCGTTGTAAGAGCCGCTCACATTAAACCTTGGCACAAAAGTCATGATGACCGACCGACAAACGGCCTTGCTCTGTGCCGGCTGTGTCACTGGTCATTTGATGAAGGGCTCATGGGGGTCGGGAATGATTATGAGATTTTGGTTTCAAAACGAGTCCGAACCGAACAGAATTTTCTCGGCCACATATTCACGCTGATAGGCCGGTCTATTTTCAAACCAGCCAGGCAACTTTACTGGCCTGACAAGGACAATTTAAAATGACATCGTAAGAAAAGGTTTGTCATGAGACCATAGGGGGATATGGCCCTAAAATAATTGATTAACAAATGGTGAGAAACCTAAGGTATTCACTATTCAAGCTTTGAGCCTCAATTTTCTTTTCTCAATTTTCAAAATTCAGGAATGTGCCGGGCCGGATGTCAAAAGGGTTACTGTGACCTGGGTAATCACTGATGAAGCCTAAAAGGTTGCTCACTCAAGATTCTCCCTGTATAGCCGATATACCACTCAGAAGAGAAATTTTGAATGAATCGATTGATGAGAGGTGTTTCATGGGAGCATTCTGGAATCCAAATGGCGGCATCATGGTCAGCGACAGAAGGCTTTCAAAGAAAGAGATGAAGCTCTTAAAACGAAAATGGTCAGACAACCATCAATTGCCATTCAACCCTTTGAAAGGCTGGTGGAATAAGATTAAGTTCGCTGTGCTGGCTATCTTCGGGTAAACCAAAACGCCCCCATTGGCAATCCTGTCTGCCCATATCAAATTATTTTTAAGTGTATATTGCTGTGCCGGGTAATCCGAGGCCGATATCCATCTTGAACCATTCCCCAATTGGGCTTTCGTAGTTGCCTCTGTGGCGCTGCCAGAGCCTTTCCCTGAAAACTTCTTTGGATGTCAAGGATATTGGGGACGTCCATTGAATTATTGGTTGGTCCTTTAAGAAAGGCGTCATTCAGGGAATATAGGAGGCGTTGTTGACTGAGTTGACTTAATGGTTCCGCAACGCTTCCACTTGAAATCTTTCGGTTGCCCGGCCATGATCTCCGCAGTTGCCCAAATTAGGTTTTCATCAGGCAGCCTGAAGCGGCATAATTTTTTCAATCTCCTGTTTGTTTTCCCTTTCAGCATACCAGAGATCTACCGCACGTTGTGCATTTAACCAGAACTCCGCAGTGTTTCCAAATAGCCTGGATAGCTTCAAAGCCATGGCTGGAGACACCGCACGGCGCTCCAACAACAGTTCGTTTACCGTTTGCCGAGAGACGCCCAATTTCTGGGCGAGGCCGGTCGTCGTTAGATTATAATCGGGCATGAAATCCTCTCGCAGCATTTCCCCGGGATGAGTCGGGGTTATTTCACGCGTTTTCATATTTTGTATGCTCATTGTTTTCCTCTCAGTGATAATCCGTTATTTCTACATCATAGGCGTCGCCATCGACAAATTTGAAGCATATCCGCCACTGGTCATTGATCGATATGGCGTATTGCCCCTTCCGATCGCCCTT
>CAYTBC010000254.1:0-4861 GCA_964435765.1 uncultured Desulfosarcina sp.
AGTGGGTGTCAAAAGCGAATGATGGTCTGATTTTATTTTCTGATCCGTGCCACCCATATAAAAACAGACCTCATTCCACCAAACCCAATACTCCAACATTCCATTATTCCAATACCCCATGGCATTCATTTACTGCCAAGCCTATTGCCTGAGAACGAGCCCAAAGGACCAGGTTTCCAATGTTAGAATGCATGCCTTTTATTCCACCATGAAGCTGACCGGCGGTGTCTCCTTGCTTGGACCGGATCCGGACGGCCGGATCCGGACTTTGACCGAATGCCGGCCGCGCTGCAAATGCCACAGGTATTCTGCGCTCGAGGTCGATGCCGTCAACCGGTCGTCGACATACCACTCAACCGTACTTTTTTCCGGCAGGTTTGCCAGTCTGAACCCAAATGCCTGCTGCTGTTCCGGAATCCGAGGATCCATGGCCAGCTGCATGTTCCGGGTAGGGTACTGCAGATAAACAGAATCAGGTTCTTCCGACTGCGTGCCGTCAGAGGTCGGTTCGGTCCCGGGAATAAACCACTCGCTGACGGCGGCGCAGCGCCCATCGGCCGGCAATCCGCTTTCCCGGCAAATCTCCGCTTTTACCAGCCGCGGACTTAAATACAGCGGCCGTGTATCCTGGTGGCGATTGAGCTCGGCAAACACCGATCGCAGGATCAACGCCGGCCCACCGGCACCGGTGACGCCGTCGGTGGCCTGCTGATCCAGGTTGCCGATCCAGACTCCCACTGTGAAACGGTAGTTATAGCCGACCGCCCAAGCGTCGCGGTAATCACTGGAAGTGCCGGTTTTGACTGCGGTTTGAACCGGAAACCGCAGCAGACTGCCGTTGCCGAACTCCAGCCGGCGGGCTTCCGGGTCCGACAGGATATTGCCGATCAGCGAAGCGGTTTCGGCGGAAATTACCCGGCGGGGTTCGCCGCGATCCGCTGCTTCAGTCAACAAATATTGCAGGGGCAGGTAAGTTCCCTGCCGGGCCAGAACGGTATATGCCTGCACCAGTTCCAGCAGGGAAATTTCGCCGTTTCCCAGCGCCAGACCGTCGCCGTAATAGTCCGGATGCTGCTGCAGACTCCGAACACCCAATGCATGCAGGCGCTCCAAAAAATTATCGACGCCCACAAACTGGACGGCCCGCACCGCCGGGATGTTCAGGGAATTGCCGAGGGCATCCCGCAGCCTCAATGGCCCGTAGTAAGTGCGGCTGTAATTGTGATACGCGTGCAGCCCCCGACCGACAGGCACAGCCAGCGGTCGGTCGTCCAGGGTGGTGGCCGCCGTCCAGCCTTTTTCCAGCGCCAGGGCATACAACAGCGGCTTGAGGGTCGAGCCCGGCTGGCGCGGTGTAGTGATCGTATCGATCCAGCTTTCCGGCACCTCATCCAGGGCTTTACCGCTGTTGACCCAGGCCAGGATCTCGTTGCGCTGATGGTCCACGACCAGGGCCGCCCCGTTTGCAACCCCCCGCTGCGCCAGATCCTGTAAACGATAGTCCAGGATGGTTTGGACGACGTTCTGCAGGCCGGCATCGAGGGTGGTGTGCAGGCGGCGATGGTTCCGCAGAACCGAGAGGGGTGCCGATTGGTAAATGTGCTGCACAAAGTGGTCGGCCATCACGGAAAGCTCGGCTATTCCGCTCGACAACTCAATCGGGCCGATCGCTGCAAACTGTCCGGCATCAATGACGCCGGATTTCAACAGCCGATCGGCAAGCTGCAGTATCAACGGCTGCAAATCGTCCGGTCTTTTGCGCACATCCAACCAGCTCGGCGCCCTGACCATCACCACCAGGGCCAGCATTTCTTTGAGGTTCAAGGTATCCAGATCCCGGTCAAAATAAAGGCGGGCAGCCTGCACCACCCCGCGGCGTTGGCCGGCATATGGAATTTGATTGAGGTAAAATTCTAAAATTGAACTTTTGGAGAAAAATTTTTCCAGCCGAGCGGCCTCCAGACCCTCCAGCCAGCGGGACCAGAGCGTGCGCGGTCGCGGATGCCACAGGCGGATCACCTGCTCGCTGATGGTGCTGGCCCCTCTTACGGCACGCAGCGCTGCGATGTTTTGCCACAGCGCGTGCAAACGTGCCGGCCAGTCAACGCCGCCGTGGTTGAAAAAGCGCTGATCTTCCGACAGCACAAAGGTCTGCCGCAGAAGATCGGGAATATCGTGCAGGGCAACCTCATCATGGGAGTTCCATTGATTCTGGTACGTAATGGTCAGCGGCCGCAAATGGCGATCGACAATCTGAATTTTGCGCATCCCGGAGGCCTGAAGGTCCAATGAAGCCGGAACCGGCAAAAGATCGGCATAAGTTTTCCATAAAAATGATCCGCTAAGTGCAGCCATCACCAGCAGAATTGCGATTGTAGCTCTTGAGTGAATTTTGTTTCTGGTGCGCATTTCGATCACTTTTAGCAGATAGTTCATAGCTCATAGCTGATAGGGATATGCACCCCTACTGATGTTTTCGGCAATTTCGAGGATGGGGGATTCCGGCGGCGGAAGAGTAATGTGAGAATCCCAGCACCTATAATCGTGGCTAAAAGCCACTCCCACCATTTAATAGGGTATTTGATTGGGGATAAATCCCGCCCCTCAAACCCTTCCGAAAGCGGGATGCGCCTCAAGCGAAGCGCTCTTTTCACTTCCAGCCGCTTCCGGGCCTATCACCACTTACCAGCTTCCCAGCCTCCGAGCCTTCCAGCTTTCTTTGCTCCCTTCCGCTTTCCTTCGGCATTCGATATTCTCTTTTTCGGAATTCGGAATTCAATTTACACCGCATACCTTCGCCCTCTAAACCATAAACGATGAGCTATCAGCTATGAGCCATGAACTCTTTAATTCTTATCTACTTTCAAAACCGCCGGCACCCCCTGGCCGTATACATCCGGATTATACATCTCTTCGACCTGCACCGGAAGGACCGCAAACTCGCCCGGTGCGATGGCCTGGGCCGTGTAGGACAGATGATAATTGCCGGCGGGCAAATATTCGGAATAAAAGCGGGCGGCATCATGGCGCAGCTCCTGATGATAAAAGCTCCAGCGGGACACGCCGTAAGACGACCAGTCGCTGTAGCGAAACCACCAGGAGCCGCCGGCGGCTTTAAAAGCCCCCTTGTCGGCATCCACGGTGGAAGCGGTGGCCAGATCACGATTCACCGGTTCCAGACCCCCGGGGATGGGATCGTCGACCACCACAAAATTTCGGGCGGCCGGCAGGGACACGAAAAGATCCACGCGCACCAGATCACCGCGTTTAAGCGGCATGGGGCTTTTCAGCAGTTCCCATTGCCCGTCATGTTCCAGGCTGTATTCGCGGTGGATTTCAATGCCCGCATTGACCGCAGCGGTTTTCATGGTTTGGGGGGCATAGGCAAGCTGTACTCTGTAATACAGGCGGCCCGGCCCCTCCCGCTCCAGTTGAACGGTCGCCGCGCGGCCCGGATCGGTGGCATCGATAGGTCTTTGAAATACCACCGGGTCGTCCCGTACATCCGTAAATTCTGCCCGGCCCATCTCTTGCGCATCAAACAGCACCCGCACCGCGATAGCGGGCCTTTCGCGTTCGTACAGCCGGCTGTAGTCGATCAGCGCATTCATGCAAAACATGTTTTCCTGGGTATTTTCCCAGTGATCACGGTTTTTGCGGCTCTGAGTGATATAGCGCACGAGCTTAACCGGAAGATCGCCGACCATCTGCTTTCCCGGTTCGGTGCGGCCATAGGCCACCAGCGCACTTAAAACGGCACCGTTGGTGCGCAGGGCGGAGGCGAGAATGCGCGTATAGCTATCGTCAATCTCCTCGCTGAAAACTACTTTGCCGCCGGTTTGATCGGCATGGGCCAGAATCAGGTTGCAGATCTCGGCCTGCATGGCGTCTGATCCGGCGACCCTCAGAGCGGCCAGCAAGAAATGAGCCTTGCCGAAAAGGCTCATTTGCGGCACATGGGGCCGGTAGCGCTGCAGATCCGACAGGCTGACTTTGCCGTGTTGGGCCAGCGCTGCCAGCGCCACGGCTCGCACCGTCGAGGCCATGCCTTTGGTGTAGAAATCCGGCATCACGTCGCGGCGCAGCAGCGTCAGGAGGTAGTCGTGCAGCTTTTGCTCGACCGGTCCGGGGATGGCGCAGCCGCTTTGGCGCAGCCAGTTGAAGGCCAGGGCCGTGTAGGCGCTCAGATAAGGGCTGACATAGAGGTCCTGCGGAATGTAGTACGTCATACCCCCGTTGGGTGCCTGGTAGGCGGCGGCCCGCGCCAGCATCTCAGCGGGCAGCTGTTCGCTGCCCGGCCAGCTGAATTCAGCCGGCAGATACGGTTTGAGGTCGTTGTAATGGGACGCCATCACCCCCCGGGTAAGAACTTGCTCCCAGCAGATATAGGTATAATCCCGCAGGTATTTGAAAGCGCCCTCCAGATTGCTGATGACCGACGGCGCCAGCAGCACGCTCACCTGACCGACGTCGGTTCGAATATCCTGCGGAAACCGGATGCGCTCGGTGACGGCTTCTTCGGTCGTCGATCCATAGGTGGCTGCTGTTTCCAAGCGGTACCGTTTACCGACCGCCAAGGTGTGCACCACCCCGTCGCGGTCCAGGTCGTCACCGCCGCGGGCCGTAAATTGCACCTTCCCCTCACCGGTGGTTTTCAAAGGCAGCCAGACCGTGGCGCGTTGATAGGGCGCCACATCCAGGATTCGGGTGACCTCCCGGACCGGCTTGCCGGCAGCCGTTTCAATCACGCCTTCGGCTGTGATGTTCACGGTCATCTTTCGGGTTTGGGAGGTGCGGTTCATGATGCTGAAGCCGGCCTCAAAGCTGTCGCCTTCGATGACCTGGTTGGGCATCACCGGAC
>CAYTBC010000255.1:0-4783 GCA_964435765.1 uncultured Desulfosarcina sp.
CACCGATGACCGATGTTTTGAGCAGGCCTGAATCAAACAGGTTGCCGCTCAGCACCATAAAGCCGGCCCTTTCCCTGAGCGGCTGATCATAGGGCTTGATCACCCGCTCATCCAGTATTTTTCGATCGGCCAGATTTTCGCCCATCGTCTTGCCTGTTACCGTCAGACAATCGCCATTCAATTTGCCTGCCTTCAGCAGTTCGGCCATAATTGCAGGTACGCCACCGGCACGGTAAAAACCCTCGCCCAGGTACTCGCCGGCTGGCTGGCAGTTGAGCAGTAGTGGAATTTCATAGCCGTAGGTTTGCCAATCTTCGATGGGCAATTCCAGCCCGATGTGGCGCGCAATGGCCGTAATGTGGACCGGCGCGTTGGTGGATCCACCCAACGCTGAATTTGTGACGATAGCGTTGCGAAAGGCTTCCGGTGTTAAAATTCTGGAAGGCGTCAGATCCTCCAAGACCATCTCCACGATGCGTTGGCCGGTCTCGTAGGCTATCTGTCTGCGTTCGCGATAGGGCGCAGGAATGGCGGCACACCCTGTTAGTGACAGGCCCAGTGCTTCTGCCAGCGAATTCATAGTGAGCGCGGTACCCATTGTGTTGCAATGCCCCACGCTGGGCGCACAGCCAACCAGATCCATAAAACCTTCATAGTCAATCTCGCCGGCGGCATGCAGCTCGCGCGCTTCCCAGATCGCTGTGCCCGATCCGGCCAATCGCCCTCGCCACCAACTATCAAGCATTGGACCACCGGAAAGTACAATGGCGGGCAAGTCCATGGTGCAGGCTGCCATAACGCCGGTTGGGGTTGTCTTGTCGCAGCCGGCGGTTAGCACAACGCCGTCAATGGGGTAGCCGTGCAGCACCTCGACCAAGCCGAGGTAGGCCAGATTACGGTCTAGCGCGGCGGTCGGGCGCTTACCCTGTTCGGCGATAGGGTGTACCGGGAATTCAAAGGGAAGGCCACCGGCATCGCGGACTCCGTCCTTTACCCGTTGTGCCAGCTCAATGTGAACATAATTGCATGGGGTCAGATCGCCGCCCGTTTGCGCAATGCCGATAATGGGCTTGCCCGACTGCAATTCCTCTCGCGTCCAGCCATAGTTCATGTAGCGCTCAACATAAAGCGCAGTCATGCCCATGTTGTGCGTATTATTAAACCACTCCTGGCTGCGCAACTTTCCTTTAACTTCCGAATAATCCTTTTTCACCTCAGTCTCCTCATGTACCGTCTTAATCGACCGTGTTCGGGCGACAACATAACCACCGTCGACACTTCGGTTTTCCTAAAGATTGCCTCTTGCCCCATAGCCGTGGCGGTATTCACAACTTCCTCAGCCGCCTCAACATTGGCGCGATCATCGGCCACCATATTAGCGACCTCTTCGGCCAGGCAAAGTGCCATTGCCCGGCCAATGCCCTGGACCGTACCCGCGGCCGGGGCAGTTTTTCCGTGAAATCGTCTCATTTTTTCCCACGATCTTTGATCTTTTCCACCGCATGGGTGATAACGTCTCGCGCTGCCCTTGCGGGGGTGACGATGACGCCGTCGTAGCCACCAAAGATGATGCCACCTGAATACACAATCACGCCGCCGCAGTTGAGGGAAAAGTTGCAGTCAATGACCATGCCGCGTCCGGCCGAATCGACAGGATGCATACCTGTAGAGAAAACGGAGGGACTGCATCTCTTGTATCATACGCACGTCGCGCAAAGACAAAAGATAAGAGAAGATCAAAAAGATAAAGATATTGCTTTTTCGCTGCGTATCAAGGGAAAACAGCGAATTGTGTATCGGCATCAGCTGCAGCCTAACATATGGAAACATCAATTGTACGGAACCAATAACCATCCAGATACCGAAAGCGGACTTTATTGTCAACATTGTTTATTTGACGTTGAATTGAGCATTTAGGTAAATTCGAACATAGCTCACCGGTTTGCGCTTGACATCCCACAAGCCCGAGTGTTTGAGGATCTTTTTTACGAACTGTTCATGACTTCAGGCTCGATTCGTCTATCTGATTCATTTCAGCCGTAGCGATTTAAGGGATGGTCATGAAAATAGGCATTTTTTATTTATTCAGCCGAACATTCATCTCTTGGGGAATATAGGGGGCGTTGTTGACCGGGTTGACTTACCGGCGTCGTTGCGCTCACCATTGAAATCTTCACCTTTTCGGCAAAAGCTGCCGGTACGTTTCCTTAGAGCCGCCTGACGTGCGTGCATCTGCCATCGAAGATCCGCGTGGTTTCCTCCCACAAATCTACTTCTGGCGGACTGTTGCCGGAACAGAGGTGGATATCGTAGTGGAAGCCGCCGCAAAGCTTGTGCCTATCGAGGTTAAGCTCTCGGCTACCCCGCGTCCGGCCATGGCTTCCCCAGTGAGGACGTTCCAGAAGGATTTTGGAGATAAAGTGTTGGTGGGACATGTTGTGCATCCCGGAGATATAACTCTTCCTCTTGGTCCAGGCGTAACCGCCATGCCCTTTTCAAAACTTTAATTTCTCGAGATCAACTCCGCAGTACTTTCTATACACAGCGTCATAATAATTAGCGCATTATCCTTATTCGTCATCGATATGAAAAACCGCCATATCCGGGCTTGTTTACCTTACGCTGTGTATAGATGCGCAATGACTTATGTCGTTCTGTATAATTTGGGAAATCTTGTTGACGAGTTGACTAAATGGCTTCTGAGCCATATTTACCTAAAAATTGCTGCCGCATTTTTTTTGCGGCTTGACAGGAATCCGACAATATATTAAACCATTTGAACTTGACCCGATAGAATACAGCGAAACAGAGCCAATAGCCACAGGCGCATACCGCTTGATTGGCTGGATCCCGCCAGACAAAACTGCAGAAGGGAAATGTGATATGACCCCCGAAAAACCCGCCTTTCTGGTTATTGACATGGTAAAAGACTACTTTGATCCGAACCATCCTATCGCCGTCACCCCTTTTGCACGAAGACTGATCGATCCCATCAATCGGCTGTCCCGAAAATTCCGAGAAAATGACTGGCCAGTGGTTTTTGCCACCGATGCTTTCCAGCCGGACGATTTCCTTTTCGGCGGTCGTATGAAACCGCATTCGATCATGGGTTCCACCGGAGCCGAGGTCATCGACGATCTGGAGCGCGCAGCCGGAGATTTCTGGCTTCCCAAGCCCAAATTTTCTGCATTTTTCCAGACCGGGCTCGAAACATGGCTTCGCGAAAGAGCGGTCACGCTTTGCGCAGTGGCGGGTATTACGACGAATTTTTGCGTGCTGACAACCGTAATGGATGCGATCTGCCACAATTTCAAGGCGGTACTTCTCGAGGACTGTACGGCTGCTGTTTCCGAGGCCATTCACCAAGCCATGCTCGACAGCTACCGGAAAAACGCTATCTACCCTTTGCTCAAGGTTCAAAAATCCATCGAATTGGCAACCGAATTGGGGTTGAAGTAAACCCTCCCGGAAAATTCGCCGCTGAGCCGCACTGTCACAAACACCGTATCCAGGCTGAATATTCCAATGGAGAACAAACCGAAGCCCAAATCGTGCGCCGAAAAGCCCGGCGCAAACAATGAAGATGTCCTTCTGGACGATAGCCCCAACATGAACCCTAAAACAGAAAGGAGATTTCGAACATGATGAATCCAAGATGGAAATTCGGATCGATAGTCAAAACCACGCTGGTCAGCCTGCTGATGCTGATATTGCTTGCAGCTGGGTCGCTGCCGGCCGGCGCCGATGATGTCTACAAACTCAAATGTCCGATCGTTCTGGGACCGGGAACCGGCATCTGGAAAGCGGCGCAGGAATGGGCCGAGCGTGTAAAAGAGTCCTCCGGCGGCCGGCTGGAGATCAAAATATTTCCTCCCGGGGCATTGGTCGGTCCGACCCAAACCTTTGAATCCGTTAGCAAAGGTGTTATTGATCTTTGCTTTACCAGTGGTGAATACTGGGCGGGCAAAAATACGGCGTTCAGTTTTGTGACGTACCTGCCTGCTGGATTCGAAAGCCCGATCCTGCATGATTACTGGCTTTATAATCGCGGCGGAATTGAGCTGGTAAGGAAATTGTACGCCCAATCAAATATCTATCTACTCTCATTGCCATACTATCCCACCGAATATTTAATGACCCGAGTCCCCATCCGATCCATAAAAGATATTAAAGGCAAAAAATTGGTTTTCAGCGGAGCGATGCAGCATAAGCTTTTTACCAAATTAGGCGCTGCAACCATCTTCATGCCCACCGGCGAGCGTCCCATGGCCTTAGAACGAGGGGTTATTGACGGCGGCGATTTCGGGCTTCCCAGCACGACCGTGGCTATTGGGGCCGACCGGATAGCCAAATACATGCTGCGGCCGTCCCTTCACCAGCCTTCATCGGCTTTGGAACTGTCTATCAATATGGATTTGTGGAACAAACTTCCGGCCGATCTCAAGAGCGTGCTGCAATTGGAAGCCTATGAACTTGCCTGGAGATGCTATCGTAATTCTCTGGAACTGGACAATATCGCCCTGAAAAAAATGCGTTCGGGCGGATTGAAGGAGTATACATTGCCGGCAGCTGAGGTCGAGGAGGTGCGCAAGATCGCCAGGCAATGCTGGGAAGAAGAGGCCCAGAAAACCGAAATGGGCAAAGAGCTTCTGGAGAGCCAGGTGGCCGTCATGAAAGAATTCGGGTTGATCGAATAGCGGAGAAGGTCCTCCATGGCACCACCCCGCCAACGACAGTCCTGATTGAAAAATCGGCACCAATAAGTCAGCGTTCCGGCGGGCCG
>CAYTBC010000256.1:0-4783 GCA_964435765.1 uncultured Desulfosarcina sp.
AGAGACTCTTGACCGGCGTAGTCGTCGTCGCCATCCCTGCTCCCTACTCTCCAGTAGGCTACCGCTTCAAGAACGTCGGATGCCGCTTCGTCAGGGCATCCTCCGGCTTCTTCATCGCCTCCTCGATCTTGGCCAACCGCTCCCGCTCCTTCGCGATAGCACCTCGAACCGCCGCGCTATTCCCCCGCCGACTCAGCGTGACGATCCGGGCCATCGTAGCCAGCTTCTCGTAGTAGAGCTGGTCCTTCCCCGTGATGGACTTCTCCCGACGGAAGGTCTTGACGGCCGTGTCCAGGTTCTCCACTCCCCGCTTCACGCCCTTCTCCAGACGCGAGCGGGTCATCGAGATGTCCTTCTGGATCCCACCGGCGATCCTGCGGGACTTGTCCTCCTCGACGATCGGATCCACCGGGATCGGGTTCAAGCCCATGAGAACGTCCACGGCCGTCCTGAGCCCGCTCCGCTCCTCTCCGGTGTAGTACCGCTTGCCCTTCACGGTATCAACGATCTTCTGCCCCTCGCGACCGATCGGCTTGTACTGCCCGAGTCCGGCCAAGCGAGCAGGGCCGGGGAGCATGTGGGCCGGGTGGAGCAGTCCCGGAGAAAGCTGCTCGGCCCCGAAGTCCACCTTGCTCTCCAACTTGCTCATGCCCGTCTGCTTGATCTCGCGGCCGGAGAACGGGTCGATGCCGAGCATCATTCCCATCGGGATCGTGACCGTGGGGTTCTGGAGGACAAACGGGCCAACCACGTCCATCCACCGCTGCACGTCCTCGTCCCGGTTGTACTGAGTCCCGAGGATCCCTCCGAGCGTGGTGCCCCACGGGGAGATGTAGTCCATCGAGAGCGTGTCCACGTTACCGTCCGAGTCCCGCCACGGAATGGGCATGGCCATCGGACCACGGTGCTGCATCAGTTGGTACTCTTCGTCGCTGATGTTCAGCGTGGAGCGGGCGATCTGGGTCACGATCATGGGCCACGCCACGGCGGTCGCCGTCTTGATCGGGCGCGTCTTGATCCCGTTGTAGAAGATCCGGATCGCCTCTGCCTGGAACCGGGAGAAGGGACCACCGAGGGGGCTGTTCGCCAGCCTGCGGAAGGCGTCTCCAACGTCCGCGTAGTTCTGGAAGTACCGGTTCACGTAGGAGGTGGCCTGCTCCTCCGTCATCCCCCACGCGGTGCGAGCCTTGATGTAGGTCGCCCCCCGGTAGATCGCGTCTTCGAGGTTGTAGAGCTTTGCTGCTTCGCTCGCGAGCGTCTTGGTTCCACGGTGTTCTACGGTGTCGAGGTGGATGAGGAACTTCTTGAGCCCCGACGCTGCTCCTTCCGTGGTCCCGTCCGCCACAAGCCCGCGCGCCGCATCAAGCTCCACGTCCGCCCATTGGGTGCCGTGGATCCCGTTCTTTATCATCTCCCGCAGCATCTCGTTCTTCTGCGTGAGGGCCTTCACCCAATCGGCGTAGTACCGGTGGTTCGTGAGCCCGCCGAACCACGGAGGAAGGTTGTCCGCCATGTGCGCGAAGGAGGCGTTCCCGAGGAAGTTCCGGGAGTGCGTCCGAAGGCTGAAGATCGTCTTTCCGGCCTTCCACCGGGCGAGGAACGACCGCCATATCTTCACGCCGTCCGAGAGCATCTCGGAGTTGAATTCCTGGATGTCGCGGTACACGTCGGGGCGCACCGTCTTGCCCGAGAGAGGGCCGAGCCCGCGGCTGGTCGGAAGCGTCTTCCAGTTCATCTTGGGCGCCTCGTCCAGGGTCGCCGCTGCGAAACGCTCGTCCTTGCTCACGAGGTCAAAGAAGTCGTGCTTCGCCACGTCCATCCGGAGCCGGCTCAACGTCTGATAGAGGCGCTCGGTCGGCCCGATCATCGAGTTCAGCTCGTCTATCAACTCCTTCGGCATGGGCTCGAACCGCTTGCCCACGAGCTTCGCCTTGTCGCCATACGCCTGCCGGTATCGGCGCATGAACTCGTCCATCTCTCCCTTGGTCTGGAACTTCACGGGGTAGGCTTCGTGGCTGAAGCGGTCCACCTGACGGCGGGTGCCGTCCTCCTCGGTGATCCACTCCGTCCCGATCTTCCGGCGCTTGCCACCGGTCACGATGCCCTTGAGTTCCTCGATGGGTTCGAGCGCGGCCTCCTTGGAGGTTCCGCGAGCGGCCATGAGCGAGTTGATCTCGTCGCGGGAAAGCGGGACCACCCCGCCATAGGCGTTCTTCCGGACGTACGAGTCGTAGATCCTGAGCGGCTTCGTCGCCGGCTCTCCACCCGCCTTCAGGAACTCCGCATCCGAGAACATCCGGTAGAGATACCCGTGGATGAACTCCTTCGCCGTCTCCGGGTGGGTCAGCCCACGCTCGACTTTGGCGTTCACGACGACTTCGACCTCGTGCTTCATGGCCTCAAGCGCCGCGAGCTGCTCCTCGGACAGGAGATCGCGCGGAAGCTTCGGAAGATCCCACGGCGTGTCCGGGTTGAGGAACCGGTTCGCCGCGAGGTTCCGCTCCGGCGTGAGGTCCGTCAGGACGTTTGCCCGCGTCTTGAGGTCGAACGCCGTCAACTCCTTCTGGATGTAGATCCGCCGGAGGCTCTGCCAATACTGCTCGCTCGTTCGGGCCGGGCCGGTGGCGAAGTTCACCCGCAGGAAGTCCCGCATCTTCTCCGGGAACTGCTTCCAGACGATCCCCTCCACGGCATCCGCTCCACGTCCCCAAAGCGCCCGTCCCGCGTCCCGGATGTCCTTGTAGACGGCGATGGGGTTGAGGGCCACCCCGCTCTCCTTCGAGAGCGTCCGAGCCTCCTTCCACGCGGAGAGCGCCTCGCCCATGACCGCCGGCTTCACGCTCACCTCTGCTCCCGGCAGGATGGCCCGCTTGAGGGCTCGCGTGACCGTCTCCGTGCTTGCTTCTGTGGCCGCGAGGGTGCGGAGTGCTACCGTTCCACCCTTCTCGGTCAGAGCGCGTCCTACGGCCGTCTGAGCGGCTTCTCGGCCAAGCTCGGCGGTCAGCTTGCCGGCGGCGTGCGCCACGCTGTCCACGATGAACGGATCGTTCGTGAAGTCGGCCACGTCAACGTTGATCTGCTTCGTCGGCGGCATCGACTTCCCTTGGGCCGCAGCCGCGAGCATCTCCTTCGGGCTACCGTTCGGGATCATCGTCGGGATCTTCACGTTCACCCGGCCCTTGATGAACATGTCCAGTCCGGGGATGCCCTTCTCTTCCAGTTTCGAGGCGATGCCGGAGATCATGTTCGGAAGGGTCTGCGGGTACGGAAGGTGCTTCTGGACCTGGCTCTCCGGATCAACCTGCCGGGTGAAGAGGAACTTGTAGATGTCGGTCCCGAGTTCCACCGGTCCGCCGATCCTCCCGGTGCCGGCGGTGGAGTAGGCCATCGGCTTGCTCTCCCCGCGACCGGGGCCGGCAAGGGAAAACGCCTGCTTCAGGACACCGATCGCGTCCTGCTGTTCCTGCTTCCGGTTCGCGAGGTCGATGATCCCCTTGCCGACGGCATCCGCCTTGGAGGAGGGAAGGACCTCCTTCTGCTGCTGCGCTCCGGAGAGGGCGAGGATCTCCTTCCCGATCTTGTCCGCGCTGTCCTTTAAGCGCTGGATCTCCTCCGGGTTGTCCTTCTCCGTCAGGTAGGCGTGGGTGGAGTCGGGCATCAGTCCATTCTCGTCTTGGTGGCCTCGGCGCCTGCGAACATCTTCTTCGCGGCCTCCTTCACCTTCGCCTTCATCTCGGGGCTCATGTACTTCACTGCATCCTCAAGGTTGGAGAACATGGTGGCGTAGGCGTTCTCGACCGTCGTGGAGTCGAACATCCCGGGGTTCTCGATCTGCTTCCCGAGGATCGAGATCGCCGCCGTCAGCTTGGAGGTCGGAGAGGCGAACTGAGCGCCACCCTGCCCGGCCACCACGAGCTTGGCCACCTCCAGATCCTTCCGCTGCCGGTAGTCCTCCTTCAGGAGCTTCATCTTGTTCTGGAAGTCCTGCCCGCGACCCTGAGTCTCGACGAAGGCGTTGAGCATGTCCCGCTTCTCACGGGCTGCGAGGTTCTTGTCCAGTTCCTTCATCGAGGCGTCCCATTGCCCTTGGGCGAGTTTCACCCGCGCTGCCCGGTCCGCCGCCCCCTGCTCGTTCTGGTTGGCGAGATTTGCCCACTTGTAGGCGTTGTCGCTCAAGTTCTTGGAGATTTCGGCCGAGAGCCCCTCTCTCCGGATCTGCCGGTCCGCCTCGTTCTGCGTGGCCTGAAACGTCTGGGTCGCTTGGAGCAGAGCCATCTGCCGGTTCTGGTCCGCCGTCTTGTTGTCCTGAACCTGCTGCGAGATGCTCTGGATCTGCGCGAGTTGCTCCTTCGGTATGCCGGGAACGGCATCGGGGATCGGAGCGCCCTGCGCGGCGGCGGTGGAGAGAAGCTGCCACGTGCGGTCTTTCTCCTGCTGACGCGCCTGCCGGTCCCTCTCGGCCTTCTGCTGCAACATCCCGGTGACGGACGAGAAGATCTGCTGGATCTGCTGCCGCTTGAGCAGATCGTTCTGCCGCTGCGCCGCATGGTTCGCGAGGATGACGCTTGCTACATCCGCCATGACCGCCTCCTATGTTCCCGGCTGCTTCTTGAAAGCATTGTAGATGCCTCCGACCACCGGTACGATGCCCGCAGCGATGTCCAATATTGAACTCCCGCCGCTTGTCTTGGGCGAAGCCATCGCCGCGAGCGCGGATCCGGTGTTGTTGAAGTTCTGCGTGAGCGACTCGCCCGCCAACAGGTTCGCGATACCGCCCGCGTAG
>CAYTBC010000257.1:0-4767 GCA_964435765.1 uncultured Desulfosarcina sp.
GGAATAATGGGAATGAAAGTGGGGGTCGACGACCGTATAGGTCCGGGTCAATTCTACGAGATCGGGCCTTTCAAATAAGATTTTGTGGGGATGGTGTATATTCATTCTCACTGCCTAAAAATTATGAAAAGCAGTTTCTAATCCGAGGCTACGAAACCGCTATTTCAGTTCATTCAGGATCCAATCGCCGGTCAGGTGTGGTATGGTTTAAACCGACGGCCTTCTTTAACCTTTTAAATTCAATAGGATATATTATTCAGACGGGTCGATTTTTCGGCACCGTAATGCCAGAGGTGAAATTTTGAACCTTAACGATTATCGGCGAACCTCGACAAAACTTTAGCTTTATTTTTCATTCGGGAGAAATTTGTGGGGGTAAAATGGAGTCTGCGCGCGCGCCGGTCACTCGCATAAGAATAAGCGGCATGTTTACTCAGCTCCGGGCTTATTCATCTCAGCGGTGCCCTTTTCGCGGTGGTACCACTGCGAAAGTCGTTGGGGTGAGACGCCCAGATAGTAGGCGACGATGATGATTTGATTTAATAACCAGGTTTTAAAAATGCCGAAATTCAGCCATCTGCGGGGTGAGGTCCGGACGGATTCCGGCAAAATGGCAATTTTACCCCGGCGTTTCAACCGTCGGACCAACTCGAAGTCCTCCATAATCGGATAGTCCGGAAATCCCCCGATTTGGCGGAAAAGATCGCGGGAAACAAACAGGGCCTGATCGCCGTAAGGCATCTGGAAAAAGCGCGAGCGCCAGTTGGCGACCCGCTCGATGAACCGCAGGCTTCGTGCCTGCGCATTGATGCCCAGGGAAAATGCACCGGCGCTGAATCCATTTGCGGCAACGGCTGCCAGAATTTTGTCTTCAAAATTTTGCGGCAGGCGTGTGTCGGCATGCAAAAATAAAAGCACGTCGCCGCCGGCTTCTGCAGCGCCGGCATTCATTTGCGTTGCCTTTGAGGGTGATGCCGACAGCACCTTGGCGCCTAGTGATCTGGCAATTTCGACGGTTTTATCCCGACTGCCGCCATCGACCACAATTACTTCGGTCTTCCGGCTGGTTTGAAGATTGGAAATGGATTCTCCGATTATGTCGGCTTCGTTCAGTGCCGGTATGATAACGGAAATGCGCTTGCGGGTATCAAGCGGCGCAATGGATTCTGACGCCTGATACCAGACCGTAAGATCCTCGGGCCGATCTACATCCCGGAGTGTGTCCAGCAGGATGTAATTGAGCCCCAGCCTTTTGGCGATGTCAAGCGTCTGAGGCAGAACCTTTTCCGTTCCCCAGCTGATGCCGTTAAACAGTTGGGGGTTCCAATAGTTGAATGTTCTCCGCTGCATACCGATCAGGTAGTAGCCGCCGTCCCCGGCCGGCCCCAGCACCAGGTCCGTTTTTTTCAGATCTTCAAAGGCCCTTTGTATGATAGCGGTTGTAATATCCGGGATATCAGAGCCGATAATCACCACGGTTTTGCATCCTTGGCCGAATGCGTCCTTCAGGGCGCGCCCCATCCGATGCCCGATATCCCCGGTACCCTGGCGGCAATAGGAATAGCCGGGACCCAGCCATGCCGTCATTCGTTTGTTATCGCCGCCCTCGTAGCGGATTTCCACCGGCAACAGCCGCAGCGCGGACAACTTGTTGGCGCGTGCCATGATGTGTTCGGTCATCCGGCGCTGGAGGTTGGCTGCACCCTCGGCACCCAGCTTCGGTATCATGCGGGTTTTGGCGGTACCGGGTTCCGGGCAGCGGGTAAAGACGATTAACCGTTCGCGGCAGCTATCCGGCATTGATTTGTTCCGAGAAGACCTTAAATGGCAACCTTTGTTATTGTTCAACGGGAATAGTCAGTTGGGAGTGAGTGGGTCTGTCGTAATTCATTAAAAAATCTATAACAGGAAATTTTGAGGCGAACAAGCGTAATTACTCCACCCTGATAAATAGCGATACCAGGCTTAAATAAAACATAATCGTCCAGTTGATACTGATGAGACGGCTCTATGCCGCCCGGGGGATTAATTCAATGGCTTTTTGCCTGGTACCCTTGTAAACAGAACGGCAATGTTTATATTGCGCCCTTCGGCCGAACCGGCCCAACCGTGCAACAAGGAAAAAAACGAAAATGCCCAACCTTTTAACCAACACCCATCTGCGCAATATTGCCATCATTGCGCATGTCGACCACGGCAAGACCACCCTGGTGGATGCCATGTTCCGACAAAGCGGCTTGTTCAGAGTCGATCAGGAGGTGGACGAACGGCTCATGGACACCATGGACCTTGAAAAAGAGCGCGGTATCACCATCGCGGCCAAGAACTGTTCGGTGCTGTGGAAGGGTGTTCGCATCAACATTATCGATACACCCGGCCACGCCGATTTCGGCGGCGAAGTTGAGCGGGCGCTCTCCATGGCGGATGGGGCGATTTTGCTGGTCGACGCCTCGGAAGGCCCTTTGCCCCAAACCCGATTCGTCCTCAAAAAAGCCCTGCAAGCCGGCCTTAAAATTGTCGTGGTCATTAACAAAGTCGATCGCAGTGACGCCCGGCCGGAAGAGGTTCTGGATGAGATATACGATCTGCTGATTGATATGGATGCCACGGAAGCCCAGCTCGAGTTCCCTTTGCTGTACGCCATCGGCCGGGAAGGCATCGCCGCGAAAGACCCGTACGACATGGGTGAAAATCTCCACCTGCTTTTCGATACCATTATTGAAGCGATCCCCGGTCCGTCGCACGATTCCGGCGCCCCTTTTCAGATGCTGGTATCGGATTTGGGCTATTCGGACTATCTGGGCCGACTGGCCGTCGGGAAAATATTCAACGGCACCGCGCGTTCCAACGACAGCCTGGTGTGCCTGGGGGAAAACGCGCAGGTCACCCCCCTGAAAGTGTCCAAACTCCAGGTTTACGAGGGCATGCAACTAAAAGACGTCGACGAGGTTCAGACCGGGGACATCGTGGTGTTGGCGGGCATTGACGACGTCGAGATCGGCGATACCATCTGCACCCAGCAGGCTCCCCGGGCGCTGCCGCGAATCAGCGTGGATGAACCCACCGTTTCCATGAAGTTCACCATCAACAACTCACCGTTTGGCGGCAAAGAAGGAAAATACGTCCAGTCCAGCCGTCTCCGGGAGCGTCTGTTGAAAGAGGACCTCATCAATGTGGCGATCGGGGTGGAAAAAACCGATGAGCGGGACAGCGTTTTGGTCAAAGGACGGGGAGAGTTTCAGCTGGCGATCCTGATTGAAACCATGCGCCGGGAGGGGTATGAATTTTGTGTCGGCCGACCCGAGGTCATCTACCGCTACGAAAAGGGCGAAAAGCTCGAGCCCATGGAGCGGTTGATGGTCGACTGTGAAGAACGCTTTCTCGGTGTGGTCACGGAAAAGCTTTCGCTGCGCAAAGGCAAGATGACCAACCTGACCAACAACGGCAAAGGCCGGGTACGGATCGAATTTTCGATACCCGCCCGGACGCTGATCGGGTACCGCGACGAGTTTCTGACCGACACCCGCGGAACCGGGATCATGCATACCCTGTTTGACGGCTACAGTCAATTCCGGGGGGAGTGCCCCAGCCGGTTTACCGGCTCCATCGTGGCCGATCGCACCGGCAATGCGGTGGCCTATGCCCTGTTCAACCTGGAACCCCGCGGCCGGCTTTTTATCGTTGCCGGCGACCCGGTATACGAGGGGATGATCATCGGCGAACACAACCGCGGCCAGGATATTAACGTCAACGCCTGCAAGGAAAAAAAGCTGTCCAACATGCGGGCCTCCGGCAAAGACGACAACGTCATCCTTTCACCCATCAAACCCCCGACGCTGGAGCAGGCCATCAGCTTTATCCGGGCCGACGAACTGGTGGAGGTCACCCCCCGATCGGTGCGCATGCGCAAGGTCGTCCTGTCCGCCCAGAAGCGCTACACCCTGCGCGGTGTTAAAGAGAAAAAGAAACAACCCTGATTCTTAAACCCGGTCCACCCGGCGAAAGGAGATAAACATGGCTTCATTCACAGATCGAATGCTACGGGCGTCAAAACTGGATGTAAATCTCTACGAAGAGGTCGAAGCGGACAAAAACGCCATGGGGCAGGCCATGGGAGTGGTTATTCTTTCCAGTGTTGCTGCAGGGATCGGAACAATAGGAACGACGGGATTAAAGGGGCTTCTATTCGGAACTGTAACCGCTCTCCTGGCGTGGTTTATCTGGGCGTTTCTGACATATTTTATTGGAACCCGGCTGCTGCCTGAACCCCAAACAAAAGCAGACTATGGAGAGTTGCTGCGCACCATCGGATTTTCCAGCTCACCGGGAGTTCTGCGCGTTTTGGGAATCATCCCCATGCTGGGCGTCATCGTCAATTTCTTAGTTGGCATCTGGATGCTGGCGGCCATGGTCATTGCCGTCAGGCAAGCGCTTGATTATAAAAGTACCTGGCGTGCGGTCGGCGTCTGTCTTATCGGTTGGATTGTTCAGATCGCCATTTTCGCTTTGTTTTTTGGGTTGTCAGGGGGATTCGGAGCTTCACAGACATAATTTCTGTCTAAAGCCTAAGACATTGTTTAATGGTCCGCCATTCAGCATCAGTTGCCGATCAACGGGTCAAACAGCGATCGGATGAGCTTCAGGTTCAGGTATTGCTGCAGCTTGGCCCAGGTGTCGGGATTTTTCATGCCGGCAAATTCAGTCTGGTAGGCCACCCAGCCCATGGCCGACCAGGAAATTCCGCGCAGGTAGACGAAGGGGTCGCGC
>CAYTBC010000258.1:0-4698 GCA_964435765.1 uncultured Desulfosarcina sp.
TCAGTTTGCAGGCGCAGTTTGAATGACAACAGGGCAATTTTCCACGCAGGCGCCGCATCCCGTGCAACGGTCTTCGATGATGGTGCGGGCGCGTTTTTTGACTTTAACCTTGAAATTCCCCGGAGATCCCTCCACGCTTTCAAGGTCCGCATAGGTGATCAATTCGATATTTAGATGCCGGCCGACCTCGACCAGTTTCGGTGAAATAATTCACATGGCACAGTCGTTGGTGGGAAATGTCTTGTCCAACTGGGACATAACCCCGCCGATGGACGGAGATTTTTCCAAAAGGTACACGTAATAACCGGAATTGGCCAAATCCAGTGCGGATTGCATTCCGGCAATACCACCGCCGACCACCAAAACCGAACCCCTTACATTGTTTGTCATTGTCTGGATCTCCTGATAATAAGTAGTCTGAATTCTCTTGGATTTTTTTGTCTGAGTGGCTACTTTGATTCTAATTTTTAAAATTTAAATCTCAATTTAACCGCCTGATCGGGCCGTTTCGGACTTGTCAGGCAAATTCACAAAAGGTTGAAGAATACATTTTGGGGCTAAAGTTGTCAATAAAATTCACAATGTTTAATGCAGAATTCGTTGGCGCTGAAAAAAAATCTCCCGGCCATAAAATGGCCGGGAGATCATCTTGCAGGCAGGCAAGGCGGGGGCGCTTAGGCGGCTAATTGGAAAACCTGATCCGTTGCGTGGCGAATCTCATCGGGTGTAAAGGGTTTGGGCAGATAATCAAATGCCCCCATGCGGGCACTTTCAACTGCCGTTTCGATGCTGGCATAGCCGGTAATAATGATGACTTTGGCCGACGGGTTGTGGTCGCGAACCGCCTCTAATAATTCAAGCCCCTTGACGCCCGGGATTTTGAGATCCAGCAGCACCAGCGAATAGGGTTTTGACTGGATCTTGGCGAGGGCTTCGTCCTTAGTGACGGCTTGATCGACTTGATAGCCTTTTTTGGCAAGGATTTTGCGAATGTTGTTGTTGACGGCAACTTCATCGTCGATTACTAAAATATTTTTGTGGGCAGGTGCTTTCATCAGACCCGGGGCAACCGGCACCTGCACCGCAGGCTGCTGCATTTTCAGGGCAAGCGCTGCTTTGAGCTCTTCATACGGTGTGACCACCGTGTCTTCATGGTGCAGGTTGCGGATATATTTCGGTCCGGCTATCGCCGCGACCTCCTCGTAATTAAACGGCTGATCGATGCTGATCAGGGTTTTCGAATCAAACCCCCCGGCCTTTTGGGCTTTGCCCTTCCGGGCCTTTTTCTGCGGGCATTCGGCTGTTTTGGTGCCGGCTTTACAGGTGGCGCCTAATTTTTTGAAAATATCGCAGACCATGCTGCCCACCTCACAATAATTTTCAAGGGTTTCCGGCAGGGTTACCTCGACCACCGGAACATCCGAACGCGTAAGGCGCCGGGCATAATTCTCACCGGTTTGCGCGGCAACTTCATCGCGGTCAAAGGGCATATCGACATCAATGGTAATCTTTTTTCGGGCCTGCAATTGAGCAAAATTTTTCTTGAGTTCCTCATAGGGTAAGAAGGCGACGCCCTCCTGATGCATATTATGGACGTATTCGGGACCGGTAACCGAGACCACCTCCGCGTAGCTGAAAGGCTGGTCGATGCCGATCAATTTGGCGGAATCAAACCCTTTTTCTTTTTTGGACTTGGCCTTTTTAGCCTTTTTCTGCGGGCACTCTGCGGTTTTGGTGCCGGCCTTGCAGGTGGTCCCTAATTTTTTGAAGATGTCGCAAACCATGCGGCCGGTCTCACAATAATTTTCCAGGGGTTCCGGCATCCGGACCTCAACAACCGGCATATCCGATCGGCCTAAGCGAGCGGCATAATCATCCCCGGTGTATTGGCTCACCTCTTCGGTTTCAAAAGGCATATCAATATCAATAACCTCAATCGTTTCCTTTTCCGCACGGGTTGTCGGAGCCTCGACCAAATTGCCCGACAGCGCCTGTCGAACCTTGTTTCTGAGTTCATCGGGCGTGAATGGCTTGGGAATGTAGTCCAGGGCCCCCAACCGGACGGCTTTTATGGCGGTGTCGGTTGAGGCGTAGGCGGTCATCATGACGGCTTTGGTCAGCGGCCATTCTTTTTTTACCATTTTAAGCAGTTCAAGTCCGTTTTTCCCCGGCATGACGATATCGGAAATCAGGAGCGCAAAACTTTCCTGAGCCATTTTTTCCAGAGCTTCCTGAGCGCTCAGGGCATGGGTGACCTCATAATTGTTCTTGGAAAGAATCTTGGCAACATTATGGCAGATGCGCTTTTCGTCATCGACCACGATGATTTTGGCGGGTGCTTCCATTTTTTTTCTCCTCCGATAGGCTCTTGATGGTTGGCGACAACTAAAATTCGATTTTAATTTACCAAGAGCAGTTTCCATGCCAGAAATGAAATATTCTTATAACCATATGAAATTTAAAGATATATCTATTTTTATTCAATTTTGGCGGATACATCATGTATAAAAAAAATATACTATTTTATTCGACAAACGGCTTGTCTGCAGCTGCGGATATTGGATGGCAGGTTCGAAATTGCAGGTCGTATATGAAAATAACTATTTGATATTTAAGTTATATATAAACGTTTGAGTTGAATGGGTGCAAACGAACCGGATTGATTCTAAGGGAGATAAAGCAGTTTGGGGTAGATGTCTAAAAAATATATACAGTGACTATTTATTCTAATCCGGACGGGTTGCGCTGTTGAATTGTGATGCCGTATTTTTTCATCATGTTATGAAAATTGCTGCGCTGCAACCCGACACTCTGGGCAGCCTGGGTCACATTCCAGTTGTTATTGACCAGGGCATTTAAAATGAACTTTTTTTCAACTTGGCGCACGGCTTTCTGCCGGATTTCCTTTTTAATGTGCTTCAGTTCCTCATTCGTTGAAGGGATATTTTCCAGCAGCTGTTCGATCTCGTCCATTTCTCCCAGCAAGGGCAAATCGTTTAGGGTAACCTGGTCTGTTTCGCTCAGTATGGCGGCCCGTTCGACCACATTGCGAAGCTGCCTTACATTTCCGGGCCAGTCATATTCGGCTAGGCGGTTGACGGCCTCTTTATTAAATCCCGCGATAGGTTTGCCCATTTTTTCGCTGAACTGATTCAAGAAATGATAGGCAATCGGCAGAATATCCATCTTGCGTTCTTTTAACGGTGGTAATCGGATCGGATAAACATCGATGCGATAGTAAAAATCTTCTCTAAAAGAGCCGTGTGCCACCATTTCCTGCAGGTTTTTATTGGTTGCAAAAATTAGGCGGATATTCACCGGCAGCGGCTTGCCGGCGCCTAAAGGCAGAAATTCGCGGGTCTCCAAAAATCGCAGGAGCTTGCCCTGAACCTCCAGGCCGATATTGCTGATTTCATCGAGAAAAATAGTTCCGCCGTCGGCTAATTTGAAAATACCGTCCTTGTGAGCCTCGGCGCCCGTAAAGGCGCCTTTGTGATAGCCAAACAATTCGCTTTCCAGCAAATTGGCCGACAGGGTGCCGCAGTCCACTGCAAAAAAGACGTTTTCTTTTCTGCGGCTGTTGGCATGCACGGCTCTTGCCACCAATTCCTTGCCGGTTCCGCTCTCTCCATAAATGAGAACCGTGGAATCGGTGGGCGCCACTTTCTGGACCATGGTGATGACTTGCCTGATTTTAGGACTTTTGCCGATAAGCTGATGGGAAAGCGGCTGTCTTTTTTTTTGCTGCTGCTGCAGTTTTCTGTTTTGCAGCTGGATTTCTCTTTCGGCCACGGCCTGGCGCACGATGGCCCGCAGTTCATCCGGAGTGAACGGCTTGGGCAGATAATCCAGGGCGCCCATTTTCATAACCTCAACGGCTGATGATACGCTGGCATATCCGGTCATTACAATCACCTGGGTTTCGGGAAAAGCCTCTTTTACCCGGCGCAAAACCTCCATGCCGCCCAGACTGCTCATTTTTAAATCCGTCAGAATGACATCAAAGGGCTCCGCTTCCATCTTTTTCAGTGCATCGTAGCCGTTTAGGGCATAGTCCACCCGGTAATCCACCTTCGTTAGCACCTTGGTGCAGTTCTGACAGATATTCAATTCGTCATCCACTATCAGAATGCGGGGACGTTCAGGCGGCATTGTCTTTTCCATGGGCGACCGTAACGGGAAGGTTAATTTTGAAAGTCGTGCCCTGTCCGATTTTACTGTCGACCTCACTCGTGCCGCCGGGCGGTTCGATGATGCCGGGGGGGCGGGCCCCGCCCAGCCCGGTGCCTTCGTCTGTGGTTGTAAAGAACGGGTCGAAAAGCCGGTCCACGTCATCGGTTGATATTCCTCTGCCGGAGTCGATCATCTTTACCTCGATGCTGTGAGCGTGGGGATCATAGCCGGAGGTGATCAAAATTGTTCCGCCGGGATCGGTGGCTTCGATGGCATTGATTATCAGATTGATGAAAGCCTGCTGAATTTGGCCCTTGTCCACCATTGCGGTCGGGATATCGGCGGTCAATTCACGGACCAGGGCCACGTCCTTAAATGCCGCCTGTTTTTTGGTTAGAATCTCACTTTCCCGAATAATATCGTTAATGTCATTTTCTTTTTTACTCGGTTGGGATTGACGGGCAAAATCCAGCAGGCTGGAAACAATTTTGCGGCAGCGCAGGGTTTCTTTGGTGATGGTTTCCA
>CAYTBC010000259.1:0-4551 GCA_964435765.1 uncultured Desulfosarcina sp.
GGTGAAGGCCCTGCAACACAACGCCATCAACGAGTTCAAGCGCTTTTACCGTTCCGTGGACGCCCTGCTCATCGACGATATCCAATTCTTTGCCGGCAAAGAGCGGTCCCAGGAAGAATTCTTTCATACCTTCAACTCCTTACTTGAGGGGCATCAGCAGATCATCCTGACCTGTGATCGCTATCCCAAGGAGGTGGAGGGTCTGGAGGAGCGACTCAAATCCCGTTTCGGCTGGGGGCTGACCGTCTCCATCGAGCCCGCCGAGCTGGAGACCCGTGTCGCCATCCTCATGAGCAAGGCAGCGCAAATGAATGCCGAGCTGACGCCGGAGGTGGCGTTCTTCATCGCCAAGCGCATTCGCTCTAATATTCGTGAGCTGGAGGGCGCCTTGCGGCGAGTGGCGGCCAACGCCAAATTTACGGGGCGCAGCATCACCATGGATTTTGCCAAGGAGGCCTTGAAGGACCTGCTGGCGCTTCAGGATAAATTGGTCACCGTGGAGAACATCCAGAAAACCGTGGCCGATTACTATAAAATCAGGGTGGCGGATTTGTTGTCGGTACGGCGCAGCCGCTCAGTGGCGCGCCCTCGCCAGTTGGCCATGGCGCTGGCAAAGGAATTGACTAACCACAGTCTGCCGGAAATCGGCGATGCCTTCGGTGGTCGCGACCATACCACGGTGTTGCACGCCTGCCGCAAGATCCATGAATTGCGGGAGCAGGAAAATCGGATTCGTGAGGATTATGTAAACCTGTTGAGAACCCTGACCAATTGATGTGACTTTCCTGTGGGTAACTTTCGGTTAAAACGATCAACCCCAGTTATCCACATTTCATCCAAGGCATGCTAACAAGGCCGAGGGGGAGTTATCCGGGAGGTTGTAAGTTATATAACTTTATGATTAATAAATAATTTTATATGATTTTCCAAGTTATACACAGGACTAATAATAGTAATCGTTTAGAATATTTAGGTTAAAGATTATGAAATTTACTATCCAACGCGAAGCGATACTGAAGCCCTTGCAGTTGATAAGCGGCGACGTAGAACGACGTCAGACCCTGCCGATCCTGGCTAATGTGTTGTTAAAGGCGGATTCCAACCGCTTGACGCTGACCGCAACCGATCTCGAGGTTGAGCTGGTGGTCTCCACGGGCCTGGACGGAACGGATGGGGGAAACACCACGCTCCCCGCCCGTAAATTCATGGATATCTGCCGGGCCCTACCCGAGGGGGCTTCCCTGGAAATCAGTGTCGACAAGGAGCGCGCCCTGATTCGTTCGGGGAAAAGCCGCTTCGTGTTGGCGACCCTGCCCGCCAGCGAATTTCCCGCCGTGGACGAAATTCGCCCGGTGCTGAGTTTTTCCATGGAGCAAAGCAAGCTGAAGCGACTCATCGAGCGTACCCAGTTTGCCATGGCGCATCAGGATGTTCGCTATTACCTCAATGGCCTGCTGCTGGAGGTGAGCAATGGCGAGCTGCGCGCCGTGGCGACCGACGGCCACCGTCTGGCCTATTGTCAGCAGCCGTCATCGATAGAAGTAGAAGAAAATCAACAAATTATAGTTCCACGCAAGGGGATCATGGAACTGCAGAAGCTGCTTGAGGACAGCGAGCAAACCGTAGAAATCGAAATTGGCCCTAATCACCTGCGCATGAGTGCGGCGGACCTGCGTTTTACCTCAAAACTGATCGACGGCCGGTTCCCGGATTATCAACGGGTCATTCCGCAGAATACCGACAAAGTGGTGGTGGCCAATCGCGAGGACCTGCGACAAGCGGTACTGCGAACCTCGATCCTGACCAATGAAAAGTACCGCAGCATTCGCCTGCAGCTGGAACCGAATGTGCTACGGGTATTGGCTCATAACCCCGAGCAGGAAGAGGCCGAAGAAGAGGTGGCAGTCGATTACAACGGCGCGAGCCTCGAGATCGGGTTCAATTCCACCTATGTTTTGGATGCGCTGCAGGCGGTCGCCGATGACAATGTCGAGATCCGCCTCTCGGATGCCAACAGCTGCTGTCTCATCCATGCCCCTGGGGCCGTCGACAGCAAGTATGTTGTCATGCCGATGCGCCTGTAGCCGAACGATCGCATTTGTCCGGATTCGGCTCCTGAGCGCCGGCATAAAGTGTTTTCATGGGCTTAACACGGCTTGAAATTAAGAATATCCGCAACTTACATTCGGTAAGCATAGAACCCGGTCCGGGTCTCAATGGTCTTTATGGTTTAAACGGCAGCGGCAAGACCAGCTTTTTAGAGGCTCTCTACATCCTGGGGCGGGGCAGCTCCTTTCGCAGCAAAGACCTCAGCCGGGTCCTCCAGGACGGTGCACAGCAGTTTTTTATATCGGGAAAACTGTCGCCGCAGAACATTTCCATCGGGGTCGAGTACCAGGCGCAAGGCTTAAGATTCCGTGTCGACGGCCAAACGGTGCAAAGTCGCTTGGAGCTGGCCGGCCATCTGCCGCTGCTGTTCATCAGCCCGGAGAGCCATGCCCTGGTCTCGGAAGGCCCTCGGCAAAGACGCCGGTTCCTGGATTGGGGCGTGTTCCACGTGGAACCCGGCTTTATGCCGGCCTGGCGCCGTTACCAGCGAGCCTTAAAACAAAGAAACCGGGCCCTGGGCATGTCCGGCGTCGAAACGGCGTGGGATCAGGAGCTGGCCCGTGCCGCGGAGGAGATTACCCGGCTGCGACGCGACTACCTGGAGAGACTTAACCCCTTTGTGGACCGCTATGTGCGGCGCCTCGTGGATCTGGACCCCGTAACGCTGGGTTTCGCCAGCGGCTGGCGTCAGGGGTGCGACTTCATGGAGGTTTTACAAGATTCCCTGCCCCAGGACCGGGAGTACGGCTTTACCCGCCAAGGGCCCCACCGGGCCGACGTGATTTTAAAGGTGGGCCATCGTCCCGCACGTGACACCATTTCCCGGGGACAGCAAAAATTATTGGTCATAGCCCTGTTGTTGTCCCAGGTGGCCCTGATGAATGAGGCAATGCTGCCGGGTCCGGTCATCCTGGTGGATGATCTGGCGGCGGAGCTGGATATCCATCACCGTCATCGCTTGTTGGCCGTGCTGTCGGAGTTGCAGGCCCAAGTCTACTTAACGGTGACCGAGCGTCAGGCACTGCCTACCAGCGAAGAGATCGCCGTTCGTTGGTTTCACGTGGAACAGGGTGGAATAATGCCGGGGTGAGGGCTGGTGGCAACCCTACTATAGTATTGTTATTTCTGGCAAAATAAGTGCCTATTCATGGCCGATAATGGTATAATGCCGGGTCGCCGAAAGGGACCTACTATGAGCATCGATACTCCAACCTATAACTCGTCAAATATCAAAGTCTTAAAAGGGCTCGATGCCGTGCGCAAGCGCCCGGGGATGTACATCGGCGATACGGATGACGGCACGGGGCTCCATCACATGGTGTTCGAGGTGGTGGATAACGCTATCGACGAGGCCCTGGCCGGGTATTGCAGCAAGATCCATGTGACCATTCACGGCGACGGCGCCGTCACGGTCTCCGATAACGGCCGTGGCATCCCCGTGGACATTCACCCCGAGGAGGGCCGCTCCGCCGCTGAGGTGATCATGACCGTCCTCCATGCCGGGGGCAAGTTCGACAGCAATTCCTACAAGGTCTCCGGCGGTCTCCACGGCGTGGGAGTCTCGGTGGTCAATGCCCTGTCCGAAGAGCTGGACATGACCATTCATCGCGACGGTCGGACCTACAAGCAGACTTATCATCTGGGCGTGCCCCAGGCGCCCCTGGCGGATGTAGGGGAAAGCGATACGACCGGCACCATCATCCGCTTCAAGCCCAGCACCACTATTTTTACCAACACCGAATATCATTACGACATACTCAGTAAGAGATTGAGAGAACTGTCTTTTTTGAATTCCGGCGTGCATATTGAGCTGAATGACGAGCGCAGCGAGAAGAATGATGTCTTCAAATACGAGGGTGGTATCCGGGCCTTCGTCGAGCACCTCAACCGCAACAAGACCCCCTTGCACCCCTCGGTGTTTTATTTCTCCACGGAGCGTGATCAGGTGATCGTGGAGCTGGCGATGCAGTGGAACGATTCCTACCAGGAAAACATCTTTTGCTTTACCAATAATATCCCGCAGCGGGACGGGGGTACCCATCTTGCCGGATTTCGCGGTGCCTTGACCCGCACCCTGAACCAGTACATCGAGCATGAAGGCGCGGCAAAACGTGCCAAGGTGCTGACCACCGGCGACGACACCCGGGAAGGCTTGACGGCGGTGTTGTCGGTGAAGGTGCCGGACCCTAAATTTTCCTCCCAGACCAAGGACAAGCTGGTGTCTTCCGAGGTCAAGGGGATAGTGGAGTCCGCCGTGTCGGAGAAGCTCCAGGAATTCCTGCTGGAGAAACCGGCGGAGGCCAAGGCCATTACCGCCAAGATCATCGACGCCGCCCGCGCCCGCGAGGCCGCGCGCAAGGCGCGGGAAATGACGCGCCGTAAGGGTGTGCTGGACATCGCCGGTTTGCCCGGCAAATTGGCTGACTGTCAGGAGAAGGATCC
>CAYTBC010000260.1:0-4526 GCA_964435765.1 uncultured Desulfosarcina sp.
CAGCACTGCGAGATGAGCTTCGTCGCCCATCCGCCGCGGCGCGTCTTCTTCTGCTGCCTCGTGGAGCCGGCGGCGGGCAGTGGCGAGACCCCCCTGGTCGACTTCCGCAAGGTCTACCGCGACCTGGACCCCGCCGCCCGCGGTCGCTTCGAGGAGGGCGGGGTCCGCATCGTCCGCAACTACAGCGGGCCGGCCGGCGGCGGCTTCGATCTGTGGAAGCTCAAGCGCTGGGACGAGATGTTCCAGACCACCGACCGGGCCGCGGTGGAGGCGAAATGCCGGGAGCAGGGCTTCGAGGCGGTCTGGGCCGGCGGCGATCGGCTGCGCCTGATCAGCACCCAGCCGGTGTTTCGCGACCACCCGGTGACCGGGGAGCGCGTCTGGCACAACCACACGCAGGTGTTCCATCTCTCGGCCGCGCCCGGCGAGTACCGGCGTATCGCCCGGCTGCGCCCGAGCCCGCGCCACTGGCTCCTCTGGGGGTTCGCCCGGGCGATGGTGGCTCTGCAGCGGCGCACCCGGGAGAGCGACGAGCAGTCGATGCACTGCACGTACGCCGACGGCGGCGAGATTTCCGACGCCGACATGGAGGCGCTGCGCGACGCGATCTGGAAGAACCTGGTGATCACGCCGTGGCGGCGCGGCGACGTCGTGGCGATCGACAACCACTCGGTCGCGCACGGCCGCCTGCCGTACCGCGGCCCGCGCCAGATCGCCGTCGCCTGGGCGTAGGCCGGCTCAGTTGACGCGCTTGGCGCGCCCCGTCCACTCGGCGTCGCGCAGGACGAACTTCTGGATCTTACCGGTCGACGTCTTGGGCAGGTCGGTGAAGACGACCGACTTCGGGCACTTGAAGTGCGCCAGGCGCTCGCGGCAGAACTGGATGATCTCCTCGGCCGTCGCGCGGGCGCCGTCCTTGAGGGTGACGAAGGCTTTCGGCACCTCTCCCCACTTGTCGTCCGGGACGCCGATGATCGCCACCTCCAGCACGGCCGGGTGCTCGTAGATCGCTTTCTCGATCTCGACCGTCGAGATGTTCTCGCCGCCGCTGATGATGATGTCCTTGCCGCGGTCGCGGATCTCCAGGTACCCGTCGGGGTGGCGCACCGCGAGGTCGCCGCTGTGGAACCACCCGCCGCGAAAGGCCTGCTCACTCGCTTCGGGCTGGCGATAGTAGCCCGACATCACGCCGTTGCCGCGCATGACGATCTCGCCCACGGTGGCGCCGTCGCTCGGCACCTCGCGCATGTGCTCGTCGACCACCCGCATTTCGCCGCCGGTGATGTTCGGAACTCCCTGGCGCGCTTTCAGCTGGGCGCGTTCCTCCTGGCTGCGCTCGTCCCACTCCGGGTGCCACTCGCAGAGGGTGAACGGCCCGTAGGTCTCGGTCAGGCCGTAGACGTGCACCAGCTCGGCGCCGCGGCCCTCGATCGTGCGGATGATCTGCGGCGAGGGCGGCGCGCCGCCGGTGCCGATGACGAGCCTGCGCGGCAGGTCGCGATCGCGAAAGTCGGGGAAGTTGGCGAGGGAGATGAGCACCGTCGGGGCCGCGCACATGTGGCTGACCGCGAGCCGGTGGATCGCTTCGGTGACCTGGGCCGGATCTGGCCTGCGCAGGCAGACGTGCACGCCGCCCACGGCCGTCACCGCCCAGGGGAAGCACCAGCCGTTGCAGTGAAACATCGGCAGCGTCCACAGGTAGGTGCTGCGGCTGTCGAGCTTGAAGTGAACGGCGTTGCCGAGGGCATTCAGGTAACCGCCGCGGTGCGTGTACACGACGCCCTTGGGAGAGCCGGTGGTGCCGCTCGTGTAGTTGATCGACAGCATGCGCAGCTCGTCATCACAGGGCTCGTCGAGCGACTGCGGATCGGCGGACGCCAGCAAATCCTCGTAGGCCGGCGCCTCGAGCGGGTCGGACGCCTCCGCGTCGCCGACGCTGACGACGTGCCGCAGATCGGCGCGCGCGGCGAGAAGCGGCCGCAGCGCCGGGGCGAACTCGGTGTCGACGATCAGGACCTTTGCCCCGGAGTGGTCGAGGATATAGGCGACCTCCGGCGCGGCCAGACGCGTGTTGACCGTCACCAGGGCGGCGCCCAGCAGGGGGACGGCGAAGTGGCCTTCCAATACCGCGGGCTGGTTGGGGCACAGGTACGCGACCCGGTCGCCCGCTCCGACGCCCAGCCCGCGCAGCGCTCCGGCCGCCCGTGCGACGCGCTCGCCGAGCTCGCGATAGGTGTAGCGCCGCTCGCCGTCGATGACGGCGGTGCACGGCGCGAAGACCCGCGCGCTGCGCGCCAGAAAGCTGACCGGGCTCAGGGGGACGACGGAGACGGAGCCGCTCATGTGCGAGCCTTCCCGTCGGCGGCGCCTCCGTCCGCCCGCCGCTGACGTTCATCGGCGTCCTTCTGGATCGCCTCCACCATTCCCTGCGCCGCCGCACCGAGGAAGGGCGCCCGGTTGTCCTGCACCCACTCCATGCTGCGCCGTGTGTACGCGTTCGAGTCCTGAAAGCGAGGCATGACGTAACGCGCGATGAGCTCGTAACTGCGCCGGGTGGCGTCGCGATTCGCCCACTCGTGCGCGGTGACCAGGAAGGCGCCGAAGCCGCCGGTCTGCTCCTCCAGCCGCTCGATCTGCCGGATCAGGTCGTCCGGCGTGCCGACGACGACGAAGCCGGCCTGGATCATCGCGTCCAGGCACTCGTCGATCGTCCCCTCCTCGGGGATGCCGGGCAGAGCGACCACCTTCTGGAAGTAGTAGAGCCACGCCCCGAGACCGAACTTGACGTCCTCTTTCGCTTGCCGGAGCGACTCGGCCACGTGCACCGGGCCGGCGATGCGCCACCCGGCGCGGTCGACCGTTTGCCCGCACTCCCGCGCGGTTTCCTCGCAAATGCCCCAGTGGTGGGCGAGGGCGCTGAACCCGCCCTGGCTGGTGGCAGCGGGGGAGAGCATGCAGATTCCCCAGCGCCCGGCGGTGCGCGGTCCGGAGGGAGAGACCGAGGCCGCCACCGCGATCTCCAGATGCGGCCGGCTGTACGGAGCGAGCTGCAGGCGGGCGTCGCGCAGCTCGAACCAGTCGGTCTTCTTCGTCACCACCTCGCCGCGCAGAAGCGGAATGATCGCGTCGAGAGCCTCGCCCATCATGTCGCGCTGCCGGCGCGGATCGATGCCGAGCATGATGGCGTCCGAAGGCAGCAGCCCCGGACCGACGCCGAACATCACGCGCCCGCGTGTCAGGTGGTCGAGCAGCATCAGGCGGTCGGCCACCATCATCGGGTTGTGGTAGGGCAGCGACACGACGCCGGTTCCGAGCCTGATGTGCCTGGTGCGCGCCGCCACGTCGGCGATGAACAGCTCGGGACTGGCGATGATCTCGTAACCGGCTGAGTGGTGCTCGCCGATCCACGCCTCGTCGAAGCCGAGCTGGTCGAGCCACTCGACCAGCTCTCTGTCGCGCTCGATGGACAGTGTGGGGTTGTCGGCGACCGGGTGAAACGGCGCCATGAAGACGCCGAAACGCATACGGGAACGCAGCATCGGTGAACCTCCCTCGCAAGCAAAAGCCCACTATAGCGGCAGGCATCCCGACAGCGAAACCGCGGCGCTTCGGCGACGGTAGAAGGTCGGTGCCGCCTCAGCGGCGCGCCAGAGTCTCGGCGAGGCGCGCCCGCATGTCGGCAGTGACCCCCGGCAGCTCGACGTCGCGGCGCAGCGCGGCCTGCCATTCGGCGCGCGGCAGCGGTGGAGAACGATCGATCTCACGCAGCAACTGCTCGTCGACGCGGCCGATGGCGCCGCGCAGGGCGGTCAGCCCGGGGCCGGCCGGCACGGACGGCGACTGGCGCTGCACTGCCTTGGCCATGTCGATCAGCTGGCGGTAGACGGCGGCGGCGCGCTCCGGCGCGGAGGCGGCAGCGCGGACGCGGGCGATCACTCGCTCTTCCTGCGCGAGATCCTCGACCGGCAGATGGGCGGCGCGCTTGGCGGCGGCGACGTACGGCATGAGGCCAAGGCGCAGGGCGACCAGGGCGCTAACGGCATCGCGTGTGGCGGCGCGCGCGTCGACGGCCGCGCCGGGGCCGAGCCAGCGTCGCCGTTCGCGGTCGAGCCAGCCGTCGCGCTCGCGCTCGACCATCCAGGCGTCGACGCGCCGCGCCAGGTCGGCGTTCCCGGGCGGGAGCAGGAACGCCTTGTGGTCGGTGGTGAAGGGGCCCAGGACTCGCAGCGACGGCTGCAGCCAGGCGCGCGCCTCGGCGGAGTCGCTGATCGCGGCGTCCGCCCGTCCGTCGAGAACGCGCTGCGGCAGGGATTCGTTGTCGGTGACCGGCTCGATCGCGGCGCGCGGGAACCGGGCGCGCGCGATGCTCTCGAGATGACCGCCGACGTTGACGGCGATCCGCACGCCGTCGCGGTTCACCTCGCCGGCGGATGGGAAGCGCTTCGCGTCCGCGGCGCGGACCAGCACGACTGCGCCGGTCGTCGCGTAGGGGCGCGTATAGCGGCCGGCGACGGCGCGGTCGGGCC
>CAYTBC010000261.1:0-4485 GCA_964435765.1 uncultured Desulfosarcina sp.
CGGTCAATCCGGAGATCGAGTTTTTCCAGGCCTTCGACAGGGACAGCCGGGAGGCAATGCAGGGGTTGATTGAAAACGGATACTGCCATGCCCTTCTGGCCGGAAACGCCCTGGCCACCCATGATCTCGAAGCTGCATATTTCGGTACCGGACTGGGGCAGGATATCTACACGCAGGAGTTGCAGCCCTTAGGGCACTATCATCATCTTGACATCCTCAACAAAGTGCGAAAGACAGGGTCCATCAAGAATGCCCTGCAATCGCTCGCAATAGAAGACGGGATCATCAACGCCTGCGAGAAACACGCGGTCCCCTACGTCCTTGCCGGTTCGATCCGCGATGACGGTCCCCTGCCCGAGACCATAGCCGATGTTTACGACTCCCAGGATCGGATGCGCAAACACGCACGGCTGGCAACCACGGTGATCACCATGGCCACCCAGTTGCATTCCATCGCCTTCGGAAACATGACCCCGAGTTACCGGGTATTGCCGGACGGCACCATCCGACCGGTGTTCTTTTACCTGGTCGACATGTCCGAATTCAGTGCCGACAAACTTGCCAACCGGGGCTCCGCCCAGGCCCATGCAATCCTCACCAACGTCCAGGATTTCATCGTCAATCTCTGGAACAATCTCTCGATCAAGGAAAAACAATGAAACGGCGCGTTCGCATCATCGGCATACCGATGGACCTCGGCCAGAAACACCGCGGTGTCGACATGGGGCCCGTGGCCATCCGCTATGCCGGGCTTTCCGGAGCTCTACAGGGACTCGGCTACCAGACACGAGATTTCGGCAACATTGAAATACCCGGGCACTATACCCTCACCGACACCCGACTCAGCCAGCGCATCGTCCCGATCCGCAAGGCCTGTTCCCGTACCTACGCGCTAGGTCGAGAGGCTCTTGGTAACGGGGAAACTCCGATTTTTCTGGGTGGAGACCATTCGGCCTCGATCGGCTCCATTGGTGGCGTCACCCACGATAGTGCCTGTGGCCTGATATGGGTCGATGCCCACGGTGATTTCAACACCCCGGATACCTCGGACACCGGAAACGTCCATGGCATGGTTCTCTCCATTCTCCTGGGAAATGGACCGAAGGAACTGGTCGACGTGGGAAGGAAAGGTGCCAAGCTGGAGGCCAGGGACGTGGTGTTGATCGGAATCCGTGACCTGGACCCCAAGGAAAAGACCCTGCTGAAAAAATCCGGGTGCGCCATCTACACGATGCGCGACATCGATGAGATGGGAACACACAAGGTTCTCAAGGAGGCACTTGGAAAGATAGCCCACCGAGCCACGATCCACCTGAGTCTTGATATGGATTCCATCGACCCGCAGGAAGCTCCGGGGGTCGGGACGCCTTCAGCCGGAGGGCTCACCTACCGGGAGGCGCAATTAATCATGGAAACCATCGCCGATTCCGGCAGGCTTCAATCGGTGGATGTCATGGAGGTCAACCCGATTCTCGATCACTGCAACCACACAGCCCAGGTCGCGGTCTCCATGCTTGCCTCCCTCTTCGGCAAGACCATCCTCTAGTCTGGGTTTCCCGTGATAGAGGACTACCTGTTTCTCAAATAGTTCTGCACATAGCGGATGTGCCCCCGCATGGCCTCTCCGGCTTCCTGGGACTTTCGGTTTTTGATATGCTGGAAGATATCCTTATGGAAGACAATTACTTTTTCCAAAGACTCCCTGTTCTCATACATGTGCAGGAGATTCTTTTTGATGCCCATGAAGAGGAAATCGTAAAAGTTGCGCATCAGGTAGATCAGCACAGGATTTTTCGTGGCAATGGCTACCGCCATATGAAAAGAGACATCGGTTTCGGTCCGGATAATATCCGTCGTGGTAAAGTCTTCCTCCATCTCATTCAAGGATTTTTCGATGGAGAGGATGTCCTGTTCGGTCGCCCGCAAGGCTGCAAGCTCGGCTGCGGTGCATTCCAGACCCAAACGGACCTCAAACAGGTCATCCAGGGTGGCGTCTTCCGTCGCCATGACAACGGCCAGGGGATTGCCTCTCCTGCTGTCCGGTGACGAGACAAAGGTTCCCTGACCCTGCCTGTGCTCGAGAAGACCGATGGTTACCAGCTTGTTGATCGCATTTCTAACCGACGTCCGGCTTACCTGCATGGTTGCGGCAAGATCGCGTTCAGGCAGGATCTGTTTCCCCGGCTTGAACTCACCTTTAAATATAAGCTCTCGAATTTGCTCGAATACTTGATCCGATATCTTTTTGGGTTTTATTGGTTTCAGATTCATGACCTGCCCTTTTTTTATTATGCCCAAGCCGCAATTTCTCCCTTGTTCACTCTAGTGTAACATACTCCCCAAGTAAAAAACATTACGAGATACATTGTAATATTGCAAATTAAAACACTTTGCCTACCCAACCATCCCCACCAGTTTACCCGGCAACACCCCCCGATTCTCCCTTTGATTTCCCTATCAGGGCTAATCCAATACCACGGATCAAACATCAACCCAATTTTGGTATTACCAATAAATTGATTTCCCTATGGTTCTTTCAAAAAAATCCGGAGCATTCCCGGCATATCACATCATATCAAGCACTATAGCACAAAAGAAGAAAAGATATTTTACTTGACAAGTCGATTTTTTCTGATAAAAAAATTGGTAGTACCAATATAGTCCCTGGTTAAACATTCGTCAACAGGTTGAGGGGAAAATGACTACAGCAACAGATCAACAGCGTCTATTCACAGAAAAAGCACAATCCGTCTCCGCCCAGGTGCACGTTACTTCAACCCTGCAGAAGGTATTTGAGTATGCCGTCGAGCTCTGTGAGCGTGCGAACACACACAAAACAGCTGAAATCGACGGTGATACATCCTCGTCCCCGGCTCTGGGAGGCCCAAACAGGCCGGAAGATATGCCGACCATTGCCGCCCCGGCACTTTCCGACGAGGACTTTGCGCTTTTAAAAAGTCTTTGCGAAGAAAAGAAGATACACCTTATTCACGACAACCTCCGGGGCAATCTGCACGGAATCGATGTCGGTTGCACGTATGCAGATTTCGGCATAGCCGAGACCGGCACCCTGGTTATCAACTCCACAAACGAGGACCTGCGGCTGGCAACAATGATCTCCGATGTCCATCTGGCCATCCTGCCCCTCTCGCGCATACGTAACGACGCGACGGCCCTGGCCGCCGATCTGCAGTCCACTCTGGCTGATCCGGCAAACTACACCGCCTTTATCACAGGGCCGAGCCGGACCGCCGATATCGAACGGGTCCTTGCCATCGGCGTCCACGGACCGCTTGAATTGCACATACTTCTACTCGAGGACGGACAATGTTGAAGAGCACCGACAAAAAATCATACCAAAAGTGCGTCAGAGAATCACTTGCAAACGATTTTCTGCGCAAGGCCATGGACAATTTTGCCGTAGCCTATCGCAGCGGGAGACAAAAGACCTTCTGTGATCTTGATTTTCCTGAGCTGGCGGGCCAGATAGCAAGCCTTAAGGATAACGCCGCAACACAGCTCATGTCCCTCTATGAGGAGTTCAAAACCCAGGCGGAGCGCAAAGGCATCAAGGTTCACCTGGCAAAAACGGCCGAGGAGGCAAACGCTATAATCGCCGAGATCGGCAGGGAAAACAAGGTTAAAAGGATCATAAAATCCAAGTCCATGACGGCTGAGGAAACCCATTTAAACACCCATCTGGAAGGAAAAGGTTTCGAAGTTACCGAGACGGATCTCGGTGAGTGGATCATCCAGCTCCGCCACGAGGGACCATCGCATATGGTAATGCCGGCCATACACCTGTCGAGGAACCAGGTTGCCGATCTCTTCTCGGATGTCACCGGCAAACGTCAGGAAACTGAGATCGAACGATTGGTCAAGGTGGCTCGGGCCGAGCTCAGACAGAAATTCATAGAAGCGGATATGGGGGTCAGCGGGGCCAATTTTGCAATTGCCGAGACCGCGACCATCGGCCTTGTTACCAACGAGGGTAACGCCCGTCTGGTGACCACCGTCCCGCCTGTACATGTCGCCCTGGTCGGACTGGAAAAGTTGGTACCGTCGCTTGCTGATGCCCTGAAAATAGTCAAGATTCTGCCGCGAAACGCCACCGGCCAGGCGATAACGTCCTACGTCACCTGGATCACCGGCGCCACACCCTGTCTGGCGGCACCCGACCAAAAAAAGATCATACATATCGTTTTCTTAGACAACGGCAGACTGGCCATGGCCAAAGACCCGGACTTTGCTCAGGTGCTGCGGTGTGTGCGCTGCGGAGCCTGCGCCAACGTCTGCCCGGTGTACCGGATGGTCGGGGGCCATACCCTGGGGCATATCTATATCGGTGCCATCGGCCTGATCCTGACCTATTTTTTCCACGGTCGCGACAAGGCCAAAAACCTGGTGCAGAACTGTATCAACTGCGGTGCCTGTAAATCCGTCTGCGCCGCAGGCATCGATCTGCCGCGATTGATCAAGGCCATC
>CAYTBC010000262.1:0-4465 GCA_964435765.1 uncultured Desulfosarcina sp.
GCACGACTGGCCGCTGCTGGCCGAAAGGCTCGGCGCCGAGGTCGTCGTCAAGCATGAGAACCACACGCCGATCGGCGCCTTCAAGGTGCGTGGCGGGCTGACCTATCTCGACCGGCTGAAGCGCGAGCAGGCCTCATTGCCGGGCGTGATTTCCGCGACGCGCGGCAATCACGGTCAAAGCCTCGCTTTCGCGGGCCGGCGTTTCGGTATTCCCGTCACCATTGTCGTGCCGCGTGGCAATTCCGTGGAAAAGAATGCCGCGATGCGGGCTTTCGGCGCCGAACTGGTCGAGCACGGAGCGGATTTCGACGAAGCGCGCGAGGAGGCGGTTCGCCTTGCGCAGGCGCGCGAATTGCACATGGTGCCTTCCTTTGATCGCGACCTCGTTGTCGGCGTAGCGACCTATGCGCTGGAACTTTTCACGGCTGATGGCGAGATCGACACGCTCTATGTGCCGATCGGCCTTGGCTCCGGCATCTGCGGCTGCATCACGGTGCGCGACCTGCTTGGGCTGAAGACCGAAATCGTCGGCGTGCAGTCGACCGAGGCACCGGCCTATGCGCTGTCGTTTGCGGCCGGCCATGCGGTTTCGACCCATTCGAGTGACACGCGCGCCGACGGCATGGCGACACGGATCCCCGATGACGAGGCGCTCGGCATCATCCTCGCCGGTGCCTCGCGCATCGTGCAGGTCGACGATGAGGAGATCGCGGCGGCCATCCGCCACATCTGGACCGACACGCACAATCTGGCGGAAGGGGCCGGCGCGGCCGCTCTTGCCGCGGCATGCAAGGAAAAGGACCGCCATCGCGGCAAGCGAGTCGGTCTGGTGCTCTCGGGCGGCAATATCGATCTCGGTCTGTTCAGAAGCTGGGTGCTGGGCGAGGGCCGCTAGTCGGTTCAACCGGGACCCGGCCTTGCCATCATCGGCCGGAGGATTGCCGGATTTGTGATGGAAGCGGGCAGGGCGCCGGCACAAAATTGACACCCTGACAAATTCGGCCTTGTTTGGTCCCGTAATTTGGTCAGTAATATTGACCTATTATTGCAACTGCCGAGAAAAATCATGCCGCTCGACACGTTCTGGGCCTTGCTGGTCTTTGCCTTCGTCGCCTCGATGACGCCGGGACCGAATAATCTGATGCTGCTGGTTTCCGGCGTGAATTTCGGTTTCCGGCGCACCGTGCCGCACATGCTGGGCATCGCGACCGGCTTTGCCTCGTTGCTCGCCGCGGTCGGTTTCGGCCTTGGCGCGCTGCTGCACGCCTTTCCCCCGCTTGAACTCGTGCTCAGGGCGGCCGGGGCGATCTTCCTGCTCTATCTTGCCTGGCGCATCGCGCTCAGCCGCTCGCTCGGCGGCGCCGAGGCCGCGTCGCGGCCGATCGGCTTCGGCCAGGCATGGGCCTTTCAGTGGGTCAATCCCAAGGCATGGATCATGGCCGCCTCCGCCATGGCGGTCTACACGAATGGCGAGCGGCCCGTGGCATCGACCCTGATGGTCATCCTCGGTTTCATGGCGTTGTGCTGCCTCTCCGTTTCCTCGTGGACGGGCTTCGGTCAGGCGCTGAGCGGCTGGCTTGCCGACCCGGCCCGGCTCAAATGGTTCAATATCGGCATGGGCGCCGCCCTGGCGCTGACACTGGTGCCGATGCTGGTGTGAGGCTGCCGCGGGCAGCCGACATCTTAACGAACATGGTTAACCGCGCGTTAAGCGGTCGGCGCGATGATCCCGGTCATCGGGGACTTGGCCAAGGCCGGGGTTTGAACCATGCGCCCATCCATGTTTTGGGGGATTATCGCCGTCGCGGCGCTACTTGCCGGTTGTGCCGTCAAGCCGGCGGGCAGCTCCACCTTCTATTATCGGGGCGTCTACACGCCCGGTTCGGCGAGCGTTGCCGAAGACGGCAGCTTCGTGTCGACCAGTTCGGTGCGGCGCAGGGACGAGCTCAACATCGCCGGTGAGGCGGCGCTCGCGCGCCTTGTCGAGGCCGCCAGGGCGAAAGGGCTGAGCCTTGCCGTCGTGGCCTCGGTGTCGACGGATGACGCGCGCGGACACGAATACCGTGTCGAGGGCCATCTTTATCGCGCCGGTGATGCGCCGGCCGACGCGGTCGACATCCACCAGATCGAAGTGGCGCTGGCGCGCCACATGGACCTCCTGCCCAAGAAACCGGTGACGGCCGCCAGCACCGACCTTGCCCCGCGCGAGCCGGTCGCGGAGGATGTCGGCGCTCCGATCGTCATCCGCGCGCCCGATTTTGCCTCCTGACGCCGCACGAGCCGGCGAGCGGGCAGGCCGGAGTATCAAACGCGCCCGCGCTTGGGGACATTGGCGCAGAATCGTGCCAAACATCCCGGCATGCTTGCCACCGCGGAACAAGACCGGGCACTCGTCGAGATCAATCGCTGGCTGAAGGCCGGCGAAACCCAGGTCTTCCGACTGTTCGGCTATGCCGGCACCGGCAAGACGACGCTGGCGCGCCATATCGCCGAGGGCATCGACGGCGACGTCCTGTTTGCCGCGTTTACCGGCAAGGCCGCGCAGGTGCTCAGATCGCGCGGCGCGCGCGGAGCGACGACCATCCATTCGCTGATCTATCGTCCGCGCGGGGAAGAAACGGTCGAAGACGAGGAGACGGGCGAGACCAGCGTTTCGCCGACCTTCGCGCTCAACCGGCGCAGCCCGGTCAGCGAGGCCAAACTGGTCATCGTCGACGAGTGCTCCATGGTCGACGAGGAACTGGGTCGCGATCTGCTGTCCTTCGGAACGCCGGTACTGGTTTTGGGCGATCCGGGGCAATTGCCGCCGGTCTCGGGCGGCGGCTTCTTTACCGAGCATGAACCGGATTTCCTGCTGGAGGAGGTGCATCGCCAGGCGCGCGACAATCCGATCATCGATCTGGCGCAGACGGTGCGCGAGGGCAGGGAGATCATGTATGGCGATTATGGCGCCACCGCTCAGGTCATCGCCAAGGGCGACGTCAGCGCCGACCTCGTCATGGACGCCGATCAGGTGCTGGTCGGCACCAACCGCACGCGGCGGCGCTACAATCAGCGGCTGCGCGAACTCAAAGGCTTCGACGGGCTGCACCCGTCGGCCGGCGACAAGCTGGTGTGCCTGAGGAATGATACGGCGAAGGGGCTGCTCAACGGCTCATTGTGGCAGGTGACGAGCGCGCCCAGAAGCGTCAAGCCCTGGCTCAGCCTGCTGGTACGCGCCGAGGACGAAGGCATCGAGCGTACGTCGGCCAAGGTCAAGGTGCTCAAATCGGTGTTCGAGGAGCCCGATGCCACGGTGCCCTGGCAGTTGCGCCGTCGCTATGACGATTTCGATTTCGGCTATGCCCTGACCGTGCACAAGGCGCAGGGCTCGCAATGGGACAATGTCGTCCTGTTCGACGAAAGCTATGCCTTTCGCGAACACCGCCAGCGCTGGCTCTATACCGCGATCACGCGCGCGGCGGAAAGCCTGACCATCGTGAAATAATCTCATTTGTGCCCGGCGTGCCGGCGGTTGTGCCCGGCGCACCTGCGAGGCATGCGAGCGCCGGTTAGCCGCAAATTAACCAAGAACGCGCTAGCACTGGGGCGGGAGGCGCGGGGGCTGTCGGCCGCCACGCCGCACGGGTGGGCATGAAAGGTCCGATTGTGGATCAAGGCAGGAATTTGCAGGGGCGAAGGCGCCGACGGTTTGCGATGGGGCCGGTGCGCTTGAGCTATCTGGCGGCGATCGGCGTGTTCGTGTTCATCTTCGGCGCACTGGTATGGTGCCTCGTGCCCTTCAATTCCGCGGCCAAGCAGGTCAGCGAAGCGACCTATGTGCTCTCCGAGATCAATGCCAGGTTGAGCGGCATTGTCGTTAGCGCCCGCAATGACCGGACGACAACACAACCGCAGATCGTCGCGCGATCGCAGAAAATGCTGCTGTCGGCCAGCGCTTCGGCCCATGAACTGAATGTCCGGCTGATCCACGATCTGGATGCCTTGCTGGCGACCGACGCGCGCCTGTCGACGATCGAAAACCTGCTGGCACGAAACGATCCTGTCGATCTGTCGACCCTGAAGGTGCGCATGAGGCTGGCGCTGCAGAACATCGAGGCCATGCTCGATGAATCCAGATTCGTTGCCGGCGTGGAGGCAAAGGATTTCGGCTGGGCGGTCGACAACCTTCTCACCATCTATGAGCGGCAGACCTCGCCGGCGCTCAATTCGCTGCAATCCTCGCTGGCGACGCAAGCGGCCGATATCTCCGCCTCGCTGACCCTGCTTACCTGGACGTTTGCGATCGGCATCGGTGTGGTGATGCTGCTCAGCGTCGGCTTCATTTTCGTGCCGATGGAACGGATGATTGCCGGCACCATGAAGCGACTCCACAACGAGACCGAGCGGGCGGCGCGCGCCTCGTGGGCCGCTGAGTTGGCGGATCGTGCGAAGAGCGAGTTTCTGGCGAATATGAGCCATGAGA
>CAYTBC010000263.1:0-4453 GCA_964435765.1 uncultured Desulfosarcina sp.
GCCATGACACCATCACCGGTGAACTGGTTGATGGTTCCTTCAAACCGGTGAATTTCCTCCATCAGGATCTTAAAGCAACCATCCATGAGACTGTGAACTTCCTCAGGATCAAGATTTTCAGAAACAGAAGTGAAATTTGCCACATCCGCAAAGAGGACCGTAACCAGTTTACGCTCGCCCTCGATGGAACTGCGGGTGGTGAGAATTTTGTCTGCCAGATGTTTAGGCGTGTAGTTTTGAGGCTTGGAATAATCCATCGAAGCGGTATCTTGCGGCTTGTTCAGCTTATGGCCGCATTTGCCGCAAAAATTAAACTCCAGTGGATTGGAAGCGTTGCATTCCGGGCAGATGCTTTCCAATTTCGCGCCGCACTTACCGCAAAATTTCATCTCTGCGGGATTTTCAAACCGGCACTTTGGGCATTGCATTATAACGTCTTCCATTGTTTGTGTTGGCAGTGTTCAAAAAGTGCCTCCCAAAATTTGAGAATCAGATTTGAGTTATCCTAATAGCAATAAGAATTTTAAGGCGTTTTCGGGTAATTGAGGGGCCGGGTTCAAAAAATTCCCGACCTCTCGGGTCGGTAACGTATATTAACATAATGCGTATCAGCGAATTATCAATTCTCGCAAAAACAACAAATTTTCAATAGGTTAGTTTGAGGAAAGAAGCTTTTACCAGAAGGCAGGCTTTGACATCACTCCTGGGCGGTGGAGATTGCAGATTCTTGATACTGTAATGCGGAAGATCCACCTTTGGAGGGATGGAATAATTTAGAATTAATTGCTATATCATTTGGGCATGATCCAATTTGATTTCAAATGCCAAACACCCTGAAAGGAGGATCTAATGACCAATCCGGAAATCTGCCAGAACCGCATACAGGATCTTGTCGACCGCACCTGGAACATGGAAATCATCCGCAAACGGCTGGAGGATTTGCGCCAAGAAGGCTTTGGTCCTAAGAAAATCGACTGGACAGAGATGCACGCCAACCGTTGTGAAGTGCTTGACCGGGTGCAACTTCGAGCTGAAGAGTATGAATATCTGACCCACAGTTGCTCCAAAGGATCGGCCCTCGCGCTAATGGAAGAATTCGGACTGGGTAACTGGACCATTGTTCGGGCCATGTCCCCCTTTCCCGGTTTCGGTATGACCGGGGGTATCTGTGGGGGCGTAACCGGCAGTCTGGTCGCCCTTGGGCTGTTTTTCGGCAGTGATGATCCCGAGGATTATGAAGGCACCGGACGCACTATGACGGCCGCCCGGGATTTTATTGCCCGCTTCAAGAAAGAGCTGGGCACCATCATGTGCCCAGAACTGCAGGAAGATATAGTCTTCGGTCGATACATGGATCCCCGAGCCAGTCAGGAAAACTTTGAAGCATTTAAAAGAGCACAGGGTTATGAGAAGTGCGCCTTGCTGCCCGGGATTGGGGCACGGCTGGCCGCAGAGGTGATATTGGATAGCTAAGATCAAAATCAAAAGATTCGGTGTCAGACCTTGATTTGTGATTATAGATATCCAATAATTTTATTCTTGTTTTTCAGTTTAAAATTGGGTGCAACTTGTATTCCGATATCATCTATTTTTGGTATCGGTGTTTTTCTAATCGATGAAGCTCTGAATTGTAAGTTGAATTTTTAAATTCATTTCAGGCTGTTATGATCTATTCTTTTGCAATTTTGGGTATTATATGCGAAAATACGTACAACAGCGCAAAAGATCAAAGGGATGAACCAGACGGGAAAAACGATGCGGTTTTCCATAAATACCGTGCAAGCTTGAAAGGCTGCTGGCCCGCTGGTTATCCGCGAACGTTGGCCAGCGACAACGGAGTATCAGAATGAGGAATAATTGGAAGAAAAAATTATCAAAAATCTGGAGGGGGTGGGGGGCTGGCCTCGTAGTCGGCCTATTGATTGCCACATCTTTTAAGTCAGCCATAGCGGATTGGACAATTTATAAAATATGAGTCACTACAAAAAGAAGTCAATGATCAAATCGAACTTGACCAACAGTCCCGCAATCTTATTTTAAATGAAAACCTCACTGGGAAACAGCATGCTGTAATGTTTTCATCATCACGACCATCCCTAAACACATTTGGCCCGATAATTATACCGGAAGGACGATATTTTATGATGGGGGATAATCCTGACAATAGTGCAGATTCGCGCTTTTTTGGTTTTGTAAAGCGAAAACTTATTGTAGGCCGTGCAACAATGGTGGTCATTTCCAGAGAAGGTTCCTTTTTCCATCCTCGATGGGACCGTTTTTTTAGAGATTTATCTTAGTTAAGGGGCTCTACGACAAATGGCACGTGCAAAAAGGCAATTTACTCTCCGTACATTCGCAAAGCGAACCAATTAGACTGCATAGAACGGGTGCAAACTGCAGCCATTTAATAATTTTTTAAGTTAGGAGTCAAATGTTGAAATCCGTAGAAGGACATCTGGAAATATTGGATCGGAAATTTGGTTTTTTGAGATCGATTGAAGGAAATTTTCAGCCGAACCCGGAGGATACTTTCGTTCCGGCTAACCTGATACAAAAACTAAATCTAAACGAAGGCGTCTTTATTAAAGGTGTCGGGGTCAGAGGTGATAGTAAAAAAAGCAATTTGAAACTCACTGAAATTGAAAAAATAAATCAGATACCATTAAAAGAATATTCGAAAATAAAGTCACTGCGGAGTGAAGTCAGTATCAGCCCGTCTGAAAGGCTTAAACTCGCCCAGGGACCGGATGATATCATGGGAAGGGCGTTGGATATGATCGTGCCGATTGGAAAGGGACAGCGCGGTTTGATCATATCACCTCCCAAATCCGGTAAAACGACCATTTTAAAACACATGGCCAAATCGCTTGTGACCAATCACCCGGAAGTGGTGGTTTTTGTGCTATTGGTTGATGAACGGCCGGAGGAAGTTACGGACTTCAGAAGAGAGCTTAACCATGCTTATGTACTCTCCTCTTCTGCTGACCAGAGCGTTTCTCAACATTTGCGAATGACTAAACTGACCGTGAATGCAGCAATCCGTTTCGCTGAGACGGGTATTGATACAGTAGTGTTCATCGATTCGCTAACGCGGATGTCGCGTGCGTTCAATAAGGAAGTGCAAAGTCGCGGCCGGACCTTGACGGGTGGCCTGGGTGCAAATGCCATGGAAATGCCAAGGAGGATCTTTGGCGCCGCACGCAACGTAGATAATGGCGGATCTTTGACAATTATTGCCACAATTTTGATCAATACCGGCAGTAAAATGGATGATATCATCTTCCAGGAGTTCAAAGGCACTGGAAACATGGACCTCGTACTCAGCCGCAAGTGTGCTGAACAAAGATTATGGCCGGCCATCAATATCATTCAATCCGGCACCCGGAAAGAGCATCTCCTGATGGACAACCAGGAATTTCAGGAGATGGTGAACCTCCGGAGAGGATTATCTAAAAAAGACGAGATAACTGCACTGTCAGCATTCATAGAATACCTGGGCAAGTAAATCCGTTCAAACGCTAATGTAGGAAAAATGGCTGTCAAATCTTGATCAGTGATTTAATTGGAAAATTAAGTCACAAATCAAGACGCGACCCCAATGGATATAGGGGACGTTCCTCAGATTTACGGTTTACAAAGTCCGAATCATTTGATGAATGAATGACATGCCTCGAAAAGCCAGGATTGAAGCTTTTGGATGAGGATATTGAACAATCCGAAAATCCGAGGAACGTCCCTTAATACCTTTATCCATCATACTTTGAAAATGGAAATGAAATAGAATTAAACAAGACATAACAAAAGCTTCGAGTCAGACGCCTAATAACGTGCGGGTTTGAAAGGCATTCGGTTTTTGATATTTTTTGCTTTAACCGAAAACTGATGCTTTCTATCCGGCGCTGCTCAAGCTTGGCGTTATCCCTGTCTGCTATCGCGCAACTGGAGGAAACCCCTATGGACACAATTTTGACAAAAATCTCAGACGAAAGACTTGCTGAAATTGCCGAAACATACCATACACCGCTTTATATTTTTGAAGAAGCCGTCATTCGAAATAAATGCCGGGAACTAAAGACGGCTATATCTTACCCACGAACCAAAATTCGTTATGCCTGCAAGGCGCTAACCTTACAGGCGATCTTGAAAATTATTCGTGAAGAAGGGCTATGGATTGATGCTTCGTCTTTGAATGAAGTGCTACGAGCACAACGCGCCGGGTTCCTGCCCCAGGAGATATATTACACAGGCGAGGGTGCGACCTTAACAGTGTACGAAGAACTTGTACAACGTGGTGTGCTCATCAACTGCACTTCGATAGACCAAATTCGATTGCTGGGAAAAATCCCAGGATGCACGGCCTGCTCAATACGCGTAAACCCGGGGGAAGGAAACGGCGAAACCAACAAAACCAACACCGGAGGCCCAAGCAGCAAACACGGCATCTATTTCGATC
>CAYTBC010000264.1:0-4420 GCA_964435765.1 uncultured Desulfosarcina sp.
CCGGGCGAGGCGTCCGCGCACCCGTCGGCGCACTGACAGCACTGCGGCTCCGGGCAGACGCCGTCGACGCAGCCGTCGACGACCTGACAGCCACCCTCCACGCAGCTGCGGATCGTTGCGCAGCTACGCTCGCCGTCGGCGCACTCGCAGCACGCGGCATCGCACGGGAAGACCGCGCTGCCGCTGACCTTTCCCCAGGCGGCGCGCAGAAGCAGGCAGGTGCGGTCGTCGCCGCCCGGGCAGTCGAGTCGATCGCAGTACGCCCGGCACAGGCCTGCGGCGGCGCCGTTCAACCCGTCGCACTCGGAGGGTGGTGGGGGTTGGCAGCGCGGATCGCGCGGCGAGGTGCACGGTCGCCCGTGCGATGGGCCGCCCGGCGAGCGACAGTCGTGGCCCCGTCCGTTGTCGTGCTCGGAGGAATCACGCCCGTCGTGCGCAAATGCGCCGGTGGCCGCGCCGACCGAGCTCAGCGCGAGGGCAGCGCCGACCAGAATGGGTAGGATCCTTCTCACCGGACGATTCATCTGCGTTCTCCTTCCCGGAGGCGCTCCCGCCTCCTCTCCCGGTTCGTTTCTGCGCCGATCATGATAATGACCGAATTCATTTTGCAATAAAAAAACTGACAATTAGCGCTACGTCACATATATGATTAGAGCGCTTGTTCCCTGCCATGTCGGGGTCCACGGCGGTGGACATGCGGGGATACGCGGCGAAGGCTGTGGAGCATTTCGGCTTCGAACGGTTCTGTGGCATCGATGAAGCGATGAAGCCGACCAGACGAGGTCTGCTGCTGATCGCCCACGGCAGCCGGCGGGAGGCGTCGAACGAAGAGGTGCGGCAGTTGACCGAGCGCCTGCGCCAGAAGCTCGGGCGCCGTTTCTCCTCCGTCTCCTGCGCCTTTCTCGAGATCGCGTCGCCGTCGATCCCCGAGGGAATCGAAGCCGCCGTGCGGCGCGGGGTCGAGGACCTGGTCCTCCTGCCCTACTTCCTCGCGGCCGGATCGCACGTCGCCGAGGACATCCCTGCTCTGGTCGCGGCCAAGCGGCGCGAGCACCCGGGCGTCGCGATCGAGGTCACTCCTTATTTGGGTGCGGCGCGCGGCCTGGTGGACATGCTCGTCTCTCTGGTCGAGGATGGCGGGGGGAAGAGGAGACGACCGTGAGCAAGGCGATTCGCATCCACGCCACCGGCGGGCCGGAGCAGCTGCGCTGGGAAGAGGTCGACGTTGCGGCGCCCGCCGCCGGCGAGGCGCTGATCCGTCAGACGGCGGTGGGCGTGAACTACATCGACGTCTACCACCGCACCGGTCTGTACCCGGTGGCGGGACCGCCGTCGGGCATCGGCATGGAGGGAGCCGGCGTCGTCGAGGCCGTCGGCCCCGGCGTCGGGGAGGTGGCCGCAGGCGATCGGGTCGCCTATGCGGGCGGGCCGATCGGCGCCTACGCCGAGCGGCGAGTGATGCCGGCGGACAGGCTGGTGAAGCTACCGGAGGGAATCAGCGACCGGCAGGCGGCGGCGATCATGCTCAAGGGCATGACGGCGGAGTACCTGCTGCGCCGCACCCATCGCGTCGAGCGCGGCGAGACGATCCTGTTCCACGCCGCCGCGGGCGGCGTGGGCCTGATTGCCTGCCAGTGGGCGAAGCACCTCGGCGCCACCGTGATCGGAACGGCGGGCAGCGACGAGAAGGCGGAGCTGGCGCGGGGGCACGGCTGCGATCACGTCGTCGTCTACTCGCGCGAGAGCTTTCCCGAGCGCGTGCGCGCGCTCACCGGGGGCGCGGGCGTTCCGGTCGTGTACGACTCGGTCGGCGCCGCGACGTTCGACGGCTCGCTCGACTGCTTGGCGCCGCTCGGCCTCATGGTGAGCTTCGGCAACGCCTCCGGCCCGGTGCCGCCGTTCAATCTGGTCACGTTGTCGTTGAAGGGCTCGCTGTTCATCACGCGCCCGACGCTGATGACGTATACGGCCAAGCGCGAGGACCTGGTGGCCAGCGCGACGGCGCTCTTCGATGTCGTGCGCTCGGGGGCGGTGAAGGTGGAGATCAACCAGACCTACCCGCTGTCGGAGGCGGCGCGAGCGCACCGCGACCTGGAGGCGCGCAAGACGACGGGATCGACGCTGCTGCTACCCTGAAGGCGGGTTGTTGGTTGTTGGCGAAGAATAAGGCCGCTCGCACCCAACGACCGAACGACCATCAACCGGGTCTCTCGTCCGCCTTGCGGTCCATGCGGCCGAAGACCGCTGTGAGGCTGCGCACGATCAGCCAGCGCAGCGGTTCCGGCGGCAGGGGCAGGACGCGGCGCGTCCACAGCGCCGCACCGGGGCCGTCGCGCTCGAGCAGTAGATCGGCGACCATGCGGCCGGCGTAGCTGGCCAACGCGAGGCCGTGGCCGGCGTAGCCGACGGCGTGTACGACGCTCCCCCGGCGTCGGACGACGGGAAGGAAGTCGAGGGCGAACGCGATCGGCCCGCCCCAGTGCTGCGCGATCTTCACCTCGGCGAGCTCCGGAAAGCGGTCGCGAAAGATCGCGTCCAGGGACGCGGCGATCACCGGGTCGTGGCGCTCGAAGAGTCGGCCGCCGTAGCCGTAGCGCACGTGCTTGGCTCCGCCGACGATGCGGTTGTCCTTCGTCAACCGGTAGCTCTCCAGCATCTCGTGCGCGGTGTAAATGCCCTCCCGGCCGTGCCAGTCGATGCGGGCGAGCTGCGCGTCGGTCAGCGGCTCGGTGAGGAAGAGCTGCACGTACACCGGCACGACGGTCGACCGCAGGATCCCGAGGCTGGGGGTGAAGGCGTTGGTGGCGATCACCACGTGCCGCGCCCGCACGCGGCCGCGCTCCGTGTGCAAGATCGCCGGCGAGCCTTCCTCGACGCGCCGCACCGGCGTTCCCTCGTGCAGCGCCACGCCGGCGTTCAGCACGGCGCGCCGCAGGCCGCGCGCGTAGCGGCCGGGATGCAGGACACCGCCGTGCGGTTCCAGGTACCCGCGCAGGAAGGAGGGGGGCAGCCCGCGGCGGCGCATGTCCTGCGGATCCAGGATCTCGCCCGGAACGCCGTAAGCGGCGGCGGCCATGGCGGCGCGGTCGAGGTTCTTGTACTGGCGCGGGTGCACGGCGGCGACGACGTTGCCGACCGGCTCGTAGTGGCAGTCGATGGCGAGCGTCTCGATCTGCGACTCGACGTAGCGGATCGCGGTATCCGCCAGGTGTACCAGGCCGCGCACCCGCTCGCGCCCGAAGAGCCGGGTGAGAGTGGGAAGATCCTTCCCGATCGTCGGCGTCAGGTGGCCGGCGTTGCGCCCGCTGGCGCCGAAGGCGGCGAAGCGCGCTTCGAGCAGCGCGACGCTCAGGCCTTCTTTGCGCAGCTCCAGGGCCGAGCACATCCCGGCATACCCGGCGCCGACGACGGCTACGTCGACTTCGACGTCTCCCTCCAGCGGCGCCGCCGCCTCGTCCACCTCGGCGAGCCAGGGGCTGATTTCGGAAAAATCCGGCATGGCGAACAATGGCCAGCCTACCACACCCTAACACCCCAACAACCTGGCCTGAAACTCACCCGGCTGCGCTCGGGTTCGTAGGCAAAGGCGAAGGCTCGGGCTGAGGCTGAGGATTCGCTTGCCCAAGCCTGAGCCTCACAGCCTGCATTCACCGTCGTTTCAGGTACTCGAGGTCCGATCCCGGCGGCCTGTCCGGAAGCATCTTCTCGAAGGCGAAGATCGGTGTGTGGCTGGCCGGCTGCAGGCGCAGGAAGCGGACGCGCAGGCGCACCGGCGTGCCGGCGCGCCTGTCCTCGAACAGCGGGTCCGCCTCGGGGGGGAACTCGATACGCGCCATGTGGACCGGCGAGGCGGCGATGCGGGCGGTGAAGTGGGTCGGGATGTCGAGCGCCGGCTTGCCCGGGCGCTTGCGATCGCGGCCCCACCAGACGCGGGAGAAGACGAACGTCTCGTCGAACACCGTGCCGACGTAGGCGTCGGGATCGGCGCGCAGCTTCCGTACCGGAATGTCGGCGAAGGTGTGCGCCGTCTCGACCGGGGCGGGCGGTGGGGGCGGTGCCGCCGGCGGCCGGCGTGGCGCGCATCCGGCGCCGAGTGCCAGCGCGGCGAGGACCAGCAGCGTATGGGATCTCGTTTTCACCGCAGTGTGTGGGAGTACTCGACCGCGAGGTCGTAGTCGTTCTCGAGCGGCCGGCCGCGGTAGCTCCGCCCCTTCAGCCAGAGCGGCACGCCGGCAGCGTTCACGCGGTGGCAGGCGGCGCACTTCACCGGCCCGTGCGTGCCGTCGGGGTTGAGAAAGGCGGCCTGAGCATAGGTGCCGGTGTCGACGTCGGGAGTCACCGGCTCGAGCCCGTGGCTCGACGAGTGGCAGCCCTGGCAGTGGATGCCGGCGTGACCGGTGGAGAATCGCATGAGGGCGTA
>CAYTBC010000265.1:0-4368 GCA_964435765.1 uncultured Desulfosarcina sp.
TATCGGAGAGAGTCAAGCCGGCGCGTTTGATCGCAATCGGCACGGCATAGGCCGGCCCGATGCCCATGATTTTGGGATCGCAGCCGTAATCGGCACCGGAAAGCCACTTCGCCATGGGTCGATATCCGAGTCCGGCCGCTTTTTCAGCACTCATCATGAGAACGAATGCCGACCCGTCATTGCGCCCGGAGGCGTTGCCGGCGGTTACAGTACCGTTTTGGACAAATGCCGGCGGCAGTTTTGCCAGCCCTTCCAGCGTGGTATCGTGGCGCGGATGTTCATCAACATCGAACACGATTTCAGCGGATTTGCGGGTTCCCGGAATGGTGACCGGAATGATTTCGTCCTTGAAATAGCCGTTTTGCATGGCTTTTTTGGCGCGCAGCTGGCTGTTGCAGGCAAACTCGTCTATTTCTTCGCGGGGGATGTCATACATCCGCTGCAGGTTCTCGGCCGTCAGTCCCATTCCGATCTGCTCATCGGCGGCCGGTGAAAGCTGCGGGGCAATCGGTCTTGGGGGATTGAGCCGGTAGGGAGTGGTAGCCATCGAAAATTTACAGAAGGCCTGACTGTAAGACTCCATACCGCCGGCAATAATGATGTCGGCCTGGCCGGCCAGTATCTTCCAGGCCGCATGATTGATGGAGTCGATGGCACTGCCGCACTGCATTTCCACATAGGACGCCGACGTTTCGTAACCCAAACCTGAATCCAGCACCGCCCAGCGGGCCGGATTTCCCGAATGCGAACAGCCCAGGGCGGTTCCTAGAAAAACACTGTCCACATGTGCTTTTTGCTGTATGCCGGTTTTGTCCAGCAGGCCTCGTATTCCGATACCGGCCAGCTTCGATGCAAAAATGTCCTTCAGGGTTCCCCCCATGCGCCCGAATGCGGTACGAACAGCATCTACAATCACAACTTCTTGCTCAGACATTAATCATTTCCTTTCATATGGAACAAAAATGGCGGGACTTGCCCCCGCCAAAAGGTATTTTTAAATCCCGGACGGCACTTTTTTTAATATTCTAAAATCTTTTATGGCTGAATATCGAACAGAGAATGTCGCAGGCTGAACTGAAAAATCGATGCTCTGCGGTTCCCTGTCCGATATTCGATATTCAACAAAACGTCTTTTCACAAATGGATATCAGGTCTAGACCCGATTTTGGCCCGATCATCAGCAAGCCGATGGCGGCGATAAAATAATTAATCTCAGGAGCTTGGCGGAGCGGACGATAGACGAGGCGCTCGGCCAGCGCACCGAACGCCCCCATCGTAATCATCGCGCCGGCGATGGCCAACCAATAGTTGAAATGGAAAATGGTTACCAGGAAAAATGTCACATAGGCCGCAAACATGTATTTGTGGCCGTGCGCAAAGTTGGGGATATGCAGGATGCCGTAAATAAGCGTCAAACCCAATGCGACCAGGGAATAGACCGAACCCAACATGATTCCGTTGATTACTTGTTGAAGAAAAAGTGTCATCCAAGAAGCTCCCGCTAATCATCCCCTTTGGCAGTCGAATCAAGCAAACTCCGGGTGGCTTGCCGGACAAATTTGCGATATAGATGGTAGAAAAACAAACTGATGACTTCGTGAAACTGGCTGCCCCTTTCGACGTATTCTTTGGAGGTTAATTTTTCCAGATTGTTTTCGTAGTATTTTTGGAAGACGGTGACCACATATTTTTTTACAAACTCGGCAATGTGACGAAGATCTTCGGGATCAAACCCGTCTTTCGGACCGAAACCGAGGTAATCCATGTCGACCATCAACTTGCCGACGGCCAGATCATCCGGGGAATAAACCACTTCGCCATTGCGGTTTTCAGGGGTGATGACGCCCCATTGCTCGGCTTGATTCAGCCATTTAAAACCCAGTCCGGTGGCTTCACAAAAAGCTTCACGACCGCTAATCTCTTTGGTCGTCAGGCGGTCGGCCGGCCGGAAGAACCGACTGTAAAACTGTGATACGGCCTGGTCCGAAGGGGATTGTTTTCGGAAATCTTTAACGATTTTTTTTATTTCAGGGATCGGGAGGTAATAATTGTCTCTGAGGTCTTTGATCAGTTGAATCTGATCCACATAATTTTCATTATATTCGGCGGAGTTCACACTCGATTTGCGAGGTTTGCGCAGAAGGCCCTCACGGATGTAAAAATGGATGGTCTCCTTGGGAACGCCGGTCCGTTTGACCAGTTGGCTAATCTTCATAATGACCTCGGATGGGGTGGTGAGGCAAGTGAACATGCCGGTAAAGAATTGATTGCTTTGGTCATAAACCAATGCCTGAAAAATTGTCAAGAAAAAAATCCAAAAATTTTTTGTTGACAAATATTTATAATATTATAAATGGTATTCGTGTGTAAGATGTTGCATACCATTCATGTGACGCGTTGCACGTAATTAATCCGACGGACCCTCGACCAACAAGTTTCTTCAGTTGTCAAAGAGCAAATTACAACCCTGAATGGATTATTTTCAAGGCGGATTAATAAACCCGTAACCCGAAACTCGCAACGCGCAACCCGTAAAGCGCAATCCAAGGAGTTTTAAACAATGCCTCAGCAATTAACCGACCGAAGAGACCAGGATTTTGTAATCTGGGAGCAGATGAATTGTGAAGAGATTCTCAAACATGGGATGTACCGGGAATTCAATAAAAAGACCTGTGACATGATTATCAACGAGGCCCGGACGCTGGCTATCCGGGAACTGCTTCCGATTTTAGCTGAAGGGGATCAACAGGGGGTTCGTTTTGAAGACGGTACGGTCAAAGTGCCGGACAGTTTCCACCGAGTCTACAAGCTGATCCAGGAAGGCGAATGGAACAATCTCGGTGTGCCCCAGGAAATGGGGGGGCAAGGCGCCCCGGCCTTCGTGGGCGCGGCCGGCGCCGAGTACTTTCTGGGCGCCAACTGGGCCTTGTACTGCTATGCCACCATGGGAAACGGCACCGCGCACATCATCAACTTGTACGGCACGCCGGAGCAAAAAGAAAAATATGTCCACAAGCTCACTGCGGCCGAATGGGGTGGCACTATGCTTCTGACCGAGTCCGAGGCCGGATCCGATGTCGGAGCGCTGACAACCACCGCGGTGCGAAACAGCGACGGCACCTTCTCTCTGACGGGCAACAAGATATTTATCACCAACGGCGAGCACGATCTGGCCGAAAACATCATCCATCCGGTTTTGGCCCGCATAGAAGGCGACCCACCCGGAACCAAGGGCATTTCCCTGTTTCTGGTTCCCAAATATTTTGTCAATGATGACGGCAGCCTCGGCGACCGCAACGACATCGTCTGTTCGGGCGTTGAAGAAAAACACGGCATCCATGCCAGTGCCACCTGCAGCATGACGCTGGGCAGCAAAGGCAAATGTATCGGATATCTGCTGGGGGCCGAGCGGCAGGGTATGAAGATCATGTTCAATATGATTAATCACGCCCGCATGAGCACCGGTCTGCAGGCCATGGCCTACGCCTCTTCCGCTTATCTGTTGGCGGTTAATTATGCCCGTGAGCGCATCCAGGGCCGCGACCTTGAAAATTTTATGGATCACGGCGCACCCTCGGTTCCGATTATCAGACATCCGGATGTGCGCCGCAATCTTCTGTGGATGAAGTCACATATCGACGGAATGCGCAGCTTTTTTTACTATATGACCCGCTGCGCATCTCAGGCACTGATTACCGATGCGGCCGAAGAACAGGAAAAGTTCGGTGATCTGTTCTCGATGCTGACCCCGATTGTCAAAGATTACATGGCTGTTAAAGGGCACGAGGTCTGCATTCAGGCCATCCAGGTGTACGGCGGTGCAGGCTACACCAGGGATTACCTGGTGGAGCAGTACGCCCGGGATTGCAAAATCACCTCCATCTATGAGGGCACCAGCGGCATCCAGGCGATGGATTTGCTGGCGCGCAAAATCGGCATGAAAAAAGGGCTTGTTTTTATGAATTTTCTGGGGGAAATTCAAAAAACAGCCGCGCAGGCTAAAGCGGTTGAGGCCTTAAAGGATATAGGCGTTAAAGTTGAAAAGACTGCCGGGCGTCTCGGCGAAATAGCGCTGCATATCGGCAAAATGGCCATGTCGCCGGATTTTAAAGTGGCCTTTGCCCACGCCCTGCCGTTTTTATATGCGATGGGCGATGTCATCATGGCATGGATGCTGTTGTGGCGGGCGGTGGTTGCCTGTGAGAAACTGGCTGCCACGCCCAAGAAAAAGGATATCGCTTTTTACGAAGGGCAAATCAAAACAGCCGAATTTTTCATCAGTACCGAGCTTCCGCTGACTTCCGGCAAGCTGGATTCAATCGAAGGCGGCTGTGCCGCTGCCATCGAGATCAGCGACGAGGGTTTTGG
>CAYTBC010000266.1:0-4362 GCA_964435765.1 uncultured Desulfosarcina sp.
GCCCCTCCTCCCCGAGATCCTTCTGGATAAACTCGTTGAGTTCCCTGCCCCGCTCCCCGATCAGGGCGATAACGTTCACTTCGGCGGATGTCCGCCGGGCGATCATTCCCATCAGGACGCTTTTGCCCACGCCGGAACCGGCAAATATTCCCATTCGCTGGCCGCAGCCCACGGTCAGCAGGCCATTGATGGCCCGGATCCCCAGGTCCAGGGGCTTCTCGATACGGTTTCTGAGCAGCGGATTGACCGGGTTGGCGTAGATGGGGTATTCGTCGTCGACCTCAAACGGTCCTTTGCCGTCGATGGGATTGCCCAATCCGTCGATCACCCTGCCAAGCATCGCCCGGCCCACGCCCACCTGGGCCTTTTCCTTGCGTGCGACGACCTTGCAGCCGGGGCCGAGGCTGCGGATATCCTCCAGCGGCATCAACATCACCGAGTCTTCTTTGAATCCTAATACCTCGGCGCTGACGGCGGTGTTCCTCCCTTCGGCGTAGATATCGCATACGCATCCGATCTGAGAAGCCGGTCCACTGGCCTCGATGACCAGGCCGACAACCTTCTTGACGCGTCCGTTGGCCCGGATCGGTACCGCTGCCTTCACCCGTTCATGGTATTTGTCGATGGAAAATGGCTGCAGGCGCATGTCGTCTTCAGTCTTGAGCGGCAGGTTTGGGAAGCTCGGCGGTCAGCAATTCCTCGATGATCCGGATCTGCTGGTCGAGCCTGGCATCCACATCGCCGAGTTTGGTTTCGATAATGCAGCCGCCGCGTTTAATGCCCGGGTCCGCGTCGAGTTGAAATACGGTACCGGGACCATCGGCCAGGTGCAATTGGCTTTTGAATTCATTGATCGCATCGATGTCCTTGGGGTTCAGACGCAAGGTCAACTGGCGGGGGTCGCTCACCTTTTCCAAGGCGGTTTTGACTACGTGTTCGATGACCTTGCCCTGTTCGGCTTGATTGCCGATGATTTTTTCAGCCACGGCCAGTGCCAGCCGAACGGTCTCCGTTTCCATGCACGCGAGGTCCTGCCGGCGGATATGCACTATCGCCTCCATGGCGGCCTCGAGCGCAGCGGCGGCCTGATCGATTTTTTCCTGCTGAGCGGCGATGGCCTCGGCGCGGCCCTGCTCCAGGCCTTTATTGAGGGCTTCTTTCATCATGGACTGCAGCCGTGCCGATTCTTCGGAGTCGGCATCCGACGGCAGCCCGTCAGCATCGCGATTGAGCGCCCCGCTGACGAAATGGCCATGAAAGGAGCCATCGGCGGCGTTGTTTTCCCCACCGCCGGATATTTCAGGAAAATAGTAAATAGGGCATGACCCGGCTGAAGACAATGGGTGGTCCTTGAGTGAGTTAGCCAACAAATTCCTCCCCTCCTCGTCCGCTGATGACCAATTCGCCCTTTCTTTCCATGTCCTGGACGATCTTGGTGATTTTCTGCTGGGCATCGGTAACGTCCTTGATTCGAACCGCCCCGGAAACCTCCATTTCCTCTTTGAGGATTTGAGCCGCCCGCTCGGACATGTTGCGGAATATTTTCTCCTTCACCTCGTCGGTGGCCGCCTTGAGCGCAATCGCCAATTCCTGGGATTCCACGGAGCGCAACACTTTCTGCAGGCCCCGATCGTCGACGAGCGTGAGATCATCGAAAATGAACATGTTCTGCCGTATCTCCTCCGCCAACTCCGGATCGTTTTCCTCGATCTCTTCGATAATCTGCTCCGCGGCCGTTCCGTCAATCATGTTCAATATCTCGGCCAGACGCGGCACACCGCCGGCTTTTTGGGTGGCGGACGTTTCTTTATTGGCAAGGATTTCTTCAAAAACGTTGTCGATTTCCTCCAGCATCCCCGAGGCCACCTTGTCCAGGTTGGCGATCCGGTAAGCCACATCGGGTCTCATTTCATCGGGCAGGAGCGCCATCACCTCGCTGGCCATGGCAGGTTTTAAATGAGCGATGATCAGGGCGATGGTCTGGGGATGCTCATTTTGAATCAGCTGAATCAACAAATCCGGTTGAATGGACTGAATCGCTTTGAGATTGTTCTCCCGCCGCCCTCCCGACCCGTCTTCGGCCGCCTCGGCGCCTTCCTCTTTGACATGGCTCTCGATTTGCTTGGGAGGGGATGCCTTTTCCAGAAATTCGCGGGCAACGCTTTCAGCCAGTTCAGGGGACACCGAATCCAGCTTGGACTGGAGCTTGAATATCAAATTGCGCTCCGCCTTGTTGAGTTGCTCCATTATCGGTGCGATAACGTCCCAACCCAGCGCCTGCACGAGAATTGCCGCTTTCAGCGATCCGATCAGATTTCTTGGGTCCATAGCAAGGTTTTCACGTTTCTTTCAGCCACTCTTTCATGAGCCGGGTGGAACCCGAGCGATTTTCGTTGATCACGTTTTCGATTTGCCGTGAATAGCTGTTCTCCTTTTCCGATTCCGCATAGCGTCTTTCCAGTTCCTTGATCGTCTGCGGAAGCTGTTCCAGCATTTGGATTTCCTCGATGGGCGTCGATGTCAGCCAGCGGGCCAAGGGCTTGATGATCATCATGAAGGATAATAGGAAGAACAGTGCCGCCGCCGCATATTTGATCAAGGACTGATGCTCCTTGATCATCTCCATCCATTGAACAGGCGTCGGTTGGGCCGGCATCTCGACCGGTGGTTGCACTTCGAAGGGAATATTCACCACCTGGATTTTATCGCCTCGCGCCGGATCGTAATCGACGGCACTTTTTACGATTTCCTCCAGTTTGGTCATCTCCTCCTTGGTTCGGGGCACATATTGCGCCTTTTCCCCTTCCGCCTCAGCGTGCTTGTAAGTTCCATCGACAACGACCGCCACCGACAGCCGCTGGATGCTGCCGACGGGCAAGATTTCGCGATTGGTCCGTTTGCCCACTTCAAAGTTTTTGGTATATTGTTGCTTCTGATTCTTTAGTGCAGCGCCGGACGCAGTGGTTCCCGGATTGCTCGGCGTCACATTGGACTTCAGCCCGGGCACACCCGACGCGGTGCGTACGGGCTGATCTGAAATCGAACTGGATCCTTGTTCGCTGCGAATCACCGAGTTGTCCGGCAGGTAAAGTTCTTCCGTTTTTTCCTGCTGCGTGAAATTGAGCATGCACGAGACCCGGACGATGGCCTTATCCTGCCCCAAAACACGCTCCAGCATCGTTTTAACGCGATTTTCCAGCAGCCGTTCCTTTTTCTCCTGAAAGGCCAATTGGTTCGAAGTGATCTGGCTGACGGTCGATTTTTCCTTGAATCCGGCCAGCATTTTCCCGCTGTCGTCAATGATAGTGACATCCTCCGGTTTCAAATGGGAAACGGCGGAGGAGACCAGGTGCACAATCCCCTGGATCTGGTCCCTGCTGAGATAGCGGCCGGGCCGCAGCTTGAGGATAACCGATGCCCTGGCCGGCTCTTCCTGGTCGATAAACAGCGACCGGGTAGGCATGACAATATGTACCCGTGAGCTTTCCACCTCCATCAGGGTGTCGATGGAGCGACTCAGTTCCCCTTGCAGGGCCCGCTGGTAATTCACGTTCTGGACGAATTCGGTCATGCCCAGTTTCGTGTTGTCAAACACCTCGAATCCGACACCGGTGCCGTGCGGGAGTCCCTGGGAGGCCAGGTCCAGCCGTGTTTCATACAGCTTGTCGGCGGGAACGCGGATGCCGCTGCCATCCATGGTAAGTCGGTAAGGAATATGGCTTTGTTTCAGTTTTGCCACGATTTCGGCGGCATCCTGGGGAGCCAGGTTGCTGTACAGCGGTTGCATGTCCGCGGTATCCGACCAGGTCAATAAAAAAGCCAACCCGGCAATCGTGCCGCCGACCATGATCGCCATGGCCATCAGTTTCCCAGGAGAAAGCCCCTTGAAGGCCAGCCGTATTTGCTGCGGCAGGGTGGACAACGAGAACGCCATCGCTATTCCTTATGCAGTTTGGTTAAATGGACATCCGCCGGATCTCATCATAGGCGGCAATGATCTTGTTGCGGATCTGCGTCACGAGTTCAAAGGAAATCTCCGCTTTCTGCATGGATATCATCGTGTTGGAGATATCCTGATTTTTGCCGGTGACCAAGTCGTCAATTTTTTGATCCGCCTGCAGCAATTGTCGATTGACGTCTTCCAATGAACGTTTGACATAATCACTGAAAGGTGCCGTGGATGTTTCGCCGGTCTTCTTGGGGGCTGGGCCCGCCTCGGGAAGGATCGACTGTAAATTCGAAATCGTCAGGTCTTTCATCAGCTTTTTCCGATATCGAGGGCGACGTTCGCCATGTCCTTGGTGGCATGAATCGCGGTGGCATTGGCTTCGAAACTCCGGCTGGCCGAAATCATATTGACCA
>CAYTBC010000267.1:0-4347 GCA_964435765.1 uncultured Desulfosarcina sp.
GCGGACCACCTTGGACTTCAACGGCGACCAGATCGCCGACCTGGTCGTGGCCGTGCCGTCGCCGCCGTCGCTGGTCATTCTCTGCGGCGAGGCCGGCGGCGGCTTCCGGATCTGCCCGCGGATCTCCGTTGCGGCCGAGAAAGTGGTCGCGGCCGACTTCAACGGCGACGGGCGGGTTGACATCGCCTACTCTGCGCAGGGCAATGTCTCCCTCCTCATCCAAGACGAGAGCACGGACGGCGACCCACACCTTCGACTGGCTCCAATCGCCGGAGGAGCCCTGGTGACGGCGCTGGCCACGGCGTTCTTCGACGCGGACAGCCTGCCGGATCTCCTCGTCACCCGGGGCGGCTCGGTCGAGCAGGCCGAGGTGGAGCTCGCCAGCGTACCGGTGGCCGGCGGTGACCCGGTGTTCAACACGGCCGGGACGTTCGCCGTCGGGCCCGGCTCGCGCGCCTCCGGAGCCGGTCAGTTCAATGTCGACGACCGGTCGTTCGACGCGGTGGTCGCCAGTGACTCGGGCACTCCGGGGGTCGGCCGCCTCAGCTTTGCGGACGGCGACGGCGCGGGCGGCTTCTCTCTGGTGCTGGATCCGTTCTCGATCGGTGGCTCGCCCCAGGCGCTCGTGGTGACGTACTTCGACCGCGATCCCCTGCAAGACGTCGTCACGGCCAACGGCGACGGCACCATCTCGATCCTCCTCAGCAGCGTCCCGCCGGCTACCCCCACACCGGTGCCGACCTCGACTCCCACGGTGACCTCGACGCCGAGCGCCACCGCCACCGTCACCCCCACGGCGACCGCCACGGACACACCGACCCGCACGGGGACGCCGGGTCCCACCAACACCGTCTTCCCGACCGCCACGGCGACGTTGAAGCCGGGGGTCTTCCAGCTCTCGGGCGGCGGGTGCGCCATCGGCTCCGCGGGCTCGGACGGGAACGGGCAGGGTTGGCTGGTGCTGCTTCTCTTCGTCGGGCTGGCCGCTTGGCGCCGGGCGGGTCCGGGTGGCCGCGATCGAGGCGAAGGGACCTTTCACGGCTAGGATGGCATGACAGACCGCGCTCGCACCCGCTTTCCGCTGAGTCTTCTGATCGCGCTCGCCGTCTGTGCGGCGCTCGCCTTCGCCTTTCACGTCGCGGCGCAGGGGCCGCTGATCCGACAGGTGCAGTTCAGCCTGGAAGACGAGCTCCCCCTGGTCGTCGGCGAGGAGGCCGGACCTCAGGCGCTGACGCTGGCCGACCTCAACGGCGACCAGCACCCCGATCTCGTCGCGGTCAATCAGGACGACGACACCATCTCCGTGCTCTTCGGCCAGGGCGACGGCACGTTCACGGGCCTGCAGGAGCTGGAGTCCGTCGGCAGTACCCCGACCGCGGTTGCCGTGGCCGATTTCGGCTCGCCGTTCGCCTCCGAGTTCGCCGGCGATCTGGATGGCCTTCCCGATATCCTCGCCGTCGACGATCTGGGCTGCGTCAGCCTGTACTTCGGCGACGGAAACGGCAACTTCGAGGTGACCGAGCAGGACTTCCTCGACATCGACTATCAGGACCCCCAAGATCTCGGCAACTTCGGCCCGGACGAGCTGACGGGCGTCGCCGTTGCCGACTTCGACGGCGACACGCGGCCGGACATGGCTCTGCTGGACGCGTTCGATGTGGTGTACTTCCTCTGTAACCGAGGTGGGATCTTCGGCGTCTGCTTGGACGAGTCACGGGAGACCAGCGGCTCCGATCCGGTGGACATCGCCGCCGGCGATTTCAACGGCGACGGCAAGGCGGATGTCGCCGTGCTCAACCGCTTCTCCGGCGACGTCTCGCTGATCACCGGCAACGGCGACGGCACCTTCGCGGCCGCCGTCGTCGTCAGCGCCGTCCGCTCGCAGAACGAGGAGCCCCAGGCATTCGCCGCCGGCCGGCTGAACGGGGACGCGCTCGACGATCTCGCCGTCGTCAATTTCGACGACGCCAGCATCGAGAACGGGGTCGCGCTCCTCGGGCGCTCGGACGACAGGTTCGACGTGCGGCCCTTCGCGGCGCCTCTGTTCACCCGTGCGGTCGCGCTGGCGGACTTCGCCGGAGACACGGCTCTCGACGCCATTACCGTCAACTACCAGGACGGATCGGTGTCGCTGCAGCCGAGCATCCTGGTCGGCGAGGGAACCGGCGACTTCATGGATCCGCTCGTCGTCCCCGGCGCGGAGGCGATGGGTGGCGCGATCGCGCTGGCGGCCGCCGACGTCAACGGGGACTCGCTGCCCGACTTCGTCGGCGTCCTCGCCTCCGGCCAGGCCGTGCGCGTCGCCCTGAATGTTTCGATCGAGGTTACGGCGACACCCGCGCCTCCCACCTCGACGCCGACGCAGACGCCCCTCCCGTCCGTGACGCCCTCCGCTACGGCGACCGGGACGGCGACGGCGACGGGGATGGCAACGGCGACCGAGACGGCGACGGGGACGCGTACGTCGACACCGAGATCGACCCCGACGCCAGGGTCGGGCGCTTCCTTGCCGTCCTACGTCCGCTGCGACATCGGCGCGAGTGTGCTCGGGACGATGCCAGCGGGTCTGATGGGCGGTGCTGTGGGGACCTTCAACAGCGATCAGGTCCAGGACCTGGCGCTCGCCGACGAGGCCGCCAACAGCGTCGTCGTGCTGCTCAGCAACAAGGATGCCTTCAGCCGAGGAATGTGCGCCGAGGCCGTAACCGTGCAGCCGATCCAGGGGGGTGTCACCAGCCCGCAGGCGATCGCGGTGGAGCCGGCGGGCGGCAACGTCAACCTGGCCGTTGCGGCATCGGGTGCGGTGGACTTCTTCAACGGCGACGGCACGGGCGCCTTCTCCGCGGGCGCGACGGTCGGCGGCCTGAACGGCCCGACGGCGCTGCAGGTCGCCGACATGAACGGGGACAGGTTGGACGACGTCGTCGTCGGCACCGCCGTCGACAGGTCCGGAAACAGTGTCGTGGTGCGGACGGCCAGCTCTGCTGGCACTTTCCCGTCCGGTGCGGCGAACAGCACGAGCCTGGCGGTCGATCCCATGTTCCCCATCCAAGCGGTTGGCGTGGCCGACTTCGACGGGATCAACGGGCCGGACATCGCCGCTCTGGCGGCGAATTCCATCGGAACGCTCCAGATCTTTCTGCAGCACCAGTCTGCCCCGACACCGACCGCGAGTGCGACGCCGGGCGCCACGCCGACTCCGACCCGTCAGGGCGAGCTCGACTTCAGGCCCGGCCCAACCCTCCAGAGCGGCGGCTTCGCCGGCGACATGGCGGTAGCCGTGGACGATCCGGGGCTCGGTACGCTCGACTTCGACGGCGACCCGGCCCGCGTCCCCGACCTCGCCGTGGTCGTTGCCCGAGGTCAAGCGCCTCAGCAACAAGGCAAGCTGCTCGTCTACCTGGGCTCGCGAGACGGCGGCGGGGTCAGCTTCCAACAGTCTGCCGAGGTGGACGCAGGGACCAATCCGACCGCGCTGGCCCTCGGGCGGCTCGACAGCGACGACAACCTCGACGTCGTGGTCGCGGACGGCACGGAGAACGTCGTCCGTTTCTTCCTCGGCGACGGCAATGGCGGTCTGGTTCAGGCGGGCGCGCCGCGTGCGACCGGTCCGGAGCCGAGCGACGTGCTGCTCGCCGACCTCGACTTCGACGGGACGCTGGACGTGATCACGACCAACAAGGGCGATGGATCGATCACGATCTTTCTGAGCAGCAACCCGGCCTCGACCCCGACGGCGACCCCGACCTCCACGCCGAGCGAAACGCCGACGATCTCGGCGACCCCTACGCCGTCGTGTACGCCGACGCCGAGCGAGACGCCGACGCCGACGCCGAGCGGCACGCCGACGATCACGTTGACCCCCACGCGCACCGGCGTGCCCACCACCACGCCGACGTCCAACGGACTCTTCGCCCTCGGCGGAACCGCCTGCTCGATCGACGGAGCGAGGAGCGGGTGGTCCGGCCTGATGCCGCTTCTCGTCCTCGGGCTGCTCGCCCTCGTGCGGCGCTGGCGCCGGGCCTGACCGACGCGCCGTTGGGGATTGGCCCCCGTGCGCGCTTCGCGCTCCGATGGGCTCGGCCCCGCGGGCTTGGCCCGCTGGGCATCCTCGTCCCTTTTTGATGCGTCTTCGGGTGAGCGAAGCTGATGGGGACTTCGTTGCATCGCCGCGCCCGGAACGATAGGTAGCCGGCATGGTCGGGATCGGTCGCTACGCCGCCTACGTTCCGTACTTTCGCCTCGATCGTCGACTCATCGCGCAGGCCTGGGGGTCCCGGCAGGCGAAGGGAGAGATCGCCGTCGCCAACTACGACGAGGACGCCCTCACCATGGCCATCGAGGCGG
>CAYTBC010000268.1:0-2140 GCA_964435765.1 uncultured Desulfosarcina sp.
CTGCTCCCAGCAGGCGAGGTAGGTCGCCTCGGCGTTCGCCGCGTCCTGCGGGCGGGCGACGAAGGTGAAGTAGATGTTCGTCCCCTGCGGGTAGCTGTGCGAGCTGTGGCCGGACACGACCAGGACGTCGGCGACGGTGCGAACCGCCGACACGACCTCGCGGTAGAGTTCGTGGATGTGGTCCCAGCCCGCCGCCACCTCGATGGTGTCGAGGACGAAGCCCTTGTGGATGAACGACTCGAAGCTCGGAACGTGATTGCGTTCGGCGAGCCAGTGCTGCACCGGCTGCTCGCCGACGGCGGTGCCGCCCATGGCGGTGCACGCGCCGTGGCACGCCTCGGCCTCGACGGCGGTCAGCGCGACGGGTCCCTCCGAGAGGACGAGCAGAAAGCACGCGTCGTCGTTGGCCCATTGCCCGAAGTGGCGCGCCGTCTCGGCGCCGTCGTAGAGACGCAGCACCGGCGGCTTCCACCCCGCCCGCAGGACGGTGCGGATCGCCTCCAGGCCGGAATCGAAGTCGGCGAACGCGTAACACAGCATCTTGCGGCTCTCGGGCAGCGGAAAGACGCGGAAGGTGACCTCGGTGACCACCCCGAGCGTCCCTTCCGAGCCGAGGAAGAGGTGGCGCAGGTCGGGTCCCGCCGAGCGGCGCGGGACCGCCTTGACGCGCGCGATGCGACCGTCGGGCAGGACGACCTCCAGCCCGAGCAGGATGTCCTCGGTCGAGCCGTAGCGGGTCGAGAACTGGCCGGCGGCGCGGGTCGCCACCCAGCCGCCGACGGTGGAGAGCTCGATCGACTGGGGGAAGTTACCCATCGAGTAGCGGCGCGCGTTCAGCCCCTCTTCGAGGACGCTGCCGATCATCCCCGCCTGCACGCGCACGGTCAGCGCCGTCTCGTTCAGCTCCAGGAGGCGGTCCATGCGCCGCAGGTCGACGACCAGCGTCCCCGGTCCCGGCAGGACGCCTCCGCAGACGCCGGAGCCGCCGCCGAAGGGCACGACCGGGACCCGCTCTCGGCTGGCGTAGGCGAGCACCGCGGCGACCTCGGCGGTGTCCTCCGGAGTGACGACACAGGCGGGGCGATCGACCAGGACGCCGCGCTCGGCGCGCAGGACGGACAGGAACCACGTGTCGCGCGCGTGAGCGGCGAGCGCCTCCTCGGTCCAGCTGACGCGCTCGCGGCCCAAGAGGCGGCACAGGTCGTCGCGGACGCGCCGGTTGCCGCCCTCACCCATGCGCGGCCTGGGCGGCCTCGGCTTCCGGCTCGGCGCCCTGGAAGCTCTTCACCGATTCCACGTGGTCGCGGTACTCCGCCACCTCTCGTTGAACCCGCTCGGCGCTCCAGCCGAGCGCGCTCCCCATCACCCGCGCCACTCCCTCCGCCACCGCCAGGCCGTTGCCCGGATCCCACAGCATCAGGCGGGCGCGCCGCTCTAGGAAATCTTCGAGTGTCTGCGCCATCTCCTCGCGCACCGCGTACTGGACCTCGGCACGCGTCACCGGCGGATCGGGAGCGAAGCGCTCGGCGAGAACCGGATCGGCGCCCATCGCCTCGACCATGCGCTCGGCGTTGCTGCCGTAAAGGGTGACCAGCCGATCGACGACGTCGGCGCCGACCTCGGGCCACTTGCGCGACAGCTTGAGCGCGTAGGCCGCGACGTCGTCGCCGGTGTCGCCGCCGCTCAGCGTCACCTGATCGCTCTCGCCTACCCGCTGCGGCTGCTCGCGCCCCTGCTCGCGCAGGCGCTCGCAGGCGATGTCGACGACGCGCTCCGACATGCGCCGGAAGGTGGTGAGCTTGCCTCCGGCGATCGAGACCAGACCGGTCGAGCTCGACATGATCTCGTCCTTGCGCGACAGCTCGGAAGGCTTCTTCCCTTCCTGATGGAGAAGGGGCCGCAGCCCGGCCCAGGCGCTGACGATGTCGCCGATCTCCAGTGGTTCGACGGCGAACGTGCGCTTGGCGGCGTCGAGCAGGTACTCGATGTCGTCGAACGTGATGAACGGGTCGTCTTCCGCCTGCGGGTAATCGGTGTCGGTCGTCCCCAGATAGGTGACCTCGCCGCGCGGGATGGCGAAGACGCCGCGCTTGTCGCGCGCCGACATGACGACGATGTGCGACAGGCCGAGGCGCTCGGA
>CAYTBC010000268.1:2240-4301 GCA_964435765.1 uncultured Desulfosarcina sp.
TAGAGCCCCGATCCGTACACGTGGTCCGGGCGCAGCACCGGCTCCAGGGCGATCGTCTCCTCCTTCGACAGCATGCGGTAGCGCTCTTCGTCCGAGACGCCGGCGAGCCGATCGTAGGTCCACAGCCCGACGCTGATCTTGGCGTAGCCGCCGCGGCTGCTGACCGGGACCAGCATCTGCCGCGGGCGGGCCAGGTGCGGCGCCAGCTTGCGCAGCGCGTAGCGCTCGGTCGCCGCCTCGCGAACCAGGCCGACGTCGCCCTGCTGCAGGTAACGCAGGCCGCCGTGCACGAGCTTGGAGGAACGGCTGCTGGTGCCGCTGGCGAAGTCGCGGCGCTCGATCAACCCGACCGACAGCCCGCGCAGCGCCGCGTCGCGCGCCACCCCGGCACCGGTGATCCCGCCGCCGATGATCAGCACGTCGAAGGTCTCGTCGGCCAGGCGCCGGAGGTTCCTGGTGCGGGTCTGCGAAGAGAGCTCGGCGAGCCGGGACATGACAGCCAACCAATCTCCCGCGCAGCGTCGAGTTTGTCAACGAAGCGGCGTTGGGGAGCGTTCAGATCGCTCAGGTCTTGTCGCCTTTGGCCGCCAGCTGGTTCATGCAGCAGCGCATGAACTCCGCCGCGTCCTTGTCGCTCATGTGCGGCTGCAGAGTACGGCACATCTTCTCGGCGGCCTCCCTCTTCATCGGGCCGGCGCCGAGCAGCTTGCTCGTCATCGCCTTGGCGAGATCGCAGGCGCTGTTGAGCACCGTCGGCGTTCCCATCTGTACGGCGTTCTGCGCCACGGCTTGCCCCGCCGGCGCGAACGCCATCGCCATCGCGAAAACCAGAACTGTCTTGTAGGCCACTTTCACGTTTTCCTCCTCCCGGGCCGAATGAAATCCAACAGAGGGAATTTCGTGATGAGAATTCTCGTCGGCGCAAAGTAAGTAGCGAAGCGCCGCGCGTCAGTCGAGCGACCGCCTCCCCTCCGTTCGCGCTCAGATCACTTCCTGGTCGCGCAGCGCCGCCACCTGCTCCCAGCTGTAGCCGAGCAGATCGATCAGGATCTGCTCGCTGTGCTCGCCGAACTCCGGCGCCGGCAGGCGCACCGAACCGGGCGTCTGGCGCAGGCGGACCGGAAGCCCGACCACCTGGGTGGTCCCGTAGCGGGGGTGGTCGAAGTCGATGACGTAGTCGTTCGCCTTCACCTGCGGATCGTCGGGCAGGTCGTCGACGCTGTTCACCTGGCAGAAGATGAAGTCGCCGCCCTCGCGCAGGAGGCGCATCCACGCGTCACGCGGCTTGCTCGCGAAGGCCTCGTCGAGGATCTCGATCGCGGCGCCGGCGTTTGCCGCTCTCGCCCGCAGGTTGGCGAAGCGCTCGTCGGCGCCCAGCTCCGGCCGTCCGAGGACGCGGCAGAAGTCCGCCCAGTAGCGATCCGGCTGCAGCATGCCGAGACAGATCCACTTGTCATCCTGGCAGCGGTAGTGGTTCCAGAGCGGATTGGCCTGGTACTTGCGCGGCATGCGCGGGATGGCAAAGCCCATCATCAGGCGCGCCGCGACGCTGAGCCCCTGCAGCATCGTCATGCTGCCGAGGTGCGACGCGTCGACCTCCTGCCCGAGACCGAAGCGCTCGCGCGCCAGCAGCGCGGTCATGACGGCGTAGGCGAGCATGATCGCCCCCATCTGGTCGGCGATGCCGCCGGCGATCGCCAGCGGCGGCATGTCCGGCTCTCCCGCGGCCAACATGATGCCGGAGCGCGCCAGGCCGAGCTGGTCGAACGACGGGTCGCCGCTCTCGGCGCCCTCCGGTCCGTAGCCGGTCGCGTTGGCGTAGATGAGCTTGTCGTTGCGCTTGCGCAAGGTGGCGTAGTCGAGCCCGAGCCGCCCCGCTACACCCTTGCGGAAGTTCTGCACGAAGACGTCGGACTTCTCGATCAGCCGGTAGACGATCTCCTGTGCCGCCGGCTTCTTCAGATCGAGCGTCAGGCTCTTCTTGTTGCGGTTGTTGGCCTCGAAGTAGAAGTTCGGCCGGTCGCCGAGGTCGACGCCGCTCATCTTGATCATGCCGCGGCC
>CAYTBC010000269.1:0-4285 GCA_964435765.1 uncultured Desulfosarcina sp.
TCAAGCCGCGGATGGGGCCTCCCGGGTCGTGATCTCCGAGGGGAGCTGCGGGCGTACCTCCTCGTCGCCGTAGCGCTCGAGGTAGTCGCGCCGGAGTCCGAGGCAGGCACCTTGGAAGTACCGGCACGTCGCGCACTTCTCGGCGTACGTGTTCGGGGAGATTCGGGATTCCCACAGCGCGAAGGTGGCGCGCGGCGTCACCACGAGCACCTTGTCCTCGCGCAGGTCCGCGACGTGCTCCTCGTAGCCGGGCAGCATGCAGGGGGGGATGTGACGGGAGACGACCGAGACGCCGAGCTTCTTGCCGCGCTCGAAGGCGGCGACGATTCCCTCGCGCATGACGGACACGGGCAGCAGCGACGCCAGGTTGTCCTTGTTGCGATCCGACAGCGACACCAGCCAGAGGTTGAACGTGTCGATGCCGAGGCCGGCCCAGTGCTCGACGATGTCGGCGAGATGCATCCAGGTGTCGCTCTTGATGATCAGATCGCCGACCGGCTTGTGTCCCAGCGCCGCCAGGTTGCGCACGCCCTGTGTGACCAGCCCGAAGGCGTCCGACCGGCCCATGATCTTCTCGTACAGCTCTGGGGTGTGCGCCATGAAGGAGACGTGGAACTCGTTGATCCCCGCCTCGACCGCCTCCTCGGCGAACCGGCGATAGGAGTACATCAACGCGTTGGAGGGAACCTTGATCGAGCGGTAGCCGCGGTCGCGGCTCCACCGCACCAGCGGCAGCAGGCTGCGCCGGATCGTCGGCTCGCCGCCGCCGAAGGCGACCCTGGTCGCGCCGCGTGCGCGCGCTTCGGCGAGCTTCGCCATGATCGCGCCGGCCGCCATGTTCTCCTGCCGCATCTCGTCGGTGATCGAGCAGTAGTCGCACTGGACGTTGCAGGCGTAGCCGATCTGCACGTCGACCAGCACTTCGGCCCAGTCCACCCACTGCTCGCCGAGGCGAAGCTCGCTCATGGTCACGCCACCGCGACGACCGGGCGCGCCCGCTCGACGCGCATGTCCGGCTTCTCCTGGGCGAAGACCTGGAACCCCTCGCAGGCGGTCGTCCACGGACAGTCCGTGCAGACGTCGCGCTTCTCGCGCCGCGCGCCCAGCCACTGGTAGAGATTCACCTGCTCCGGGAAGCGCGGGTCGGCGGCGAAGACCATGGTGCGGCCGAGCTTCTGCAGGTCGCCGGCGACGTACTGCTCGTAGCCGGGCAGGGCGCAGAACTGGGCGTTGATCACGTGGATCTGGATCTGGCCGGCGTAGAGGTCGATCACCTCCATCACCGCGCGCCCGGCTTCGTCGAGAGGCGGCACGACGTCTTCGTAGGCGCGGCCGAAAGGCGTGGTGAACTGGAAGTTGACCTTGGAGAATCCCTTCGCGATCGCCAGTGCGGTGAGCGGCTTCAGATGATCGAGGTTGCCGCGCACGATGGTGACGTTCATGCCCGTCTCGACGTGGGCGGGCCGCAACGCCATGGCGTTGTCGATGCCGGCGATCGTCTGCTCGAAGCTCCCGGGCGCGTCGGTCGCCGCCTCGTGTACCTCGGCCGTCGCTCCGTGCAGCGAGATCAGCAGATGCGTGATGCCGCTGTCGAGAACGCTCTGGGCGAAGTCGCGGTCGCGCAGCAGGCGTCCGTTGGTCGTCAGGTTGATCGAGCGATAGCCGAGGTCGCGCGCCAGACGGATGGCGTCGACCAGGCGCGGATGCGTCGTCGGCTCGCCGCCGTCGATGTCGAGCTGATCCGTTCCCTCGTCGCGGTGCTGGCGCAGAATGGCCTCGACCTTCTCCCAGCTCAGCGCCGCCGAGATGCGGTCGCCGGTGGCGCAGAACACGCACCGGTTGGCGCATTTGTACGTGATGTTCACGATCAGCTTGCGGGCGTTGCTCGCCGCCATCTTCATGTCGAAAGCGGCGCGCGCCTTGGCGACGTAGCCGGGCGGGCAGTGCGGCGGATCGTAGCAGGGGCGGTGCTGAAACAGAGCGCCGTCCTTCAGATCGATGCCGTCGGGCGGGATGAGGCCGAGCGCCGCGCACTGCTCGTGCAGCTCCGTGCCGCGGATGGGAGTGGCGAACTGCATGGACGGCCAGGCGCCGAAGCGCTCGTACAGCTCCCAGGCCATCTCCAGGGTGGCGGTGATGTGGGCCGGCGTCTCCCACGGAAAGCCGATGATGTAGTGGGTCATCAGCGGCACGCCCAGCTCCTGGCACCAGGTGGCGACGCGGTGAATCGCCTCGAGCTTCTGGCCCTTGCCGATCGGGCCTTCGAGGTCGCTCTGCGTGGCGCTCTCCGCCGAGATGCTGAGCATGCTGACGCGTCCCTGCATGAGCGCCACCGCTTCGCGGCTCAGGTGGTCGGCGCGCATGCCGTTCGGGAAGTCGTAGGTGAGATCGAGGTCGTTGAGGGCGGCGACCAGGGCGGTGAAGTCCGGCCGCACGTTCACCATCTCGTCGAGCACGATCAGCTTGCGGGCCCCGAACACCGTGCGCAGCAGATACGCCCAGTGCTTCAGACGCGACAGGGGGATCGGCTGGTAGAGCTTGCGCCCGGTCTGCCGCCAGCCCGGGTTGCTGGTGCAGAAGATGCAACGGTGCGGGCAGCCCATGCTGGTGACGAACGAGCGCGTGCCGACGCCGACGCCGAACGTGTTCTGCCAGGAGCCGTCGCCGAAGCAGCGGTCGAGGAACCGATCGAAGTGACCGAGATGCAGGCCGTCCAGGAAGTGGAACGCCTCCAGCGGATCGCCGCCGTGCTCGCCGGCGTCGCGCAGGACGCGGCGCGCGCCGCGCAGACCGGCCAGGTACTCCGGATCGCCGAAGAAGCGCTCGCCCGGATACTTGAGGATGGCGTCCAGCTCGGGATACTGCGCCAGCACCCCCTCGCCGTCGTAGTCCATGTAGTGCTGGCCGCCGATGTAGCCGTCGCAGAGCAGGAACACCGCGCGGGGATACTGCTGGCGCAGCGCGGCGATCAGGTCGCGCGTCTCCGGGTGCGCCGCCTCGATGCGCAGGAACACCGTCGCGCCCAGCACCACGACGTCGTACGGGTCGTCCGGCAGGCCGGCGACGAACTCGTCGTGCTCGACGCCGAGAACCCAACCGCCCTCGGGGCGGCGATGCCGCCCGGAAGAGGGCAGGGCGAACGCGTCGTAGACCTCGACCTGCGCGCCCGCACGCGCCGCCAGCCCGGCGCAGGCCAGCGGGCCGTGGTTGGCGAAGTAGGGGTAGTCGATGAAGTCCTCGTCGAGGACGAGCGGCGGGTTGACGAACAGATATCTCGGCATGCTCAGATCGCCCGCTGCATCGCCTGCTGCCGCTTTTCGAGCGACGGTTGCTCCGTCTTCGAGCGCCGCCCGCGCCGGTTCAGCAGCCGCGACAGGAGCTCCGGCGAGGGCTGCTTCCCCAGCACCTTCACGATCACGTCGGTGGGATCCTCGAAGAGCGGCGAGAGCTCGCGCTCGTCATAGCTCCTGGCCATGGAGAACATGCCGGCGCAGATCGGGTCGAAGCGGCAGGCGTCGCACGCTCTCCCCTTGCCGTGCAGGAACTCCTTCTGGTGGACGAACCCTTTGAAGTCGAGGAACTTGATGCAGCGCTCCTCCTCTTTGATGATCTTGCGCGCCTCGGTGGACGCCCAGGCGAAGCGGCGCATGTAGCACAGCGGCACGCGCTCGGCTCGAAACGACCGCCCGGTGTCGACGAGATACTGCATGGCCTTCTCGAGCGACGCCTGGAACTCGTAGTGCCGCGGAATGCAGTCGGGGTTCTCCTCCGCCCGGTTGCCGTCCGGATCCATGTTGTTCCACACGAAGTGGCGGATGAACGGAAAATTCTCGCAGATCCACTGCACGTTCTCGTGCAGGTGGTCGCAGTTGTAGACGTTGATCACCGTATTGATGTCGCAGGTGATGCCCATCTCGGGAACGTTCTCGAGGCACTGCACGAGGACGTCCCAGGCGCCGCGGTACTGGGTGATGAAGTCGTGCACCTCGCGCCGGTAGCTGTGCAGCGAGACGTGGATGTGGGTCAGGCCGGCGTCGACGCAGCGGCGGAAGAACTCCTTGTCCGCCAGCTTCTGGCCGTTGGTGATCATGCGGCTGAACAGCTTCCTCTCTCGCGCGTACTCGAGCGCCGGGAAGAGAAGCTCGGAGATGCTCGGCTCTCCGCCGGTCAGGATGACGCCGTCGTAGCCCATCTCGACCAGGTGATCGATGTTGGCGCGCATCCCCGCCTCGTCGAGGTGCACTCCCGTCGGGGGGTTACTGCAGAACTGACACTTCTGGTAGCA
>CAYTBC010000270.1:0-4270 GCA_964435765.1 uncultured Desulfosarcina sp.
AGCAGATCGAAGGTTTTGTGAGGCAGATATTGGGCTGGCGCGAATACATGCGCGGGATTTACTGGGCCATGATGCCCGATCTGGCAGGCATGAATTATTTTGACCACCAGGCCGCGCTGCCTGATTTTTACTGGACCGGCGACACCCGCCTGAATTGTCTGCGGGCCGCCGTCGGCCAGTCGCTAAAGCATGCCTATGCCCACCACATCCAGCGGTTGATGGTCACCGGCAATTTCGCGCTGTTGGCCGGTGTTCATCCCGATGCGGTGGACGAATGGTATCTGGGAATCTACATCGATGCCATTCAGTGGGTGGAGCTGCCGAACACCCGGGCCATGAGTCAATTTGCCGATGGCGGACAGGTGGCCACCAAACCCTATATTTCATCGGCTAAATACATCCATTCAATGAGCGACTACTGCGATTCCTGTGATTACAACTGGAAACAGCGTCATGGCGATATGGCCTGCCCGTTTAACAGTCTGTACTGGAATTTTTTCGAGCGGCATCGCCCGCTGCTGCAGAAAAATCCCCGGGTGGGTATGATGTACCGAGTCTGGGATCGAATGGAAAGCAGGGAAAAGAAGCAGGTTTTAAAGCAAGCCGATGCCTGCCTTAAAAACCTGAACCGTCTTTAAATTGTCAGATGACATTGCGAGCAAAATCAATAAAATTTTTTACGCTCTGTAAATATTCATCACCACCTACCGCATTACAAAATATTCAACACTTTATTTTTAACTGATCCGGGTCAGGTAATCTACCAAATCATCGGCAATCCTGGATGTTGCCTGAACAATCCCGCGCGCCATACTGGCGTCGATGTTCTGGCCCCTCGTCATGGCCCCGACCGCATAGATGGCGTTGGATTTCGTTATTTTCTTCTCAGCCCCCATTTGCATGATATGGTGAGATTCCGGATCGATCCAGATGCTTCCCGTTTTATAGGTTTCGCCTGGGGTTTCCGACACACGAGCCACGTCATGGCCTGAATGGGCCGCTTTATCGTCCGGTCGTATCTCTTCGATTTGAACGGTACCGGACTTGATTAAATTTCGTGCCAGGGCTGAAGGATCTGTCTCCAGGGATTTTTCCTGGCCGCGTGCATTGACGACATATCGATAGCTGTCTTTTATTGTATTTCCCCGGATATCCCGGTAGATGAATTCATAGCTGTTCGTGGCATCGTCCTTGACCAGGCGGTATTTATCTCCCAGTTTGAACACCTCGACTATTCCGGCCCGCATGAGGGCCAGCAACTTTTCAGCGTTGATGGAAGGCTGGGTCGCGGCATGGCTGAAAAAAACAGAGGTGTAGCGTTCATCAAAACGTCTTCTATCCTCGATCGTCAGGTTCAGGTATATATCTCTGACCATATCGAAGCTCTGGTGCAGAACCGTCTGCCAGATGATTTGGCCCTGGGGACCATCCCCATTTACTGCATCTTCTATATATCCCTGCAGCAGATCTGTGGGGTTGCCGGTTGGATTGACGATTTCTTCCCAATCGATCGGATGGCCATAGGCGTCTTCCAGATCGGAGTTCAGCAGGTTGAATATTGCATCCAGGGTCAACTTTCCGCGGTTTTCAGATAAAAGCCGATCGAGATTTTCACGGTTCAGATACCTGTTCCGACGCGTGCCCATCCTGCCCCTGACTTTTGGCAATAGACCCCTTCTGGAGTAAAGGCGGAAGGTCCTTGAATTTTCAGCAGGTGCATACACCAGTCCGCCGGTGGGCGAACGAATGAATTTTCCCTCCGAGGTCAGTGTCAACAGGGTTTCGATGGCACTGAGGCTGGTTCCGATGACGGCAACCTTTGAACCTTTTGGAATGCCGCTGAGCAATTTATAGGCAGGCCAGGGTGAAGTGAAATAGTGATCCTGATCATCATTTTCAAACCAGTGACCGGTTGCCAGCAAAACGCGGTCGGCATTACGTTCAATAACGTCTCCGGAACCCAGGGCCTTGATGCTGAGGTTGATCATGTTGCCGTTAAGTTTGAGATCAACTACTTCGGTCCCGGGATACAGGCTCACTGTGAGGCCAAGCGCCCGGGCGAGTTGAATGGCCTCTTGAAATCGTGTCTTCAGATACTGCCCCATGATAGCCCGGGGGTAGTGGTTGCATTCCTCCCTGCCACCGCCGGGCCTGGAATACGTGTCGCGAAACCAGGAAAAGCGGGTTCGAAGATTATCTGAATTTTTTATTACCCAGTCCTGAAAATCGCCGGGGTTGGCATTTGAAATACCCATGTCGGAGGCGCACATATTCGTGATGTGAAAGGGCAGCACGTATCGATCGTTATGGGGAAAACCGGGCCCGAAGGTATCCTGCTTTTCATATACCTGAATACGAATCCTTGCCGGATCCAATCGGCCCTGTTGCGCTTTTTTGCACACCCGGTGCACCAACCGGCACAGCATGGCTGTGGCCGTTAGCCCGCCGCCTATAATGGCAAAGTTAAATTGCATGATCGTCAATTTTTCAGAGCGGATTAATTGAGGGTTTTTTCCTGTCAATCCGCCGCCCTTTTTCCCATATTGATTTTTAAAATTCTGTGCGAACTTTTATGTATACTCCGGTAAAACAACAGGGTCGAGTATCAATCATTAGACTTAACACGGCATTTGCAGTTGTGGTGCTGAAAGTTGAAAAAACGCTCAAAAAAAATATACAAAGTGGCAGGAGGTGTCAAATGAAAGATCACCAATTAGCGAATCATTCAAAAAACAAAGTCTGGGACTTTGACAAGCATTCGGTTACACAAATCGGTCTCGAATTCTGACAGGAGACTGTATCATGCTTTACTGCGATTACCGCAAAAGAAATACGATTGCGCAAGCGTTAAGATTGTCGCCAGCGATCTTACTTTGGACTTTAATTATGGGGTGTCAGACGATGAAGCCGATTCATACGGTTGAGACGGTAGACATCAAGCGTTTTATGGGAGACTGGTATGTTATCGCAAGCATACCGACATTTATCGAGAAAAATGCCTTCAATGCCGTGGAATCCTACCGCCTCGAGGAAGATGGAACCATTGCCACTACCTTCAGATTCAACAATGGTAGCCTGGATGGCCCACTAAAGGAGTACCACCCCCGCGGTTTTATCCGCGACAGTCAATCCAACGCAGTTTGGGGGATGCAGTTTGTCTGGCCTTTCAAGGCGGAATACAGAATTATATATCTCAGCGAAGAGTATTCAACCACTGTTATCGGCAGAACAAAGCGGGATTACGTATGGATAATGGCCCGCGAACCTGCAATTTTCGACGAGGAATACGCTTTCATTCTCAACTTTCTGCAAGGACAGGGCTACGAGCTCGAAAAATTGCGAAAAGTCCCGCACATGAAAAAAGAGTCAATTAAAAAATGAATTGATTTTGTATTTGCGGCAGCTTGCACCCAGGAATTAGGGTTCACCGCGGGTCGGACGGCAAAAATGAGAATGCCGGCAATGTACATCAAATAAAATATGCCTGCTGCCACCCAGTTAACCTCGGGACTTAGAATGAATCCCAAATGGCGCCGGTAAAATCCTTTTAGGAATTAGAAGACCTCGCGCAGCGTGAGTTATCGGTAATACCGGCGACGCGCGGGAATACTGTGTGGACCTTAAAACCGGTGTCAAGCAAAGTGGCGCCCGAGCTGTGGCAATCAGCATTACCCACCTTTTAGACCAGCACCCGCTGGTTGATGAACTGCGCAAATTCCGGCGAAATATCGGCAATGAAGTGAACTTTTTTGTCGGGGGGCGGGCTGTGGCGGATTACGCTCAAATGCTGGGAGCCATGGATGCGATTTATATTAATAACATCGAGCAGTTCAGTGCTACACTGAATTCGTTGTCCAGCGAAAAAAATGGGTAGGATACGGGCTATGGACCTACACGCGAAACCGAAAAATAAAAAAAGCGCGAAAACCATTTCGCGCTTTTCTCCTATGAATTTCTGTCAGTCTAAGAGAGTCCTTTGACAGGTTAACCCGGAATCGAAACCGGTGCGGCTTTGCCGATATACTCCATTGTCTCTTCGTACTTTCCGCGCATGTCAATAGTGCCCCCTTCGATCTCGTCTTTGACCGGGCTCCATTCAGCGGGGCATTCGTTTTTCAATTTCGAAACCCGCTCCGTCATCTCTTCAAGCAACATGTGCAGATCCTCGATATTGGGCAGTACCTTCTCTCTTTCGGCCGTACCCAATCGATCCACTTTTCGCATGACGTCATAGAGTTTCGCCTTCCAGGCGGTCATTTCCGTTTCCATG
>CAYTBC010000271.1:0-4252 GCA_964435765.1 uncultured Desulfosarcina sp.
CTCGCAAAGCCGCAAAGCTCGCAAAGGTAATTTGTTGAGTTAAACTTAGCGTCTTTGCGCCTTTGCGAGAAAATTTTTTGTCATAAAATGCAAAAACTTTACTTTTAAGCGCTTAACGATCTCAACCATCGCAACGTTTAACTTATTTTATGATACGTGTAACCGCAGCAATATTAATTCATGACAACCGGATTTTGATCGCCCAGCGCGGAGACAAGGATAAGTTGGCAGGCAAGTGGGAGTTTCCGGGCGGCAAAATCGAGGAAAGTGAAACCCCGCAGGAATGTTTGATGCGGGAAATGAACGAAGAATTCGGCATAGACGTCGCGGTTGGAAAATTTTTTGGCGAAAGCACCTATCACTATGAGCCGGAAATAATCCAACTTTTGGCCTATCACACCGTCTGGGAGGGCGGAAATTTTTCATTGAATGCCCATGCTGCTATAAGGTGGGTGGCAGTGAATCACCTGCAAGATTATGAATTTGCACCCGCCGATAAACCTTTTGTAGAAAAATTGCAGCAGGAAAACATCGGCCTGTGCCCGGCTTAGAAGGAAGCCGATCAAGGGTGACCGCTTCTGGTTGAATTTAGCCGGTGATCACCCGGAACTTCATAAACCCAACCTTTGAACCCTGACCCCCTTGAATCTATGAACGATTTCTTGTTTTTTTGACCTGCGGCCGTTTTTGTTATAAACTTACAATAAACCAGAAGTAAAAATTCCCGCTATTTGGTTAATCATGATTTCTTTGCATCATTAAAACCGGAAAACTATTCAGATTCAAGATGGCAGGCTCTCTTTACAAAATATTTTCCATAACGGCGGCATTTCTCGCGGTCCTGGTGCTGGCGTCCGTTGCCAGTCCCCAGGGACAGTCCAAACCTGAACTGGACGAGACGGCCAAGCAGAGGATACTAAAGGGGGAGGCGGCCGAAGCGCTCTGGCGCCTCAAGAGCAAGTTGGAAAAAGAGGGGTTTTACAGCGGGCGCGTGGCCCTGAATGTTTGGCGCAGCGCGGCGATGGATGCCGGCACCTTCGATCTGGATCAATACAACGAATTTAAAAAGCAATTGTATGAAAAATCGGTCAATGAGTCCATGAGGTGTTTTGAAGAATTTATATTGGAAGAAGATTATTATAACGCTAATGTCTGCCTGCAGACCTGGCGAATGCATTCCAAAGAGCTTGGCACCTATGACCAGGAGCAATATGAAGCACTCAAAAAAAAAATGGCCGGCGCGAGATCCGGTAAGGCCGCAGAAAAACCCGCCGAATAATGATTGCAAATGTGCAATTTAAGTCGACGCTGTGTATTTCTCGATCAAACGGTAAACTCTGGCCAGGGTTGCCGCCGGTGTCAACATCACCAGGTTGCCGAACAGAACAATGATTACACCCACCACCGCAGCGGCCGACCAACGATAGGATTCAAAGAAGGTTGACAGCAGCAGCGCAACCACCGGCATCAAAAGCATAACGTATGCGGCATAGTCGGCGCCGATCCGGCCGATCAGCAACATATAGCATCCAAAGGCCACCACCGACCCGAAGACCGTTAAGTACAGCAACGGTCCAAGATAACCTAAAGTCCAATCCATTGTCAGGTCGCCGCCGATCCCAAAATGAATAGCGATGCACAACAGAGCGCCGTAGGCCATGCCGTAAACGTTGGCTTGCGTCACGGGAACACCGCTTTTGGCGTTGCGCGAACCGACCACATTGCCGATTGAAGCGAGATAGGCGCCCAACAGCGCAATAATCAAGCCAATCAATCCACGCGTCGCGGCGAAAGCCGAGAGGTCATGCCAGAACATAATGCAAATGCCGGCTAGACCCAAAACGCCGCCCGAAAAAGCCCGCCGGGCAACAGGCTGGGCCATAAACAATCTCAGATTCATGATGTTCCACATCAAAATTGTGGAAAAAATTACCGCTACCAGTCCGCTGGTCAAGTAAGAGGTGGCCAGGTAGCACAAAATGTAACCCAGGCCGAAAAGCGAGAAACCCTGGACGGCCATAAAAAAATGGTCACGCCGGGAAAAAACCAGCCGTTTATTGGTAATCAAACAATAGACGAACAGGATGACGGCCGCCAGGCAAAACCGGTAGCCGACTGACAGAATCGGCGGCACCTGGGTCAACTGCAGCTTAATGCCCAGCCACGTTGAACCCCAGATGAGGGCAGCGGCGGCGTACAGAACAAAATTTAGCATAATTAATCCGTTTTTATTTCTTTCTGGAGTTGCGCCACCATTTTTTTCATCATTAACGCATCCTCATAGGGCTTGGGCGATTCATTGATGAGGGTGACATCCACCTTGGACCGGATCAATGCTCGGGCCAGCGGCTCAAAAAACTTTGGGGTCGTGCGAATATGCCTGCGCTCGCCTTTAGGGCCATATTCTATTCCGGAAAAATGGGCATGAAATTTTCGGGGCAGCTTGGCCAGAACCCGGGAATAATCGATATCTCCCAGCCGGCGGGCGTATAGATGAGAGAAGTCGACGGTAATCCCGCATTTAAGCCCGGCCTTTAATTTTAAAAGCTCTTCCAGCGATCCGAACTGGGTCGGCTTACCGGTAATTTCCGGGCACAGCCTAACCTGCCAGTCCCGCCGGGCGATTTCTTTGCGCAAGGCAGTCATTGCCTTTTTGATTTGCCGGTAGGTCTGCGCGGCAGTTCTGTTTTGATAGAATCCGGCATGAAAAACCACATTGCGAGCCCCCATGGCGTTGGCCCTTTCACAGGAATCGAGGATTCGTTGGCAACTGGCATCGAATTTGTCCTTTTCATCCGAGGCCAGGTTGATATAGTATGGGGCGTGAACCGAAAGTGCGACCCGCTTTTCTCTGGCCAGGGCTCCAACTTCTGTGGCCGCGGTCATGTCCATGCGCACACCATAGGTGAATGCAACTTCCATGCAGTCCAGACCCATCGAGGCCGCTTTGAGCACGCCTTTGAGGTTCCCCAAGCCGTCAGAACCTGCGGGACCGACTTTGATCATCTTCGGAATGCCATATAAATTAACTATGTCTCGTCGAAACCAATTAAAAATCCGAAGCACGAAAATCCAAATCCGAAACAATTTCAAAATTCAAATGATCAAATGTTTAAAACAACAGTAACAGTCTCTTTTCCATAATCTGCCCAGTGAATTATTAGAGCCGTTTCGAATTTATGTCATTCGGTATTCGAATTTGTTTCGAATTTCGGGTTTCGAATTTCGAACTTTTCAGCTCCCGGTTTACCTGCCTCGGCGCGAAATGTCTATTAGGACATTGTCTGCTTTAACAGGTTCCTTAACTCTTTCAGCGGCCTCGTATTGACCACATCATCCTTTTCCAGCCAGCCGCGCCGGGCCTGGCCGATGCCAAAGCCAAGATGGTCAAAATCATCGACGTGGTGGGAGTCCGAGTTGATTGCCACCGGCACACTTTCTTCCTTGGCGATCTGACAGTAAGTGTCATAAAGGTCCAGACGCCGGGGATTGGAGTTCAGCTCGAGATAACAGCCGCGAGCTTTTGCCTTTTGAATCACCTTGGTCATCTCAACTTCGATGGGTGCGCGCTCATCGATCAGCCGGTTGATCGGATGCGCCAGGATCGAAAAGTACCTGTGATCCATGGCCCGCAGAATGCGTTCGGTTTGCTTTTGCCGCGGCAGATTAAAATAGCTGTGAATCGACCCCACGACCAGATCCAGCCGGCCTAGGATGTCATCAGACAAGTCCAGGCTGCCGTCTTCCAATATCTCCACTTCGATGCCTTTGAGCAGCGTCATTTCACGAAGTTCATCGTTCAATTTATCGATTTTTTCCATTTGCGCCAGCAATCGGGAAGCACCCAGCCCACCGGCCACCCTCAGTCGATCCGAGTGCTCCGTGACGGCGAGATATTTCAAGCCTCTGTGCTGGGCCGCCTTGACCATTTCTTCCAGCGTGTTGCGGCCATCCGACCAGTTGGTGTGGGAGTGCAAATCGCCTTTTAAATCCTTCAGCTCGATCAAGCGCGGTAGACGGTTGTCCCGGGCCGCTTCAATCTCTCCTCGGTTCTCGCGCAGCTCCGGTGGAATATAGGCTAATCCGACCGATTGATATACCGACTGCTCAGTATCGCCGGCAACCCGTTCATCAAACTTAAAAACACCGTACTCGTTGATTTTCAGCCCGCGCTGGCGTCCTAAGCGCCGCACGGCAATGTTGTGGGCCTGGCTCCCGGTAAAATACTGCAGCGCCGCACCAAAGCTCTGCG
>CAYTBC010000272.1:0-4103 GCA_964435765.1 uncultured Desulfosarcina sp.
CCATTGGCGCCGTGGCGCCGCGGGATCTCGGGGACGCGCGCGGCAGCGTGCGCCACGCCGCCGTTGGCACCTATGGCGAGGTGATCCACAGCTTCATCTCCCCCGGCGATTACGACGGCGCGTTCCTGCCCGGCTATGAGGCGGCCAGCCTGCCGGGGGAACCCGTCGGCATCACCCGCATCGACCATATCGTCGGCAATGCCGAGGACCGCCAGATGGACAGGTGGTGCGACTACTACCGCCAGGTCTTCGGCTTTCACCAGTTCGTCTCCTACGACGACAAGGACATCTCGACCGAATACAGCGCGCTTCGCTCGAAGGTCATGGCCAATGACCGGCGCAACATCAAGTTTCCCATCAACGAGCCGGCCAAGGGAAAAAAGAAGAGCCAGATTCAGGAGTATATCGACTTCAACTTTTCGGCCGGCGTGCAGCATATCGCCCTCTACTCCCCGGACATCCTGGCAACGGTCAGCCGGCTGCGGGACAACGGCCTGAGGTTCCTTGCCATCCCGGACAGTTATTACCGGCGCATCTGGGACCGGGTCGGCCGGATCCGGGAGGATCGGGATCGCGTACGGGAATTGAATATCCTGGTGGACAGGGATGAGAACGGCTACCTGCTGCAGATTTTCACCAAGCCGGTCCAGGACAGGCCCACCCTCTTCCTGGAGGTGATCCAGCGTGAGGGGTGCGAGAGTTTCGGCAAAGGCAATTTCAAGGCGCTCTTCGAAGCCATCGAGCGCGAACAGAAACGTCGGGGCAATCTGTGAAGCGGAGGCAGCAGGAACATGGTCTTTTACCACAGGCTGGGAAAAATTCCGCATAAACGGCACACGGCCTTTCGCAATCCGGAAGGCGATCTCTACCCGGAGCATCTCATGGGCAATCTGGGCTTTTCCGGCATCAAGTCCCTGCTCTACACCCTGCGCCCGCCCACCCGGCTGAGCCGCATCGAGCGCTTGAGCGAGCGCAGGCCGGAACCGGAGCCTTCGGAAAGCCTGCATCTGCGCCATTTCAAAACCCACGATCTCACCGCGCCGGGCCCCAGCGTGGTGCTGGACCGGATCCCGCTGCTCTTCAACGAGGATGTCGCCGTGTCGCTTGCGCGGCCCTCGGCGGACGATCCTTTCTTCTACCGCAACGGCCAGGCCGATGAGGTGGTGTTCGTGACCGAGGGGGAAGGCGTTCTGGAGTCGCAGATGGGGAGCCTCGACTATCGACAGGGCGACTATCTGGTCATCCCGAAGGGGATCATTCACCGCTTCCGGCTGGGCGGCGCAAACCACATCCTCCTCATCCTCGAGACCCGAGGCTACGTGCGCACGCCCGCCCGCTACCGCAATGCGCACGGCCAGCTCCTAGAGCACAGTCCCTTTTGCGAGCGCGATATCCGGCCGCCCTCACGGCTCACCCCCCACGACGAGGCGGGCGAGTTTCCCGTGCTGGTCAAAAGCAAAAACGCCCTGCTGCGCATGATCCTCGCCCACCACCCCTTCGACACGGTCGGCTGGGACGGCTATTACTATCCCTGGGCGTTCAACATCTCGGATTTCGAGCCCATCACCGGCCGGATTCACCAGCCGCCACCGGTGCATCAGACGTTCGAGGGCGACGGCTTCGTGCTCTGCTCCTTCGTGCCGAGACTCTTCGACTACCATCCGGACGCGATCCCGGCGCCGTACAATCACTCGAATATCGGCTCCGATGAGGTGCTCTACTACTGCAACGGTGAATTCATGAGCCGCAAGGGCATCGAGTACGGCTCGATCACCCTGCATCCGGACGGCATGCCCCACGGCCCCCACCCCGGAAAGACCGAGGCCTCCATCGGCCTGAAGGAGACCCGCGAGCTCGCGGTCATGCTGGATACCTTCAAACCGCTCCACGTGGCCAAAACGGCGCTGCCCTGTGAGGATACCGCCTATCAGGGCTCCTGGCTGGAAAAACCGGCATGAAAGGCGCATTTCGGCACTTCATGGCCGGCTTGATCGACTATGCGGGGCTCTTCCCCCCTGCGGCCCTCACGTTCGATGACGCGGTCCGCAACCATCGCCGCTACCTCGGGGAGGCGCACGGCTGGCTGCTCGGCCGCTTTGTCCTTCCCTTGGCACGCCTGGGGGAGATGCCCGGCGATACCGCATTTTCCCTCGCCGTCATCCTCCCGCCGGATCCGGCACCGGAGGATCTCGACGGGCTCGGCAGGTTCCGCGGGCGCATCGCGCTGCTGGAAACCCGGCCGCCCCATGAGGTCGAGGACGCCCGCCACCTGGCAGCGGGGCTGCGGGAACTTCTCCGACGCCTCCAGCCGTCCGGCATCGATGGGGGGACCCTGTTCGTGGAAACGGCCCCTGAGCCAGCCGCGATCAAGGCAATCGCCGATTTCAACCGGGAACTGAAGGAGGATACACCCATCGGTGCGGCGGGGCTCAAACTGCGCTGCGGCGCAACGGGTACGGCGCCCCCCCCGTCGCCTGAAACGGTGGCCGCGGCCATCGGCCTCTGCAGCGCGCATGACATCCCCATCAAATTCACCGCCGGGATGCACCTGCCCCTAAGAAACCGCCACCCGAGGACCGGGCAGATGCAGCACGGCTTCCTCAACATCTTCGCCGCCGCCCTGCTCGCCCGCACCGGCCGGCTGTCGGCGAAGGACCTCGTCGACTGCCTCCGCGACGAAGATCCCGCCGCTTTTCTCTTTTCGGACGAGGAATTGCGCTGGCGCGACCGCGGCATCGCCACAGCGAACATCCAAGGGTTACGCCGGCGGCGCGTGGCAAGTTTCGGCAGCTGCTCCTTTGAAGAACCGGTCGAGGGCTTGCTCGCGCTGGGCCTTCTCGACCCGGAACGGGAACGCAATCCATGACATCCACCACCGACCCGGCTCTCCGCTCCTTTGTCCCCTATGACGAGACGTCGCATTTTCCCCTGCAGAACCTGCCCTACGGCGTCTTTGAATACCGCGGATCGCAGCGGTGCGGGGTGCGTATCGGCGAGCAGGTACTGGACCTGGGCGTCCTGCAGGCGCACGGCTGTTTCCCGGCCCTGCCCCCCGTTTTCAATACCGGTACGCTGAACGCCTTTCTCGCCCTGGGCAGGCCCGCGTGGCGCCGGGTGCGGGCCACGGTGTCCCGGCTGCTGCGGGCGGATGTGGCCGAACTGCGGGATAACGCCGGGCTGCGGCAGACCGCGCTGATTCCCGTCTCCGAGGTCACCCCGAAGCTGCCCGTGGCCATCGGCGATTACACGGATTTTTACTCGTCCCGGGAGCATGCCACCAATGTGGGGACCATGTTCAGGGGCCCGGACAACGCCCTTATGCCGAACTGGCTGCACCTGCCGGTCGCCTATCATGGCCGCGCCGGTTCGATCGTGGTCAGCGGCACGCCGGTGCGCAGACCGTGCGGCCAGGTGCTGCCCGAGGGCCGGGAGCAGCCGGTATTCCAACCCAGCGGGCTGCTCGATTTCGAACTCGAGATGGGATGTTTCATCGGTCCGGGCACCGAACTGGGCAGCCCCGTGGCCGTCAACGCCGCCCATGAGCATATCTTCGGCATGGTGCTGGTCAACGACTGGTCGGCACGCGACATCCAGAAGTGGGAGTACCAGCCCCTCGGCCCCTTCACCGCCAAGAATTTCGCCACCTCGATCTCCCCCTGGATCGTCACCCTGGAAGCCCTGGCGCCCTTTCGCTGCCCGGGCCCTGAACAGTCGCCGGAGCCCCTGCCCTATCTGCGCACGCAAGGGGATATGGCCTACGACATCGCGCTCGAGGTCTACCTGCAGAATTCTTGCATCAGCCGCAGCAACTTCCGTCACCTGTACTGGAACCTGTGCCAGCAGATCGCCCACCACACCGTCACCGGCTGCAACCTGCGGCCCGGCGACCTGATGGCCTCGGGAACCATCAGCGCCCCGGGCGACCACGGCGGCGGCAGCCTCCTGGAACTCTCCTGGAAAGGAACCCGGCCTGTCCGTCTTGCAAACGGGGAGCAGCGAAGGTTTCTGCGGGATCACGACACGGTTACCCTCACCGGCTGGTGCCAGGGAAAGGGGTATCGGGTCGGATTCGGTGAGGTGAGCGGCACCATCCTGCCATCGTT
>CAYTBC010000273.1:0-4080 GCA_964435765.1 uncultured Desulfosarcina sp.
ATGTCGCGGAAGGCGGGCGCGCGCACTTCCTCCGGCGTCATCCACGCGTTTTGATAGGGAATGCCCAGTTCCTCCAGCACCATGTGCGGTGCCAGCGAGCCCCAGTTCTTCACGTTGTAGAGCGTATACATCGATCGGCCTCCTCCCTTGCGCAACAGGCTACGCCATCGCGCCCCCCCGCGACAATCGCCGTTGCTGCATGCTAGATTGCCTGTGTGTCAGGACGGACACCATGAACCCTGCCAGCCCCGCCGCCGAGAACGTGCGCACCGGCTTCTGCCGCGACTGCCTTGCCGCGGTCCCGCCCGATGTCATGCGCTGCCCCCATTGCCGCGCCCCGCGCCTCCTGCGCCACCCGGAGCTTTTTCGCCTGTCGATCGCCCATATCGACTGCGATGCCTTTTATGCGGCGGTGGAAAAGCGCGACGACCCCGCCTTGCGCGACAAGCCGCTCATCATCGGCGGCGGCAGGCGCGGGGTGGTCTCGACCGCCTGCTACATCGCCCGCATCCGCGGCGTGGCCTCGGCCATGCCCATGTTCAAGGCGCTGAAACTGTGCCCGGACGCGGTGGTGCTGCACCCCGACATGGCGAAATACGCCCGCGTCGGCCGCGAGGTGCGCGCCCTCATGCAGGAGTTGACGCCGCTGGTCGAGCCGCTCTCCATCGACGAGGCCTTCCTCGATCTCACCGGCACCGAGCGCCTGCACCATCTGCAGCCCGCCCGCTCGCTGGCGCGGCTGGCAAAGCGCATTGAAAGCGAATTGGGCATAACCGTCTCCATCGGCCTGTCACACAACAAGTTTCTCGCCAAGATCGCCTCCGATCTCGACAAGCCGCGCGGATTCTCCGTGATCGGTGAGGCCGAGACGGCCACCTTCCTCGCGGCCCAGCCGGTGAGCCTCATCTGGGGCGTGGGCAAGGCCATGCAGGCATCGCTGGCGAAATCCGGCATCACCATGATCCGCCAGCTTCAGGCGATGGAGCGGCGTGACCTGGTCAAGCGTTATGGCATCATGGGCGACCGGCTCTATTTCCTGTCGCGCGGCGAGGACCATCGCCGCGTCAACCCGCACGAGGAGATGAAGTCGATCAGCGCCGAGACCACCTTCAACGACGACATCGCCGATGGCGGTCGGCTGGAGACCATCCTGTGGGAGCTGTCGGAAAAAGTCTCGCGCCGCGCCAAGGGATATGGCCTTGCCGGCCACACGGTGACGCTCAAATTGAAGACCGCCGACTTCCGCCTGCGCACCCGCAATGCCACCCTGTCGGACCCGACGCTGCTGGCCGAGCGCATCTTCGCCGCCGCCCGCCCCCTCCTGCTGCGCGAGGCGACCGGCACCGCCTTCCGCCTCATCGGGGTCGGCGTCAGCCATCTGGTGCCGTCAGCAGCTGACGAGACCCTTACCGGCCTCGATCCCCGCGCCCGCGCCCTGGCCAGGGCCGAGCTCGCCATGGACAAGGTGCGCGAGCGCTTCGGCAGCGCCGCTGTTGGCAAGGGCAGAGGGCTGGAGGGCAAAGAGCGCGATCCCGCGGGTTAACCCGCAGCCGCTCGCGTTGATCAATGCCCCCAAGCCGCGCTATGGATGCACCTGGCATTTCGGGCAAAGGGCTGGCCATGCGATTTCAATCGAGCGCGGATTTCAGGAGCTGGCCGGCCAAGGCGGTGACCATCTTCGGCATGTCGGGTGTCGGCAAGACCACCCTCGCCCGCCTGATGCGCGAGGACGACTGGTTTCACTATTCCGTCGATTACCGCATCGGCACCCGCTACATGGGCGAGCACATCGTCGACAACTTCAAGCGCGAGGCGATGAAGAACCCGTTCCTGCGCTCATTGCTGCGCAACGATTCCATCTACATTTCCTCCAACATCACCTTCGAAAATCTCGACCCCCTGTCGACCTATCTGGGCAAGCCGGGCGATCCGGGCCAGGGGGGCTTGAGCTTCGGCGAATACCGCCGCCGCCAGTCGCAACACCGCAACGCCGAAATCGCCGCGCTGCTCGATGTGCCCGAGTTCATCGAGAAGTCGCGCGAGATCTATGGCTACCAGCATTTCATCTGCGATGCCGGCGGCTCTTTGTGCGAGGTGGTGAACCTCACCGACGGGGGCGACCCGGTGCTCAAGACGCTCGCCGACAACACCCTGCTGCTCCATATCCGCGGCACGCCCGAGCATGCCCGCGAACTCATCGAGCGCTTCCGCGCCAACCCCAAGCCGATGTACTACCAGCCGCAATTCATCGAGGCCAAGTGGGCCGAGTACAAGGCGCTCAGCAACATCAGCGCCGACGACGAAGTGGCCCCCGATGGCTTCGCGGTGTGGGGCTTCGAGCAGCTTCTGCACCACCGCATCCCGCTGTATGAATCGATCGCCCGCCGCTACGGCTATACGGTGGAGATGGAAGACATCCCCGCCATCGATGACGAGGAAGCCTTTCTCACCCTCGTTTCACGCGCCATCGACACCCACAAGGAGCGGTGACAGCGCGGCGCGCGCGGCTTCGCTCACCTGATCGATTGAGCCCGAGGCATCGAGCCTCGCCCATTCGATGTCGCCGGTATCGTAGGCAAGCTGCATCTCGACCACGCGCCGGTCGGCATCCGAGGCATCGCCATGTCGTTCGCCGACCCTTTGCTCCAGCACCTGGGCCGGTGCGTCCAGCCACAGGCCGTGGAAAGCGGCACCCGCCTCGCGCGCGGCCTGCTCGATGGCCTGGCGTTCTTGCGGCTGGGCAAAGACGGCATCGACGATGACGGGAAAGCCGCCGGCAAGGGCGGCGCGGGCCCGCCGGCACAGACGATGGTAAACGGCGGCGCCCGCTTGCGGCGTGTAGTGGCTCTGATCGAGGTTTTCCGTTTCATCCACGCCGGCAAGCGTCTTGCGCTCGATGTCGGATCGCAGATGCAGCGCCCCGGCGGGTCTTGCGAGTTGCGGGGCAAGGCGGGTGGCGATGGTCGACTTGCCGCTGCCCGACAGACCGCCGATGACGATGAGGCGCACCCTCGCCGGCGCCATGAGCACTTCGGCGCGGTCGAAATAGGCGCGGGCTTGCCCGGCCTTGGCCGCTGCCGTCTCCCCTTCGAGTTGCGCCGAGCGGTCGGCCGCCACCAGCGCCCTGATACCGGCCCTGAGCGCGGCGAAGGGGGCAAGGCAGCCGAGCGCTGCGTCATGGCGCGGCTCGCCCCCTGCCTCGAGAGCGCAAATCGTCAGATAGCGGTTGAGCACCAGATTGGCGGCGGCGCGCTGGTTGCGCGCTTCGAGGTCCATGAGCAGGAAGGCGAGATCGTAAAGCACGTCGATGCGGGCGAGATCCTCATCGAACTCGAGCGCATCGAACAGGCGCGGTCGCCCGCCCGAGAGGACGATGTTGGCCAGATGCAGGTCGCCATGGCAGCGCCGCGTCTCGCCCCCGTTCGCGCGTTCGAGCCGAAGCCCGAGCGTATCGGCTAGGGCTTCCCGCAGGTGGGCATCGAGCGTAGTTGCCCGCCGGGGTGCAATGAGGCCGGCATGGCGGGCAAAGCCCTCAGCGAACTGCTCGACCACCCGGTCGGGCGCCAACGCGGCGTGCTGATCGCTTGCCAGCGGTGCGCAGGCATGGGCCGCCGCCACCGCATCGGCCAACGCCAGCGCCAGATCGCGTGTGAACGGACCCTTTTCCGCCACCTGGTCGAGCATGTCTTCGGGTTGAAAGCGGCGCATGAGCACGCACCACTCGACCACCTCGCCCTCGCCGCCCAGACGCAGGCGGCCGCCCTTGTCGCGTACCACCGGCCTCACGCCGCGATAGATGTCGGGGGCGTTGACCCGATTGAGCTCCCATTCGCGCCGGCAGGCCGCCTCGCGCTTGGCAAGGGTGGAGAAATCGAGATAGCCGAGATCGACCGCCTTCTTGATCTTCAGCGCCCGGTGACCGGCGAGGAAAACCATGCCGGCATGAGTCTCGATCACCTCGACCACAGCGTTTTCGAGACCATGGAAAGCCGGGCTCGACAAAGCCTCGATCACCTCGCGCTGGTCGCCCTCGCTCATGCCTTTTCGCCTTTCGCGCCTCACATGCTATGCCCCGGGCGC
>CAYTBC010000274.1:0-4030 GCA_964435765.1 uncultured Desulfosarcina sp.
AAATCCGATATCGTGACATAGACAGTATCGACGCCGGCCTCCTCCAGCGACCGGATCGGAACCTGCCAGAAACCGAAAGGATCTTTGCTGCTGCGACCCATCATGGCGACTTTACCCGATCCAAGATAAGCGGCTGCCATCTGAGCCATATTGCGTGCTTTACCGCCGGGACCCACCTTTAATTCTCCTCCCATTGATAATTCCCCGGCAGTTATGATTTTTTTAACCCCATAGCCGATGATGTCCGTATTAAGACCGCCGGGTACCACGATGAGATGCTCTTCCATTTTTTGCCCCTTACCCGGATTGTCGTTAACCCCTATGATTGATAATTGATTAATGCCTAGTGGCTATTTTTTGAATTCTGACTGACTTTAATATTGATGGAAAACCTCCAATAGTCAATTGAAATCTGTGATGGCTAAAGGCATACGCTAAAAAAAACCGCTTGCACAAAGACGGCCGCTTAGGGGGGCACCGATTGCACCAGCGGCGGCAAGCCCCTGGGCTACAAACGGCCGAACCTATCCTTACATTTGCCATACAAACCTTACATAAATTTTTACATTGACATTTACATTTTGGTCAATTATATTAGGCACAGAGGAAGGAATTGAGGAATTAAAATTGGATTTGCTCCTTTTTACAAATCCGCATTCCGAAATCCGCAATCCAAAGGAGGTTTTTATGCAGCCCACCCTGACGGAAAAACAACAGCATGTTTTTGATTATTTACAGAACGAAATCGTGAACCGCGGACAGGCTCCCAGCCTGCGCCAGGCGGCTGCCGATATGGGGGTCAGCCATGCCGCCATCGCCCAAATCATCAAAGCGCTGGAGGAGAAAGGTTGTCTCAAACGGGAGGGACGCTACAGCCGCACGGTCTATCTCTTAAACCGAGCCCGCGAGACGTCGGCGTCGCAACGCTGGCAGGAGATCCCCATCATCGGTCGCGTCATGGCCGGACTGCCGATGTATGCCCAGACGGAATGGGAGGGCAGCACGGTGCTGGACACCGCCGTCTTTCGCGGCCAGAACCTCTTTGCACTGCATGTGAAAGGCGACTCGATGAAGGATGTCGGAATTCTGAACGGCGATTTGGCAATTTGCGAGCCCCGTCAGTACGCCCAGAACGGTGAAATTGTGGTGGCCCTCATCAACAACGAGGAAGCCACCGTCAAACGTTTCTTTCTGCGCAAAAAGCATATCGAACTGCGCCCGGAAAATAAAAAATATAAGCCCATGCGCTACGACTTCGGCGAAGTGTTGGTTCAGGGCAAAATCATCGGCATCCAGCGCGGTCCGGAGGGAGTAAAATGAGCACCCCTCCGGGGCTCAAGGAGCGGCTCTTCGAGCCTTGACGAGCGTCCCTGCGGGACTTGAAGAGCGGCCTGCGGCCTTGAGGTTTGAGGCAAAAAATGAAGGCCTCAAGCGAAGCGCTCCTCAAACGGAGCGCAGGGACTGCGCGTAGTGCTCCTCAAGTCCCGCAGGGACGCTCCTTCATCCGCCGGCGTACTTATTTGGCAACAAAAATGTGTAACCGAAATGCACTAATGTGAACCCCCCAACGACACATAACTCCTGCCGGCTTTCGGTCGGCACGAGCGGCTATTCCTATGCGGAGTGGACCGATGCCGGGTTTTACCCGCCGGGTACCAAATCGGGCAACATGCTGCCCTTCTACGCCCGGAATTTTCCGATCACCGAGCTGAACTTCACCTGGTATCAAATGCCCAAGGCGCGTGCACTCGAACAGATGCACCAGCAGGCGCCGCCCGATTTCCACTTTGCCGCCAAGCTGACCCGCACCTTGACCCACGAAATCGATCCCGGCCAATGGCGCGGACAGGTCACCCGGTACCGGGACGGCATCACGCCGCTTTGGCAGGCCCGCAAGCTGGCGGCCGTTTTGCTGCAATTTCCGCCGTCCTTTGTGCGTACTCCCCAAAACCGCCGATATCTGGCCGCACTCCTGGATGAACTGGAAGGCCTGCCCCTGGCGGTTGAGTTTCGCCATGCATCCTGGGCAACGGACCGCGTCTTCGCCGAACTGGAGCGCCGCCGGACCACCCTGGTGGCGGTGGATGAACCGGATTTGCCGGGGCTGTTTCCGAGGCTTGATATCGTCACCAACCCCGAACTTTTCTACATTCGCTTTCACGGCCGCAACGCCAAAGGCTGGCGCTCGGGCAACATGCAAACCCAATTTGACTATGACTACGGGGATGCTGAGTTGTGCGAGTGGGCGGATGCCCGGATCGCCAAAATGGCCCGCCATGCCGGCAGCGGCGTCATTTTCTTCAACAATCACGTCCGCGCCCAGGCACCCAGGAATGCAGTGCGGCTGATACAGTTGTTAATTGAAAGAGGATTGATGGCAGGCTAGTTTTTGTGGGTTCAGCCAAAAAAACTCGAAATTCGAATATCGAAATTCGAAACAATATCGAATGATCTAAAACTCAAAATCCAAAACAAAAGAAACCTCAGCCGACTTTCATCGAGAGCAAAATTCGTCCAGTTTCGGTCATTTGAAAATTCGAATTTGAGATTTGTTTCGACCAATTTTATTAAGATCAGGCGTGCTTCGAATTTAACAAGTATTGATTAAACTATCAAATATAAAACACCCGGGAGTTACAGCCTTAGATGAAGCGGTTCTGGAAAACAGAGGAGCGATCAATTATTCATCTAAATATCGCCGACTTCGCCGTGGCGGTGGAACGGGCGGTGGACTGCCGGCTCAAGGGCCGGCCGGTGATCATCGCCCCCGAGGGTGCCGCCCGGGCGGCCGTTTACGACATGAGCCAGGAGGCTTATTTAAACGGCATCCGCAAAGGCATGCCATTGCGCCGGGCCGTTCGCCTTTGCCGGGACGCCCAAATCCTGCCGCCCCACCCGGACCGCTACGAACACACCATGCAGGCGCTGCTCAAGCAAACGGTGCCGTATTCGCCGCTCATCGAAAGCGGTGAAACCGACGGGCACCTGTTTATGGACGTCACCGGCAGCGCCCGCCTTTTCGGCCCCCCCGTGGATGTCGCCTGGCGGCTGCGCCGGCAGGTTAAAAAAGATCTCGGCCTGGATCCGATCTGGTCGGTGGCCCCCAACAAACTGATGGCCAAGGTGGCCACACGCCTGGTAAAACCGGCCGGTGAGCTCCTTGTCGGCGCCGGTGAGGAAGAAGCGCTGCTGGCGCCGCTGCCGATCAGGCTGGTCCCGGGCATCGAACGCAGCGATTTGCTGCGGCTGCGGGAATTTAATCTCAGCCGGGTGCGGCATCTGACCGCTTTGAGTCTGGAGCAGCTGCAGATCCCCTTCGGCACCCGTGCCCTGTTTTTGTTCGAAGCCGCCCGCGGCATTGACCCCTCCCCCGTCCTGCCGGTGGGCCAAGAACCGCCGAAAATAATTGCCGACCACGAATTCGGCAACGACACCAACGACACATCCACCCTGGAAAGCGCCCTGTACGGCCTGGTCGAGCAGGCCGGCGATCGACTGCGCCGGCGGCGGCGGAGCGCGCGCCGGATCGCGGTTATCCTCGACTATTCGGACGGCAAGCGCTGCGCCCGTCAACTGGCGGCCAAGCCGGCCACCGCCAACGATCTCACCCTTTTCGAACTGGCCCGGCGCACCCTGCACCTGGCCTGGATCCGGCGGGTGCGCATCCGGCATCTGCGTCTGACCTGCGACCGGCTCACATTCCCGCCGGCCCAGTTGGAGTTGTTTGCCGTCGAGCAAAAGCAAACCGCACAACGCAACCATCTCATCAGCTCCATCGACCGCATCCGAAACCGCTTTGGCAATGATTCCATTCAAGTAGGCAGAACCATGGCGGCATAGCTTCAGGTTAGCCGGTTGGCCCGTTGCCGGTTGGCCGGTTAATAAAGCAAACGGTGAACAAAACATTAACGAATGCTGAATGGAGGGAATCACAATGAAAATTACACGGTTCGAGGATCTGGAATGCTGGCAAGAGGCAAGAGCGTTAACGAAAAATGTTTATGATTATACAAAACGTCCCGCTTTCTCA
>CAYTBC010000275.1:0-4018 GCA_964435765.1 uncultured Desulfosarcina sp.
AAGGGCGTTGGCAGCCTGAATGTGAGCACATTTTACAATTCTTGACATTTAGTCCCCCTTTCAAACCCTTTCATCCGCATCACCTGCTTTTTTTGCGGATGTCAGCGGCAAAATCAGGTCATGGTTTAGCTATGTCAAAGCCGTTAAATTCAAAACGAATCATACTGTTTAAGAAATTAGCCCCTTATATAGGTCAACACCCAAAGAGGTCAAGTTTTTTATGAAATCATCGTATTTATTGAATCGTTTTTAGCTAATTAACGGTTAATAATTGACAATTTGACCGGAAACGCCTAAACTTCACACTTATTCCAAAGTATGGCAGCCTTTATTTAAAGGTCTTTGCAGGCCAAACAAATGGCGCTTAAATTTGATGGAATCGTAAAATGTCGCTCGAATGAGTGGATACGCGTTTGCGCGGGAATGACGGCCTTTAAATCCGTTTGATATTATTTGTTTTATTGTCATTTTCGTGAGGGTGCGCAGCCGGAAAAACCGGAAGGTTCGACCAATTACGAACTCATCAAATTTAAGTGAAATATCAAAGCCCAAAGGAGGAATAATTGTGAGTACTGCTGAAAAATTTAAGCGTATGGGCAAAGGGCTTGACCTGGCCCAGGCAATCGCTGAAGCTGATCGCTGTCTGCTTTGTCATGACGCGCCCTGCTCGCAGGCGTGTCCGGCGGATACCCGGCCGGGTGAATTTATTCGCAAACTGCGTTTTAAAAATATCACCGGAGCGATTCGCACGATAAAGCAAAACAATGTCTTGGGAGGCGCCTGTGGCGTCCTGTGTCCGACAGCCCGCCTGTGCGAGGAAAAGTGCAGTGCGATGTTTAAATCGCAAAATCGTCCCGAAGGTGCCGATCGACCCATCCAGATCGGCAAAATCCAGCGCTTTTTAATTGAGCATTCATGGCAAAGAGGCATCAAGGTTTTTGAAAAGCCGGCCGCGCGCAGTGAAAAAGTAGCCGTGGTGGGATCGGGTCCCGGCGGCTTGAGCTGTGCGGCTGAACTGGCCAAAGGCGGGTATCAGGTGACCGTCCTTGAGGCTAAACCCGAACCCGGCGGCGTTCTGCGCTACGGCGTCGTGTCTTATCGATTTGATATGGATTTTCTCGAACATGAGATGGAAGACATCAGGGCCCTGGGTATTGAATTCAAATGCAATGCGCCGGTCAGCGGCAGGGCGGGGGCGGAAAAGCTGCTGCAAGACGGTTTTGATGCCGTATTCCTGGCCCCCGGCCTCTGGGAGGCCGCCAGCCTTAAGGCGGCCGGAAGAGATATCGACGGCTTGTTTCCATCGGTTGACTATCTGGCGGCGTTGCGTGACGGCCGCTTTGGGGAAATAGAAAAGAAAATCCAGGGCAAAACAGTCGCCGTTATCGGCGGTGGATCGGTGGCCATGGATTGTATTGAGTCCGCCGTGAGGCTGGCGGCCAAGGATGTTTATCTGATTTACCGGCGTTCTTACGCCCAGATGCCGGCTGAAGCCGACGAGCGTATCGCGGCGTTGGAAGCCGGAGTCCACTTTTTGCTGTTGAACCAGCCGCTGGATTATCTGACAGATGATCAAAATCGGCTTGTGGGCCTGAAATTGGTGCGCACGTGCTTGGGTGAGCCGGATAAATCCGGTCGCAGAAGGCCCGAGAACATCGCAGGTTCCGAGTGGCTGCTGGATGCGGACGTGGTTATCGAGGCCATCGGCAACATTGCCGCCGAAGATTCCGCCCAATGGTATCCGAATGTCGATATTGACGGCCAAAGGCTCATTAAAGTCGACCCGCAGACCGGCCGGACCTCAGTTGACGGAATTTTTGCCGGCGGCGACATCGTCCGCGGTCCGGCGCTGGTGGTCCAGGCTGTTCAAGACGGCAAATTGGCTGCTGCGGCCATCAAGGATTATCTTAGCAAGTAATTAAAAAGACTGCCTGATCCGAAATTTTGTTTAAATACATAAGATCATAATGGAAGGCTGGAAAGATGGAATAACGGAATAATGGAATTATGGGTAATAAGAAAGGAATTTTAACCTTTTAAAATGAAAATAATTCCAATTGACCCAACACTCCAATATTCCAGTATTCCAAATTTAAGTGCAGCGAACTATTTTGATAGGAGGATATATCGTGGCCAATAACGTTGATTTATCCATAGATTTCTGTGGCGTTAAATTTAAAAACCCGTTTCTGCTCTCATCGTCACCGGTTTCCAACAGTGCCGAGATGGTGGCCCGATCATTCGATGCCGGATGGGGCGGGGTGATGTTTAAAACTTTGAACTCCGATCGGCTGCCGATCATTCATCCTTCGCCCAGGATGGCCTGCATCGATTACGGTGCCAAGAAGGGAGTCGCCGTTCAGAACGTCGAAATGATCTCCGATCGGCCCCTGAAGGATAACCTGACCGATTTTCTGTATCTGAAAAAAAATTATCCGGATCATCCCATCATCGCCAGCATCATGGGATTTTTTACCGATGAATGGGCCTATCTGGCCAAGGCGGCCGAGGACAACGGGGCGGACATGCTCGAGCTTAATTTTTCCTGCCCCCATATGTGTATCGAGGGGGCCGGCCACAAGGTGGGCCAGGCTTTCAAACTGCTGGAAGGATTCACCGAAGCGGTCAAAAAGCAGGTGTCCATTCCGGTGATCGCCAAAATGACGCCGAACATCACCGACATGAACGAGCCGGCGATGTACGCCAAAAAGGGCGGGGCGGATGCCATTTCGGCCATCAATACGGTGCGGGGCATTTCCGGCATCGATCTGAATGACTTTGTGCCGACGCCGAATGTGTTCGGCAAGGGTGCCATCAGCGGGACCTCAGGTCCGGCCGTCCGGCCGATCGGGTTGAATTTTATTGCCTCCATGGCCAAAAATGAAAAACTCGGGCTGCCGTTATCGGGAATCGGCGGAATCGAGACCTGGATCGATGCGCTGGAATACATCCTGGTGGGGGCCTCAACGCTTCAGGTCACCACGGGCATCATGCATTACGGCTACCGGATCGTGGAGGACTTGATCGAAGGCCTCGGCGATTTCATGGCTGAACGGGGAATCCAACGGGTTTCCGATCTGGTCGGCAAAGCGCTGCCCAATCTGCACGAAACCGAAGCGTTTGAAATCGACCGGCAGGGAATCACGCAGTACGACCTGGACCTCTGCATCGGCTGCGGGCAGTGCTACATCGTCTGCAAGGATGCGGCCGGTCAGGCCATCGAGTGGGACGCCGACGCCCGTCGGCCGAAACTGATTGAAGACAAATGCCTGAGCTGCCTGCTGTGTAAATTTGTGTGCCCGGTTCCGGATTTGATTACTTTCAAGGAAATGCCCAGAGACTGGAAGCGACGGGAGACTGCCGTCATGGACCGCAGTTTGGAAAAAGAAGTCAAAATCGAGCCATTTACAAAGGAGGGTCCCAATGAGTGTGTTATTTAAAGGCGGAACCGTCGTTAATACGACCGGCCGCTATCTGGCCGACGTGTTCGCTGACGGCGACAAGATCAAGACAATCGGCATCGATCTGGACAATCCGGCGGATGAAATCGTCGATGCCAAAGGTAAATACATTCTGCCCGGGGCGATAGATCCCCACACCCATATCTCCATGCCGTTTATGGGAACCTATGCCCAAGATGACTACCAGACCGGCACCATTGCCGCGGCCTGCGGCGGGGTCACCTGCGTGGTGGATTTCGATCTGCAGCAAAAGGGGGAAACGCTGCTGGAGGCCCTGGAACGTAAAAAAGCGCTGGCCGAAGGCAAAGCATGCGTCGATTACTCGTTGCATCCGGCGGTTATGGACCCCCGGCCGGATGTAATCGCGGAGGTAAAAAAAGCCTGCCTGGACTATGGGACGCCGAGTTTCAAGATCTTCATGGTCTATGATTTCAGGGTGGATGATGCCACAATGATCAAACTGCTGGAAGAAACCAAGAAATACGGCGGGCTGGTACAGGTTCATGCCGAAAATGTCTACATCATCCAGCACATGAATGAGGTCCTGGAAAAAGAAG
>CAYTBC010000276.1:0-3071 GCA_964435765.1 uncultured Desulfosarcina sp.
CTTGCCCTTTTGCAGCATGTAGCGCACGGTGTCGTCCACCGCCGAGATATGGTCGGCGTCGAAGGCGTGGCGCAGCCCGAACAGGTAGGCGACGACACCGAGTCCGGCCAAGGTGGGGTAAGCCGTCCCATAGTACACATACAAACCCCAGCCGAGAATGTGCAGGAATGCAATGAATCCGTAGAGGCCGCCCAGACGCGCCCATTCTGCGGGGGTGAAGAACAGCAGCACTCGGCTGAGCCTGCTTTGAGCAGTCGCCTCAGCTGCTACGGCAATCGAATCGTCGTTGTTCATGGTTTTTCAATTCTCCGGATGCGAAAGGGTGGGATGACGGGTAGAGCATTTGCCACGGTGAAAAGCGCATCCGTGCGCGACTTGGCTTTATGCGCGACCGGTCGGTCATTTGCTGACTTCGGCCATGCCGTCGGGAATGCAGGGGCGTCCCGGGGTGTCGGCTGACTTTCAAATTGGCGGGGACCGATGCGAGCCATTTTTGTTGGTTTTTTGTTCATGGATGCCTGAGTTAAAGAGGCCCGGACCAAGTAGCACGTTATTAATAAAATGGCTACGAGGTAAAAAATTAGACCCGGGCTCGCAACAAAGTTCAGGCTGATCCGGGTTTTTCCACGATTGACCGCTCGCGCCCCGCCCTGCAGACCCGACTCGCAGGGGATCGCGAGGAGAATTTTAATGTTATTAATATCAGTACATTATGAGCATGGCCGGGGCGCGCGCCTGCTGAATTGACTCGATTGCAAACCAGAAACGGCCGTAAGCGCAGCAAAGGGGCATCCCGGGTAGTAAAGAGAACCCCGCGATGAATGCGCAACGACGGATGGAGTTAAGAGAAGAATAATTTGCGCCTGACCCCTTTAGCGGACCCTTTGGCTTGCCCCGGCCCCCACACCTTGATTCGTTTCCATATTTCGATTATCGTTGAAATATGGAAACGAAATCCGCCATCGCCGCCCTCGCCTCCCTGGCCCAGGACTCCCGCCTGGCCATCTTCCGCGCCCTGGTACAGGCCGGAGCCGAAGGGCTGCCCGCCGGACAGATCAGCGAGACGACCGGCATCCCGCCCTCGTCGCTGTCCTTTCATTTGAAGGAACTGGCCCATGCCGGCATGGTGAGCGCGCGCCAAGAGGGCCGATTCGTCATCTACACCGCCGACTTCGCGACCATGAACGCCCTGATCGGCTTCCTCACCGAAAACTGCTGCGGCGGCAAGCCTTGCATGCCGGGGCACGCACCCGCGAAATCCGCCGCCAAAAGGACAGCATCATGAAGCGCCTGCATGTCCATGTCGCCGTCGACAATCTCGCCGCGAGCATCCGCTTTTATTCGGCACTGTTCGCCGCCGAACCGAGCGTCTCCAAGCCTGATTACGCCAAGTGGATGTTGGACGACCCTCGCGTCAACTTCGCCATCTCGCAACGCGGCGCGGAGGCAGGGTTGAATCATCTTGGCGTGCAGGTCGAGTCGACGGACGAACTGGCCGAGATGCACACGCGTTTGCAGAATGTACAAACGAACCTGATAGAACAGACCGGCACGGCCTGCTGCTATGCCAAATCCGATAAGTACTGGATTACAGATCCCCAGGGGATCCAGTGGGAAACCTTCCACACCCTGGACAGCATCCCGGTGTTCGGCGGTGAAGAGACCGATGAAACCGCTTGTTGTGTGCCGTCCGCGCCCGCCGTCGAAAAGCAAGCCTCCTCTTGCTGCGCTCCGGCGCGTCCCGAGAAGACCGCGGCGGGCGGTTGCTGCTGATTACCATTCATAATATCGGAACAAACATCATGAGCGAAAAGACCTACAATATACTGGTGTTGTGCACCGGCAACTCGGCGCGCAGCGTCATGGCCGAAGCCCTCATCAACACCCTGGGCAAGGGCCGGTTCCGCGCCTATAGCGCCGGCAGTTTCCCCACCGGCAAGGTGAATCCCTTCGCCATTGAACAGATCCTCGGCCTGGGTTATTCCCCCGACAAGCTGCGCAGCAAGAGCTGGGACGAGTTCGCCCGGCCCGATGCGCCGCAAATGGATTTCGTTATCACGGTCTGTGACAGGGCGGCGGGCGAGGTTTGCCCGGTGTGGCCGGGTCAGCCGATCACGGCGCACTGGGGATTCGAAGATCCGGCCGCGGTGGAAGGCAGCGATGAGGACAAGCGCCGCGCCTTCACCAGGATTTTCCGGCAGATCATGAACCGGGTGCGCATCTTCGTAAACCTGCCGCTGGACAAGCTGGACAAGCTGGCCATCAAGCATGAGATGGACAACATCGGGCATGTGCAGGATAAAGACGAATAAGGCGATGAGCACGCAAAGCGAAGTCATCTCCGGACAAACCTCTGCTGCGCCGCTGGGATTCTTCGAGCGCTATCTTTCGGTCTGGGTATTCCTGTGCATCGTGGCGGGCATTGCCCTCGGCCAGATGCTCCCCGGGGTATTTCAGGCAATCGGTCGCATGGAGATCGCACGGGTCAACATCCCGGTGGGCCTGCTGATCTGGGTGATGATCATTCCGATGCTGGTCAAAATCGACTTCGGCGCGCTGCATCAGGTAAAGGCGCACTGGAAGGGCATCGGCGTCACCCTGTTCGTGAACTGGGCGGTCAAACCGTTCTCCATGGCCTTCCTCGGCTGGCTGTTCGTGCGGCAGGTATTCGCCCCCTACCTTCCCGCCGACCAGCTCGACAGCTACATCGCCGGATTGATCCTGCTGGCGGCCGCACCCTGCACGGCGATGGTGTTCGTATGGAGCAGACTCTCCAATGGCGATCCCTATTTCACTCTGTCGCAAGTGGCGCTCAACGACACCATCATGATCTTCGCCTTCGCTCCCATCGTAGGATTGTTGCTGGGCATCTCTTCCATCAGCGTGCCGTGGGACACGCTGTTGACCTCGGTGGTGCTGTACATCGTCATCCCGGTAATCCTCGCGCAACTTTGGCGCAAGGCTCTGCTGCGCAAGGGCCCAGCCGCCTTGGCCGCCGCGCTGGACAAGATCGGCCCCTGGTCGATCGCCGCGCTGCTGATCACACTGGTACTGCTGTTCGCGTTTCAGGG
>CAYTBC010000276.1:3081-4004 GCA_964435765.1 uncultured Desulfosarcina sp.
CGAGGCCATCCTCAAGCAACCTTTGGTCATCGCCATGCTGGCCGTGCCGATCCTGATACAGGTGTTTTTCAACGCCGGGCTGGCCTACTGGCTCAATCGCCGGGTCGGAGAAAAGCACAACATCGCCTGCCCTTCGGCGCTGATCGGCGCCAGCAATTTCTTCGAACTGGCGGTCGCCGCCGCCATCAGTCTGTTCGGTTTCCATTCGGGCGCGGCATTGGCGACGGTGGTCGGCGTCCTCATCGAGGTGCCCGTGATGCTTCTGGTAGTGAAAGCGGTCAACAATTCACGCCGCTGGTATGAAGCGTCTCAGTGCTGATTAGGCAATCGCAGGGCAAACCAACGCAGTCAAATCCCGCATAAACGCATCTCCTCTAGCAAAAACTCAGAGAGCATTTTCCCATCAATCCGGTGCGCGCCGGCATGGTCAACCATCCCGGCGAATATGACTGGTCCAGCTACGGCGCCGATGCCCATGGATGGCTTGGCCCGCTGATTACACCCCACCCTTCGCATCAGGCAATGGATAAATCCGCGGAGGGCCGCCGTCGGGTGTGCCGGGAAGGCCCCGGGCTGAGGAAGAAGCGTAGATATATTCGATTTCTGATTGGCCACCCTATTAGAGTAAAATCTCTCTGGCCCGGCTTTTCCGGGTATGGACCAGCGGTGCAACACGGCTGGCGCGCATCCGGCTGCAACCCCCGAAGACCGGGCAAAGCCTGGGCGGCGCCCCGCGCCGCCTTCTATATGATTTATAGACATATTTGGGATATTCATGACCTCGAACGCACGTGTATTGACCACCAGCACCGCCGGCCTTCCCTCCTTACTGGCGGGCATTTGCCTATTCTTCATCGCTATGGCGGGAGCCGCCGCCGAGACGCGTTACGTCAGCGACGAATTGGGGATCACCTTACGCACCG
>CAYTBC010000277.1:0-4000 GCA_964435765.1 uncultured Desulfosarcina sp.
AGGGGGATTTTGCCAACCTGGAGATTTACGTGGATACCAACGGCAGCGGCGACATCGATACCGGCGAGACCACCACCGTCGGCGGCACGGGTACCGTGAATGGCGGTGTGACGACGATCACCTTTGATACCAACTTCAACATTTCCGCCGGCACCACGGTCCATTACATTTTAGCCGGGGACCTGAGCAGCCTGGCGGCCGGCGACAGCCTTACACTGGATCTGGGGCTGAGCAACATCACCCTGACTGCGGGCAGCGTTGTCGGCAGCGACACCACCCAGACCACTCACACGGTGGACGGCACCGGTGCCGGTTATTCATACCGCAAGCGCATCATCATCGGCAAGGACTCGATCGGGGCCAGCTGCGGCTCCGATCTGACCAATTTCCCCTACATGATCAAACTCACCGGCAGCGATTTTCAGGAAATCGAAGACAATGTGGATGCCGACGGCTTTGACATCATCTTCATGGATGCCAACGGCACTCAGCTGGACCACGAAATCGAAATTTATGATGAAACCAACGATCTTCTGATCGCCTGGGTGCGCATCCCGACGCTTTCCTATGCTGTCAATACCACCATTTACATGTATTACGGCAACGGCGACATCACGTCGGCAACCCAGAATCCCACCGGGGTTTGGGATACCGATTATAAGGGGGTCTGGCACTTAAAGGAAACCGACATCGACGGCGGCGCAGGGGACATCAAAGACAGCACTATAAATGCCAAAAACGGCACGACGTCCGGGATGGATGCCAATGATCAGGTTGCCGGACAGATAGACGGGAGTTTTGATTTTGACGGCACCAACGACACAGTCACCCTTGGAACCGGCACCATCATCGACGGGCGGAGCGCTTTTACCATTGAGACCTGGGTAAATCCGGATGTTACGCCGGGACCCGATATGCACTTTACGCTGTGGTCGCGCAGCGAGGATGGTAACGGGGCGATCGGCTTCCATGTGGGCGAGTGGGGCGCTCAAGACAGAAACATACTCGTGGCGACCAATGACGGCACCTGGCATGACCATAAATCCGACAGTCAGGTACCCATGGGGGCCTGGACCCATATCGCCGTGGTGTATGATGGTTCTTCTACCATATATTATTATCAAAATGGAAACCCCGACGGTTCGGATGCCTACACCCGGCCGTCATCGGTTGCTTCTCTGAACCAAGCGATCGGCAGCGTCCGAGGGGCTGATCCCGGCAATTTCTTTAACGGCAAACTGGATGAACTTCGCATTTCCAATACCAATCGGTCCGCCTGCTGGATCGAGACCGAGTTCAGCAACCAGGATACGCCGACCTCGGCGTATTCGGTGGGTTCCGAGGAGAGCCTGAACTATTCTTATTACAAGAAGATCTTCATCGACAAGGACCAGCTCGGCAGCAGCTGCGGGTCGGATCTGACCGATTTTCCGATGCTCATCACCCTGACAGGCGCTGACTTCCAGGAAATTGAAGACAACGTGGGCAGCAACGGCTACGACATTATTTTCGTGGATGCCGGCGGCCGCCAACTGGACCACGAAATCGAAGTCTATGACGAAACCAGCGATCAGCTGGTGGCCTGGGTGAGGATCCCCACCCTATCCTACGATGCCGACACGACTCTTTACCTGTATTACGGCAACGGAAGCATCACCCAGGCAACCGAATATCCGGCCGGGGTGTGGGACAACAATTACAACGGCGTCTGGCACTTGCACGAAACCTCCGGAACTCACAGCGATTCAACCAGCAATGCCAACGACGGAACAGCCACCGGTTTGGGCAGCCAGGATGCCACGGGTCGCATAGATGGGGCGGACAGCTTTGACGGCGACGGGGAAGTCGATCTGGGTTCGGTCAGCGGGGTTGATTTCAGCGGCAGTTTTACCATCAGTGCCTGGCTAAAGACGAGCAGCAACAGTAGCGGAATCTTTGCCAAGGGCGACAGCGACGAAAATTGGGAAGCAGACGAAAAACAACTCTATCTTGATGACAGCGGTTATGTGACCTTTGAAAACGCGGGCGGGGGGGGCGGTGCGCTGAATATCCTTATGATTTGCGCGCTTAGCGCTTGTAGCAATGCAAATAGCGACGTTCCGCTATATAATTATTTGACTTCTACCCTAGGTCATACTGTCACTGGTTATGATGATAGCGACGGTTCGACAGACACCAGCGGCTATGATGTGGTTGTCGTTTCTGAGTCAATCACGAGTGGCAATGCTGCCTGGCTTAAAAACACTGCAGTCCCTGTATTGACGATGGAAGGGCTTAACTACGATGAGTTCGGATTAGGGACAGGCGGCAATAGTACAGGTCAAACTGATACGCAATGGGATATTCAAGACAATAGCCATTATATAACCTCAGAATATTCCACAGGTGACCTCACTGTTTCCTCGGACACCACATCTAATGGTTATATGAGTGGATGGACCGGGCATGATGTGGTGGCTCTGGCAGTTTCAACGAATAATAATTCACAAGGCAGGATAATAATTTGTGAAAGCGGCGCTGAATTGGTGGACAGCACAACTGCGGCCGAAAGGCGTGCATTCTTTGGAGGGCGATACTTTGATCCTTTAAACAGCGATGGAGAAAATCTTTTTACCCGGACGTTGAATTGGTGCGCTCACAATACCGGGACAGGAGGCTCGACCAAGATACCGGGAACTGCCAATGTGGCGGACAACGCATGGCATCATGTGGCGGTTACCTGGGATAACAGCGGCACGACGGGCACTGTCTATGTGGATGGCACAGCGGGAACCGGCGCGGTCGACTATAGCCAGACCACGGATGCGGGAATCTATGCCAAAATCGGCTGGGGGCTGTCCGATGATGCCGCCAATGGCGACTTCAACGGCATCCTTGACGAAATCCGGATTTCGAACACAGCCCGTGACGCCTGCGAGATCGAAACCGAGTACGCCAACCAGAATGCGCCGGCCGTGTTTTACAGTATCGGCCCCGAGCAGGTATTCGGCATGGCCACCGCTGTTGATCTGCTCAACTTTACCGCCGTGGGTGACGGCGCTGCGGTCAGGGTCGCCTGGCAGACGGCGCGCGAAACGGACAACAAGGGTTTTCACCTGTACCGGGCGACCAGTCCCCAGGGGCCCTTTGTGCGGCTGACGGACAAGCTGATTCCGGGAGCAGGTTTTATGACCGGGGGCCGGGCCTACGGTTTTACCGATGCCGACGTGATTGTCGGCCGGTTTTACTACTACCGGCTGGAGGACATCGACATTCACGGCAAGCGCACCCTGCACGGTCCGGTATGCGTGGACTGGGACGGCGACGGGATGCCCGACGACTGGGAGTCGGCCTTGGGACTGGACCCGACCCTGAACGATGCCGATCTGGACCCGGACGGTGACGGTCTGACCAATTTGCAGGAGTATCTGCGCGGGATGGATCCGTATAACCCGGACAGTGACGGGGATGGAACCTTGGACGGCTTGGAGGCCGGCAAGCTGGAACGTTTGGAAGCCAATGGTTCGCGAATGCTCAGTCGCGGTATTGAAGTGTTGAGTGAAGACGAAACCGGCGTTACATTAGAATTAAGCACTGAAGCCTTTGATGTGCAGACCGTTGTGGCCGACGGGCGGGAGTTTGAGCGGCTGCGCATCGGAGAGTACATCCACGGCTTTACCCACGAGCCGGGCCGGCCGCAGCTGCCGGTCAAAGGACTGCTGCTGGATGTGCCGCCGGGCAAGGCCGCCAAATTAAGCGTGCTGCAAACCGAGGTTCAGCCCCACAACGGATTCAAGGTCTATCCGGTGCCGCAAAACATTTCCGATGAGCAGGGCGACACCACCGGCTTGGCGGAAGTCTTTGTCATGGATGAAGCCTTTTACCAGGAAGACAGCTTTTACCCGGCCGCGGTCGCTGAAACCGGCCAACGCTATGTTTTCCGGGATCAGGCCAAACAGCAGATTTTGTTTTATCCGCTGGCCTTCAACCCGGCCACCGGCGATCTGACGCTTTACACCCG
>CAYTBC010000278.1:0-3965 GCA_964435765.1 uncultured Desulfosarcina sp.
TGACGGTCAATCTGTCCAGTTCCGACACCAGCGAGGGACAGGTTATTCCCAGTTCTGTGACCTTTACCCCCGGTAATTGGAATGCAGCGCAAAATGTCACGGTGGTAGGAGTGGACGATGCCACGATTGACGGTGACGTCGCCTATAGCGTCGCCACGTCTGCGGCGGTCAGTGGAGACTCTCAATACAGTGGGCTTGCGGTGGCGGATGTGGCGCTCGTCAATCGCGATGACGATAATCTTTCCAAGGTGCAGGTGATCGCCACTAAGGCCCGTGTAACGGAGGGTACCACCCCCGGAATATTCACGGTCACCCGCAGCGGCTCCACGGCTGCGGACCTCAGGGTCTTCTATAGCGTGACCGGCACGGCCACGCGTGCGGTTGATTACTACAGCTTGCCGGGAATGGTCACTATTCCCGCAGGCAGCAGCAGTGCTACCGTTGATGTCGGCACCATTCAAGACGGCACGCTCGAGCCGGACGAAACGGTCATTCTGAGCTTGGCCCCAGCCAGCGATTACATTGTGGACAAGCCGGGCGCCGCCACCGTCGTTATAAGCGACGACGACCAGCCGCATGTCCCCGTGGTCAACTTCGCTTTAGATCAAACCGTGGCGGAAGGAGCCACGGTTTCCGTGACCGCGGTACTCAGCGAGGCGGCCAGCGCCTATCCGGTGACCATCCCTTACATCATAGGCGGCACGGCGACGAATCCCACTGACCATAATGCCGCGAGCGGCAATATCGTTATCAATTCCGGGATGGTGGGAACTGTTACCTTCAACGTGGTGAGCGATGCCGTGGCGGAACCCGCCGAGACAGTGATATTCACCATGGGAACACCCGCCAATGCCACGGCCGGCAATAAAACCACTCATACCGTGACGATACAGGAGAGCAATGGATCACCCAAGGTATCGTTACAGACGGTGCAGAATGGTGCCGATGCTCGTCTGATCGTCACGAGTGATGGTCAGACTACGGTGACGGCCAGCGTCACCGACCCAAATCAGGGCGATACCTTCAGCTATGATTGGAGTTTGAGCAATGCCGCTTTGGTGGACATCGACGGCAACGCGGCCACCTTCACCTTCGATCCCTCGGCCTTGGCGCCGGGCTTCTATGCAGTACGACTTACCGTCACCGACAACGGCTCACCGCCGCTGTCGACTACTGTGGAAAAATTGCTACAGGTCGCCACTTCGCAGCCCGTCTTGTCCAATGCCGTGGACAGCGACAATGACGGTATTACCGACGATGTCGAATCGTATATAGACAGCGACGGCGACGGTGTCCCCGATTACCTGGATAACGACACATTGGCCGGCAACGAATTGCAGTTGATGTCTTCTACCACGGGTTACATCATGCGTACTGACCCGGGATTGGTGCTGGGACTCGGTAACGTGGCCTTCGCCGCCAGCGCCGACGGCGCCCTGGTCAGCGAGGAAGACATCGCGGCCTACGGCGGTGGAGAGGGCAACGCCGGCTCGGCCTCGGCACAGGATACGGTGCCCAACACGGGCGGCTACTTCGATTTCGAGATTAGCCAGTTGCCGGAAGCCGGGCAATCCGCGCGCATTGTGATACCCCAACTGGCGCCTGTCCCGGCTGGTGCCAGTTACCGCAAGTACGATCCCCTCTCAGGCTGGCGGGATTTTGTGACGGATGCCGCTAATGAGATCGCCTCCGCGCCGGGAGCGCCGGGTGAATGTCCAGCGCCCGGTGATCCGGCCTTTACTCCAGGGCTTACTGCGGGCAGCTTCTGTATCCAGCTTACGCTGCAAGACGGCGGTCCTAATGACACCGACGGTCTGGCCAATCACGTGATCGCCGATCCCGGCAAGCTCGGGGCGCTCGCAGTTTCCGCTCAGGATTCGTCGAGTGCTGCACCCGTAACCAACAGTGGTGGCGGGAGTGCTGCTACTACGCCTGTGTCGAATGGTGGCGGTGCAGTCGATTTTATGTGGCTAGCGGTGATGTTATGGATGGCTATGTGCAATATTCACTACGATATTGCCCGGCGTTCGTCTGCCTGGGGTGCCAAGAACTTGAAAGGGTAGGGAGGTGCTACGGTTGATTGGCCGGATAGGCCCAGGGATTGCTTACGCTATGATCAAGAAACGGGGAGTAGTCAACGTTAGCCGGGTTATAGCCCCCGTCAACATATACATAGGTGCCGCGGGCGCCTAAAACTCCCGAACCGGTAGTGTAGGTATAGCGGCCGCCGTTCACGTTGGTCAGCTGGCTATCGTTGGCCATATCGAAAGAGATGACGCTGCCGGTTTGATTATCGGTTACAGACTGGACATTGGTTAGGGACGCGCCGGTGGCCCCGGTACTGTCATCGGTAACCGTAAGGGCGGTGGAATTGTCGCTGATTGCCACCCCGCTCATGTCCAAGATGAATTTGGCGGTGAAATCCGAATCACTTATCCCTTGGGTAATTTTGGGCTTGTTGGCGTAAGAGGCTTTGATGAATTCGCCGCAGAAGGCCGTGTCACAGGTCCAGGTGCTGGTTGAGGCGTTCCAGGTGCCGCCCAATACCTGACGCATGATTATGTTATTGGGATTTCCGGTGCCGTTGCCGCTGACCGTTGCGGAATTTGATCCTAATACGTTGTTGCTGCCGAATCCCACCGTGCCCCCGCTTGCCGAGCATATGGTGCTTTGACTACAGGATGAGCCGGTGCCCCGAATATAAATTTCCTGTGCGAAACCCGAGGCTGGGTCACCCAGGATGTAATGCCAGTAGCGAAGCCCATTGCTGGGATCGATTACGCTTTCGCCGGTGGCCTGGTTAGTCCCCATGGGCGTGAAGGGTGATTGGCCGGATATAAAGCTATTGCCATGCACGATGAACGTGCTCGTTGTGCCCGAGAAATTCATAGCGAATTCCGCATGGCCCACGGAGCCGAAGAGAAGGCAGGGTATCAGGGAAACGAGCGGCAGCAACTTCCTATGATGGCTGGAATCTGGCGCTGCACAGGCATCCACCTTTGCCGGTAAACAGCAAGATTGGGCATCCGTTTGCCGCTGCTTTTGAATCGTAGCGTACATAACCCCCTCACACTTTACCTGGCTTGCCCCTCTGGGCTGATAACCAGGTTTTAAGGGCCCCCCTGCATCTGTTGCACGACCCGGAATTGTTAAGTTTTTGTAATAACTTATTTGACCATAACGCATAGAAAAAGTAAATACGGGACGGCGGGAAATTGGACAATAAACGCCCATAAAAAATTATTTGTAAAACATATAATTATGTCATTTCACGCTTTCCGGGTGGCAGCCGCTTGCGTCGCAGAACAGCATGCTGCCTTGTTGGTACCAATCTCCCAAAACCAGGCGCCGCATGGCCTGGTCGTCCAGGGAGAAGTTATGGACCGCCGGGCGATGGGTGTGGCCGTGGATCAACTGCCTTACCCCATGCTCGCGCATGGCCGTGATTACGGCCTGTTGATTGACGTCCATGATCGCCTCTGCCTTGTGTCGGCTCCGCTCGCGGCTTCCGTTGCGATATTGGTTGGCCACGCCGACGCGTTGTTCCATGGGCAAGGCGAGAAATTGTCGTTGAGTTTCGTCACTGCGCAAATGGGCACGTAACTGTTGATATTCCACGTCATCGGTGCACAAGGTGTCGCCATGCATGATCAAGGTCCGCTCGCCATTGAGATCGATGACGCTGGGATCGGGAATCAAGCGGCAACCGGTTCGTTGGGCAAAGAGATCGCCGATCAGGAAGTCGCGGTTGCCGTGCATCACGTAGACAGGCACGCCGGTAGCGGTGAGGTCGCGGAGCCCATTGAGCACCGGGAGATAACAGGGCATGACCGCGTCATCTCCGAGCCAGACCTCAAAGAGATCGCCGAGGATATATAAGGCGCCGGCGCCGGCGGCGTGGGTGCGCAGGAAATCGAGAAACGATGCCGTGATTTCCGGCCGTTCCTCGCTCAGGTGCAGATCTG
>CAYTBC010000279.1:0-3928 GCA_964435765.1 uncultured Desulfosarcina sp.
TTTTGGCTTGACGTCATTCATTTTTAGATACAGTCTCACATTATTGAATACACTGCTAGTTTATCAAAAACTCGCCGCTGCGCCAATGCCCCGCTCGCTCTTTCCCTTGGAGATTAAGATGGGTGTCTCAGAAAATTCCGCTCCGGTCCGGCCGTCGCGTGTGTTCATACTACCGCCGCCACTCTATTTCGGACTGGCCTTCGGTGCCGGCATGTTGCTTCAGCACGCGTTTCCGCTTCCCCTGGCAGACTTCCCCGCTCGATGGCTGCTCGGAGTGTTCATATTTGCGACCGGGATCGTCTGCGGTCCCGCGCTCGCCGCCTTCTTCCTTGCCCGTCGCACAACGCTCAACCCGTTCGCTTCGCCCACCTTGCTCTTCGACAGGGGCATTTATCGCCTGAGCCGAAATCCCATGTATCTTGGCGTCATCCTGATCTATCTCGGCGGTTGTCTTCTTACGGGCTCGCTATGGCCGATTCTGTTGCTGGTCATCCCGTTTGGGATTCTGCAACAGATTGTCATTCCCTACGAGGAAGCTTCCATGCGCCGGACATTTGGCCTCGCCTATGATGCCTATTGCGCCCGCGTCAGGCGTTGGCTCTGAGGGGAATTGCCCAAGTAGCTGCGATGACCAATGTTGGCACCTTTTTCGCCTTCGGCTGACGGCCCGTCGAGACAGGTTAGTTTGCGGGGAACGACAGTTTTGCGGAACTCGGCCGATTTGTTTCGCGACCGCAGCGAACGTCCGATTGCCGCCTATTTTGGACAGACAATGCGCCGCAGAACCTCGAAAGGTTGCCGACCTGCCATCGTCTGTTCCTGAAACCGAACGATTTTTCCTCATATCAGGCTCCAAATCCTGGATGCCGATACAGCCTGGGACTGAAATTCTCTAATTCGCCGGGATGACATAGACGCGATCCGTTTTCCCCGGCGCGCTGTGGGGCTGCAGTTTCCTGACTTCAGTCGGCGTAATGAGGACGACGTCGGCTTGCGCATCCGCGGGCAGGGACAGCCTGATATTTTCGCCCTTGCGGACGTAGAATGCCTGGCGGCCCTGCCGCCTCAACAGGCGGTCCGCAGTCTGGCTGCGGTCCGCGCGCACACTCTTGGCTGTAGCGCCATCGGGCTTGGCGTCGAAGGGCGACGGCGCGGCCTTCAGCCTGCCGTCTTCGCTGCTGACCGCGCTGACCTGCTGCGACAGCCCGTCAACAAAAACGATTGCGCGAAGTCTGGAATTGCTGGCGGCGGCGCCGAGCAAGTTCTTGATTTTGTCCTTCAGCGTCGAGATGTCCTCGGCGGTTTGAAGGAATGTCAGCACCAGCGTGTTGTAGTTGATGTGCTCGGCCAGCCAGTCCTGCGCGATTTGGGTTTGGAGGCCGTTGTGAATGCAACCCCACAACAGACCGCCGGCGCCAAGTTCCAGCTTGGCAAGCTGGCTGGGATCTTTCTTGATGGCGTCCATGACTTCGTCGGTAACGCTGCCCAGGATTTCCTCGATGCATCCCAGCACCACGTCGTCCATGAAGGCCTGTGCGTCATTCTTCAATTCGACATGCAGGACATGGCCGGCGGGCTTGGGGTCGGGATTGTTCAGCACTTCGTCGTCATGGGCGATACCCGTGACCTGCGCGCGAAGGAAATGCACGCCCCGTTGGAAAGGCAGGTAGTTGGGGAACTTCAACGCCGGATCGGTTTCGGCCGGATCCCATAGGCGGCCGTCCGGGCCCACGCGCCAGAAAAGCTTGTCGCCATAAAGGCTGCCGGGCGACTTTCCCGTCTCCTGCGCATCGAGCGACACTCCCTGACCGGCAAGCGCTTCGGCCCAGTCGCCGAGATTGAAGGATAGCGCGGACAACAGGCCTTCGACGCTGTTGATCGGCTGGAACCCGATACGTTCGATCCCCAGAACCATCTGCAGGTCGAACTTCTCCGCCAGTTGCGGCAGCGATCCCGCGTCGCCCTGTCCGGTGGCCTTGGCCGTCAGCTTGAAGGGCACGACCTCCCGGTTCTTCGGTTCGGTGGCGGTGAAACGGCCGAAACCGGTCATCGCGACACCAAAGCCGACGCGGAACGAGGCCGTTCCCTCGATTTCCTCGCCCAGCACCTGCGCGGTCACCTTTTCGGTAAAGTTGGGGACAAGGTCGCCATGCCATCCGTAATAGACGCGGTGCCGGCTGCCCGGCTCGATGCCAGCAATCTCCAGCGAACGGCTTCCCCTGCCCGCCCGCGCCGCCTCGGCGGTCTGTGAAAGTCCGCCATAGCCGGCCTGCCCGATCGACACGCGCAGGGTCATCGGTCCCGTGCCGGACGGTCGCACGCTTTTGGGAATCTCGATGTCGATGGCGTTGATCAGCGCGGAATGGCCAGGGATGAGCCCATGCTCGGCGGAGACAACGAGTTTGCCTGTTCCGCCGCCGACCAGCGTGATCTGCGTGGTGACCACAATATCCACGTTGGAATGGACGACATTGCGATGCGAATAGGTCCCGCCCGTGAGCGTGCCATGATAGGCGGCAACGGGTTCGGCGTCGGAAAACTCGAGCGTATCCGACAATCCCTGCCACCAGCCGCCGTCATCCTTTGCTGGCGGCGGACGTCCCTTGACGCAGGTGCGAACCAGTTTGACAGGCGTCTTGAAGGAAAAGTCGATCGCGGCGGGCTCATCCGGATTCGTCTGGTAGGTGCCGTCAATGACTTGCGAACCCGCCGACATGCTCAGCGTGTACTCATCGCAACTCCCACCCGGGCTGTGGACCGTGCCGGCAGTTGAGACCGTACCGGAAATGGCGCCGTTTTCGAGGGAAGCCGTGCCCTCGGTCTTCCATTGCCAATGCTCCTGATCGGGATAGGTCCACTCGACGGTTCGAACGATTTTCAACCGCATGCCGTCAAGGGGCGCGGCTTCGGCAACCCTCGCATCGAGCATCAACGCGCCAAGCATGGTCAGGCTGGCTGCCAATACCGCAATGGCTGAAATGACCAGGCCGGTATCTGTTCGGACGTGTTGCGCCTTCATTGCCCAGACGTTTCAAGGTGAACGACATAATCCCTGCCGCGCACCTGGATCGGCGCGCGACTGAACGCTACCAAGCCATGGCAGCGTGCCTGGTGCCTTGATTCCCGTCAATTCGCGGCCTTGTCGAACGGCCGGTTTTGTCGTGCCACCGGCCGGGAACGGTCGAGTGAACGCCGAGGTTTGCTCTTCAAGCCACCTCATCGTGAGCCTGTCGAAGGGCAAGTGGCCTGGCCACACTCGTGGTTCGACAAGCCCACCATGAGGGTGGAGGGCTTGCCCCCGCTCAAGCCGCCATCAGCGTAGCCGATAGGCCTGATGACACGCGTTGCAGTTTTCCGTGACCTGCTGCAGGGCGCGGTAGACCTTTCGCTGCGATTCCACGCTCGGGTCGAGTTCAGCGTCCTGGGCGACGATGACGAAGCGGCTGGCGGCATGATGCATCTGCGTACCGAGCGCAGCCATTTCTTCCGGCATGTACTTGCTCAGCATGGCCGAACCGTGCAGCGACAGCGACGACATGCCGAGTCGGTCTTCGGCAATCTTGGCCGCCTCGTTCGTCTTGCCTTCGGCCAGCGCGTCGAGCATCTCGTTGAGCGAGGCCAGATGACTGCGCATGTTGGCCAGCATGTGCTCCTGCATCATCGCCGGCATCTTGACCAGTTGACGGCTGTCTTGCGCATTGGCCGAAGGCGCCGCAAACGCCAGCCAGGCCAATGCCAGCGCGGATACCGCGAGGCCCGAATTTGTCATGATGCGTTCCTTTCATTGCCGCAGGTGAGGACTGCGATCCGGTCCTGATGCTGCTCCCGACGCAAGCAGCTTGCCTTCATTTTAGCTCGCATGCATATGATAGAGATCATGTCGTCGGATTTTGTCGAACAGCTTGTGAGCATGGCCGAGCGACGAAAA
>CAYTBC010000280.1:0-3900 GCA_964435765.1 uncultured Desulfosarcina sp.
TGCTTTGGTGTGTGAGTGCTTGAACTGCACTTGAACGAATCCTGGCGTAGATTGAAGTATATTCGCAATCCTCGGGCATCGAGGCGATGCCCGCCCGGATGATTTCGGCCATATAGGCCCCGCTGTTGAAGGTCAGGGCGATGATCCCGGTAACCGGCTCCGAAATCGCCACGCCAAGGGACGGCAGACCAAAGTAAAGGAAGTAAAGCTGGGCCAGAAGCGGTGTCGAGCGGATAATCTCGATGTATATGCCGGCCAACCGGGATAAGATGCCCGAGTTGCTCATACGCATGGTGCAGGCCAGAATTCCGATCAGCAGCGCCCCGATGAGGGAGACCCCGGACAGCCACAGCGTTGCCATGAAGCAATGCAGATAGAAGGGCATGTAGTGCAGGATAACCCTGAAATTGAATCCGCTGAGCATGGTTTATCCGATCGGGCGTTCCGCGGCCGAATTGCTGAACCACCGGGGAGTTGCGGAGCGGGCCGCGAGGAACGGCCCGCTCGTTGGGATTTCCGGCCGCTGCCGGCGGCTCGAAACGATCAGTGGTCTTTCTTCCATGACAGGGAATTGACCCAATAATCGAGCATTTGATCCATACGGCCGTCGAGTTGGGTGTTGAGGAAAAACAGGTTGATCAGTTCCAGCAGATCCTGGGAATCATAGCGCACGGCAAAGGCCAGGGGGGATTTGGTCAGTTGGCCGGGAAATATGCGGATGCTGTTGGGGGGAAAGCTGGCCACCTGGCCGGTCACGGCGGATTTGTCGTTGACCCCGAAGTCGGCATGCCCCGACAGGACCGCATCGATGAGCAGGGGGCCGCCGCCTTTGTATGCCTTGATTTTTGCCTTGGGAAAGAAGCGTCTGGCGTCGGTCTCACCGGTCGAACCCAGCAGTACGGCGATGGTGAGCCCCGGCTTCAAGCAGTCCTTGAGGGTGTTGAGCGGGCTGCCGGTCTTGGTGAAAACGACGCTTCCGGTATACATGTAAGGCGCGGTGAAGGCGACTTTCATCGCCCGCGGAATGGTCGGGGTCATGTCCGCCGCCAGCATATCGGCTTTTTTGGAAAGCAGCGCCGGAATGATTCCATCCCAGTCGTAGTTGAGAAACTTGACCTTGACCCCCATCTCCTTGGCCAACAGGCGGCACAATTCAACGGCGGCGCCGGTCCGTTTGCCGTTCTTGTCGACAAAGCTGAATGGCGGGCCCTGAGTCTGGCAGGCGACGATGAGTTCTCCGCGTTGGGCGATGTCATTCAGCGTGCTCGCCCACGCCGGCAGTGCCATGCCAATCACCAGAACCACGGCCAGGAGCAGCTTACAACCTTTACGTGATCTCATACCCAGTCTCCTCCTTCGCTTTTTGTTGCGGTTGATAAGGCGTTGCCAAACGCCCCGGACTATGCGTCCACCTCGATCCGTTCATCCACCTCGATCCCTCGTGCGGCCAACGCCTTCATGAACGGCGCATAGGGCACATCGGTGGCCGGATTGAGGATGCCCTTGCCGGGGATTTGTCCGGAAGCCAGCATCAGCGCCACGATACAGGCCGGATAGGCCACGCCCAGGTTCATGGCCAGAAAACCGGTCTGCAGATCCCTTTCGAGAACCAGCGTGGTAGTGATCTTTTTTCGGCGACCGTCCTTGATCCCCTCGAAATGATTGTACATGGCCACAATATCTTTTTCATCGGCTTTATACTGCAGTTGCGGCTCAAGAAGTTTCACCAGGAACTGGTGGGGCGTGATGGGGCAGGCCGGGTCCGGCAGCGGATCATCGGAAAGGAACCCCAGTTTTTTCAGCGGTTCCCAAAACGCGCACCAGCCGGGCCAGCGTAAGGAATATCGGCCTGCGGTTCGAAGGCTTTTCGTTACGTTCAACAGCTCCGCGTAAAAGTGGGCGTCGCCGTTGGGGATGGCCTCCAATTCGCCGATTCCGGGCAGGGATACGCGGTGGATCATCGGGTTCCGGTGCTGTTGGGCGGCCGGAATCACCACCCGGTTACCGTTTTGGATGAAGATGGACTCTCGTTTCTGGGAGCGCAGCACCATGTCCCAGTTCCAACTGATCTTGTAGTTGAGCGGATTATCGCAGGCGCTTCCTTCAGGAAAACCGCCGCAGTATGAATTGAGCAGATGGAGCGTATCGAACTGGCGGACGAGATGACCGCAAATCACCAGATCGATGCCGGGGTCCAGACCGCATTCCGGCATGATCGCCACACCGGCCTCCAGCGCACGCGGGTGCAGGTGCCTGACGGTGTGTCCGTAGTTGGTGCTCACCATGGGGACACCGGCCTCGATGGCGGCTTCAAACGCCGTCGCCATAAGCGGAAAAGGCAGAAGGTCGATGGCAACGTCCGCCCCTTGTTTCAACAGCCGCACCAGAGCTTCCCTGGACGACGCCTCCACTTTTAAGGGGCGCACCTTGGATGGGTCCACGAATCGAGCCACTCCGTCCCATGCGTCCAGCTTTGCGTCCGCACAGAGGATTTCCTCTACGTCCTGGTTTTTCGACAAATCCGCCAGCGCGGCTCTGCCCTGAAGACCCAGCCCGCCCAGCAGCGCAACTTTCATCGTCCTCACCTCCGGTCAAAATCCCCTTGCCTCTTCAGGGCGTCCCGCCTCCGCCTGACCGTCATGCGTTCGGGGATTGGTTTGTCAAGTCGTTGGATATCGGATCTTCGCGGTCGTATCCGTACCGATGCAGCGTGCGGCTGCAGGCGCTCCTTCATTGTCTGCGAAAAGGGTAGCACTGGGTTTGGGTTGCCTGCCGTCGGTTGTCATGGTTGGATGGTTGAGAAAAGATCGATTGAGTCGTTCCGCTTCAACAGTCTCAGGCCGAAATCCATTTCAGAGTTTTTTATGCTATGAAATAATTATAAAAAATGTCAAGACATTTATTTCTCATTGTCATGCAGGCGCTTACATCGCCCGGAACCGATGCCGAAACCGCCGGCTCACCATGAACACGCCGTCAATACCCTTCAAGGTCAGCGCATAGCGGCCGGTAAGCTGGCTGCTGACCTTGTCGATACAGGCGGCATTGACGATGGTGCCGCGGTGGATCTGCCAGAAGGCGTCCGGGTCGAGTTCGTCGGCCAGCTCCCGGATCGGTTTGCGGATGAGAAATTCCTCGCTGCGGGTGCGCACGACCGTGTACTTGTCCCGGGCCTCGAAACAGCAGATTTCATCCACCGGTACCAGGCGGATGACGTCCCGGTCCAGGGTCTTTATCCATTTGAGGTAGCTCGGGGCGGGATGATCCAGGCGCGATTCCAAGGCATGCAGGGCAGCGCTGATTTCTTCGGGCAGGGGCGCGGGTCGGGCCAGTCGATCCTTGAGGCGCCGGGCCGTGCGGGCCAACCGCTCCGGTTCCACCGGTTTTAAGAGGTAGTCCACGGCCTCGTTTTCAAAGGCCTCCACTGCGAACTGGTCGTAGGCGGTGATGAAGACGATACGGCAGAAAGCGGCGACCTCGCGGGCCACGTCCATGCCGCTCATCCCCGGCATGCGGATGTCCAGAAAGGCGATGTCGGGCCGCAGGGTCGTGATTTGCTCCAGGGCCTCGATCCCGTTTTCGGCTTCCGCGCAGATGGAAAGCGCCGGCCAGACGCGGCCGAGTTGGGTCTTGAGGGCGCGGCGCAGGGGGGCTTCGTCATCGGCGATGATCGCGCGAAGGGTTGTCGGCATAAGGCACCTCGATGATGGCCCGGACGCCGTTGGGCCGGTTTTCGGTAAAACGGAGCCGGCCCCGGTCGCCGTAAAGGGCGGCGAGCCGTTCCCGCACATTGGCGATTCCTACACCGCCGTTCCGTGAATCCATGGAAAACCCGCACCCGGTGTCGGCCACGACGATCTCGACCGCGCCGTCATTGCGCTGCACGCGGATCTCGATGGC
>CAYTBC010000281.1:0-3798 GCA_964435765.1 uncultured Desulfosarcina sp.
CATGATTATGTTTGAATTTGGCTGTTTTATGGCTTATACGGTGTTCAAACTTTGGCGGACGGGGAAAAAATAAAAATACTTTCGGTATCGGATGTCGTGGACCCGACGCTGCACCGAGATGCGGGCAAGGAACCCTTTGCCGACATCGATGTCATCATCTCCTGCGGTGATCTGCCGCCGGAATACCTTTCCCTTCTGCTCAACGCATTTAATGTGCCGTTATACTTCGTGAGCGGCAACCACGATATCCGATACAGAGACAAACTTCCGGAGGGCGGCTTCAATTTGCACGGCCGCCTGAAAAAAATAAAGGGCCTGAGATTTTTAGGCCTGGAGGGTTCGCGCTGGTACAACGGCGGCCTCTATCAATATACCGAGGCACAGATGCGCGCCGTCATCCGCCGGCTGCGACCGGCGCTCTGGTGGCAGGGGGGAGTTGATGTGGTGGTATCGCATGCTCCGCCGCGCAACATCCATGATGCGGAAGATCTGTGTCACCGGGGATTTAAAGCATTTCGCTGGTTGATGGATAAGTATCAACCAAATTATTTCATTCATGGACACATTCACCGGCATTTTTCCGATCCCACCGAGAGGGTCACGCGGGTGGATGCAACCAAGGTAGTGAACACATATGGGTATAACCTTCTGGAAATCGAAACGGGCCCAAAAACCAAATAACCGGGCGGGGGTGAATCGGCAGGAAGATTCGATGCCGGAGATCAAAAGCTTCAAAGACCAGCAGGAGAAGGAAGCCGCTTTCGACCACCGCGATCGGGGAATTCGATCCGTACCGCTGAACCGGATTGTGGGCAGCGTCGGCCGGTACAAGGATTTCGACAACCGGTTCCGCTTCAAGCAAAATGTGCCTCAGGAGCGGCTGCAATGGATCAAACAGGCCATGCGGGAAGGCCGGACGTTGGGGCCGGTAAAACTATTTGAGATCAAAGACGAATTTTACGTGCTGGACGGCAATCACCGAATCGCGGCTGCCAAAGAGCTGGGCCACGACGAGATCCTGGCGCACATCGAGGAGTTTATTCCCTCCAAGAACACCCTGCAAAATATTTTGTTTCGTGAGCGGGCCGAATTTGCCGACCGCACCCGGTTGCCGGCTGAAATCAATTTGACCGAAATCAACCAATACGGTTATTTGCTTGAGCAGATAGCAGAGCATCAACAATACCTTCAGCAAGAAGGAGAAGATGGGGTTGCCTTTGAGAGTGCGGCCCTGGATTGGTTCAAAACTATTTATCGTCCCCTTTGCACCATAATCAAGAGAGGACGATTGGTTGATTCATTCCCAGAGCGGACGATTGACGATCTATTCGCTTACATTACGTTTCATCAGTGGAAAGAGGGGCGCAAAAGGCACTACGGCATCGGCATCGACAAACTGGTTCCCAAAAATATGGAGGAATTTCGAAAGAAAATGGCCGATTTAAAGGATGCACAATATCCGGAAATGAAACAGGGCATCAACGTTTTTATCTTAATGAATGTTCAAGCTAGAAAAGAGATCAAACTCATCGATAAACTATTTGAGCTGGAGGAAGTCAAGGAAGTCCATTCCGTACATGGCGATGTCGATATTGTGGTAAAAGTCTTGCTGACACGCAATCTGCTCAGTTCGGATGCCGAAATTATCTCCCAATTCGTCCATGAAAAGGTGCGCCAATTGCCGGGAGTTATCAGCACCAAAACCCTGATCCCGGGCATTTCAAAAGTCAAGGTTCCCGATGTCTGCCGGGAGTATATCATTACAAAGCCGGATTAATGGAGTGTTGGAGCTGGAGTATTGGAATTTTTTCCATCACTCCATCACACCAATACTCCATCACTCCAAGGTTGCCTTAACCTACTCGACCCAGTCAAACGTCCGATCCACCGCCTTTTTCCATGCCCGGTAGTATTTTTCCCTGACCTCGGGCCTCATGGCGGGCCGCCAGGTCTTATCGACAGCCCAATTTTTTCGCAGCTCTTCAAACCCGGACCAGAACCCGACCGCGAGCCCGGCGGCATAGGCGGCCCCCAGTGCGGTGGTTTCCGAAACTTCGGGTCTTATGACCGGGACGCCGAGAAGGTCGGCTTGAAATTGCATCAGCATTTCATTGCCCACCATACCCCCGTCCACTTTGAGTTTGGTCAGCTGCACACCGGAGTCTTTGTTCATGGCTTCCACGATATCGCGGGTTTGATAGGCGCTGGCTTCCAGGACCGCGCGTGCGATGTGGCCCTTGTTTGCAAAACGGGTCAATCCGGCGATTACCCCGCGGGCATCGGCGCGCCAGTAAGGGGCAAAGAGGCCGGAAAAGGCGGGGACAAAATAGACGCCGCCGTTATCTTCCACGGTCTGGGCCAGTTCTTCGATTTCCGGAGCACTGGAAATCAGTTCGAGGTTATCTCTGAGCCACTGCACCAGGGCGCCGGTAATGGCGATAGATCCTTCGAGGCAATAGACGGGGCGCTGATCATTGATCTGGTAGCCCAGGGTGGTGAGCAAGCCATGCCGGGAGGGGACCGGTGTCTGTCCGGTATTCAGCAACAGAAAGCAGCCTGTCCCGTAAGTGTTTTTAGCTTCCCCCATATCAAAGCAGGTTTGGCCGACCAATGCCGCCTGTTGATCGCCCAGGGCACCGCAAACCGGCAGGGCGGTGCCTAAAGGTCCGTTTTTGAGGGTTGTGCCCCAGGCCTTGCTGTCGCTGGAGGGCACGATGCGCGGCAAAATCTGCGATGGAATTCCCAGTGTTTGTAGAATTTCCGCATCCCATTGCAGGCTATTTAAATCCATGAGCAGGGTGCGGCTGGCGTTGGTTACATCGGTGACGTGGGCGCCGCCGCTGGGTCCGCCGGTCAGCCACCAGATCAACCAGGTCTCCATGGTTCCAAAAAGAGCCTCGCCTTTGTCGGCCGCCATCCGTGCTGCGCTGACATTATCTAAAATCCACTTGATTTTCGGACCCGAAAAATAGGTGGCAATCGGAAGACCGGTTTGATCACGAAACCGATTCTGTCCCTGCTCCCGTTCCAATTCCTTGCAGATCTCAGCAGTGCGGGTGCACTGCCAAACAATGGCGTTCATGAAAGGCTTGCCGGTGTTTTTGTCCCAAACGACGGTGGTTTCCCGCTGGTTGGTGATGCCGATGGCCGCCAGATCCGAGCCGCTGATTCCCGTTTTGAACAGCGCACCCTGGATAACGTCCCGCGTGTTTTGCCAGATTTCCAGAGGATTGTGCTCCACCCAGCCCGGCTGCGGAAAAATCTGTTTATGCTCTTTTTGTTCCCAGCCGACGATCTGACCGTTATGATTAAATATGATGAAACGGTTACTGGTGGTGCCCTGATCTAAAGCCCCTACGTATTTGGCCATGGTAAGGTCTCCTTTCGGAAAAGATGGGATCATGTCCAACAAATATTTTACAAATGCCCAATCATTGGGATATTTCGCTGAGCGACATTAAGAATGTTACTATATTGGTTCAGGCATTACAAGCCACCAAAGGAATTCGAATGCGGCTGCCTTCTTGATATCCGGTCTTGCCGGCGGCTTCCCGGAAGCCATCCAAAAAATCGAGGGGCTAAAGCATCCGCCTTAGCCCCTCAAGTTTTATATCCGTCATTACCCGGCGGTCAGGTGCTTTTTAAAGCGGCAGCCTGACTGCCTTAAAAAAACCGGGTATTCGCAATCAACGCATCAAACAGCAACACGGCGATGCATCTACTTCACACGACCCTCACGCCAAGCCTGAATGAGCTGGTCGTAGTTGACCGTTATACCCTTCGGTTTCTCATTCATGA
>CAYTBC010000282.1:0-3754 GCA_964435765.1 uncultured Desulfosarcina sp.
AATTGTGGGCATCGTTGCCGCTCTCCTTGTCGCCGTCATTCATGAACCAATCCCGCTCGGAACCGGGATCACTGTAGAGATGGGCGGGAAAGGCATCACTAAGCAACGCATTATTTATGCTTAACTTTTTATTCTGGGGGTCCAGCAGAATAACCTTGCAGTCCCCGGTCACTCCGATCAACAGCGGCTTGAGGGCGGCCTCCAAACCGCTCTCGGAGTCCAGGGGGAGAGTCCGGACTGCGGTCTTGCCGTCCCGGCATTCAACCACCGCAAGGGATCCGATCTTACGATTGCTCGAGTAATAAGCTAAGGAATAGTTCATTGCACTCCCCATGGTTCCAGAGATCATCCGCACCGCCATCAAACTCATTGTCTTGACGGCACTGCCCGCCATTATAACGGACATTCCATACCTTTGAATTGTATATCCATCTTTAAGCACCCGAGAATCCGGTCAGGCCTCGCCACTCCATCCCGCTGACGTCTCACACCGGCTCCGACCCCTCCGGAAATCCCGGCAACCCCCGAAAAAATCCCCCACAAATAACGGGTCGACCCACCCATCTCAACGAAACCGGTTTTTTATAGAGTTTCTTAAAAAAATCGAGTATCATCGGGCTCGCTGCAGTGTAATGTGTAGGTAGTTTAAGCTGTTACCCTCACGAGTTACTTCGCGGAAACTCCCGATTCACCACCTGCAGCCAACTCTTGTTAATTATTAGTTTGAGGTAAAAGTAAATGGCTACAGGTACAGTAAAATGGTTCAACGAATCCAAGGGTTTCGGCTTTATCGCGCAAGATAACGGCGGGGACGATGTATTCGTTCATTTCCGTGCTATTTCCGGTGATGGCTTCAAGACCTTGGCTGAAGGTCAGAAGGTCACGTTCGACGTGGAAAAAGGCCCCAAGGGATTGCAAGCGGCCAACGTGGTAGTTCAGTAAACCACCCCATCGCATGATCCAAACGAGAACCCTGCCCCGGCAGGGTTCTCGTTTTCCAGAACACTGCAACAGTTAACGCGTTGCAGTACCGTCCTTAGCCGGCAATAACGGCTGAAGATGGCACTTTCGTACCTCCAAACCCCTGCGCATCATTCGACTCGCCGCATCCGCTCCCAGGTTGCTGGGATCGCGGGTTCGACACAGCTCCATCCTTATTTCACCGGCCGTCTGGAACGTGAGGTCATCCCGCGGGAAAAGGTTTATAACTTTAGCATGGCATCACATCAGCGACCGCAAACTCAGTCCGCCCCCTATATCACGCCGGAGGGATATCAAGGCCTGCAACAAGAGCTCGATGGACTATGGAAACGGCGCGCCACCGTCACCCGGGCCCTCGCCGCCGCCGCCGCGGAGGGAGACCGCTCGGAAAACGCCGAATACATCTATCGCAAAAAGGAATTGCGCGAGATCGACCGGCGCATCCGCTATCTGCAAAAACGCCTGCCCGCCCTCACCGTGGTTCGCGACCCGCCCGGCGATCGCGAGCGCATCTACTTCGGCGCCTGGGTAAGCCTCGAAGACAAAGACGGCAATCTTAAAAACTATCGCATCGTCGGCCCGGACGAATTCGACCTCAAACAGGGCCATATCAGCGTGGATTCACCCTTGGCGCGCGCCTTGCTGAAAAAGGCCGCGGACGAAGAGGTAACGGTACAGACCCCGCAGGGCCCTGCAATTTATTATGTGATCAATATCCGCTACGGCGGCGCCGATTGAAGAGGTCGCTTAGACCTCATCCACCCCGAAAATCAGTTTGCCCCGGTTGACCTTATCCCCCCAGGCGATCACATTGCGGCCGATAATGGTCGGCCAGCGCTGCCCCCCGGCAAGTCGCGGATGCCAAAATATCGGCAACAACCAACCGAACTCGTCTTTGCGAAACAGGGCGGGCACCTGCCCCTCCAGCAGGGCCTTGACCATCGCCCGCCGAGGACCCTCGGCCTCCACCACCACGCTGCGCTCCACCGGCGGAAAATCATAAAAGGCCGTGACGCGGTAGGTCTTCATCGTCCCCATGTCCACAGCGAGGGCGCCGCCCCGACTGATCAAATCATTGCCTTTGAAGGGCACCACCGTATCCGAAAAGATCCCGCTCATCGCTTACCCTTTCCCCCTGCATCAAACAACTGTTCAAGCCGCTCCCTGGCGTCGTCGGCCTCCGAGCGTGAAACAGCCTCAGCCTTTTCTTGCTCTGTCCCCTCGGGACTTCCACCAAATAAATCTTCCAACTGGCTGCGCGCACGCCGGGATACCCCGTCATCCCGCCCGCCGTATGCCCCGGCCTTGATCTGAAAATATCCGCAAAAGTTGGCGCGTTGCTTGTCCTGTACTTCTTCGGCGACCGGTTCGCGACAGGCCTTGGCGACACGGCTGTCGTAGAACACGCAGAGCCGGCACACGTGCAGATCGGCATGGCACGCGGAACACTCCGCCACACGCGCCAGAGGCATGGGTAAATCGCCGATGGCCGCCCCGCATTTCCAACAAACCAAGCCTTCCGCCATGCCCCTACCCTGAACCGAATCACCGCCATCCGCGGCCACCACCTTCGCATAATTCCCGTCAAAAAACCATGCCCGCCCCTCCCGGCTTCAGAAGTGCTTAATCTCTCAGCACCCGGATAGCGGCAGAGAAATATTGATAAGCCGGGACCGGCTCTTGTACTATGGGAAAATCAGGTTATCTATTCGGAATTTACGCATGAAAAAAAGACGGATGCGCGATACCGCCCGGCTGGCGATCATGATCGGCGCCGCACTTGCGGTCGCAGGCTGCAGCCACGATCTTGGCAGCAATGCCAAACCCGGTGAAGTCGTGGGATGGTCTAACGCCGACACACCCCCATCCGGCCTGGTGTTTTCCAACGGCTTCCCCCCCTCCAGCAACGGTCCTTCACCGGCATGGTATGCGAAACGCTTCAGCCGCGCGCGCGGCATCGGCGAGGCCATCAAACAAAACCGCCGCTCCCTGTGGGACCGTGACAGCGGCACCTTCGTCTTCTACATGGGCAGCGTGCTCTCCGCCCACTATCACCCTTGGGAGCACTACCTGGAAATACGCACTGAAAAGAAAGATGAAAACAATACCGTCTGTCACTGGACGCAGAACGGTGCGCTCACCATCACCACTACCGATAAGAGCCCGGCCCCGGCCGGCTCCGAAGAGGCATGCCGGCAACTCCTGGATAAAGTCGCCAGTCACGTCGCCCCTTCGGGCATATTGTCGAGCGGATCCTAAAGGCGCCGTCGGCCGTCACCGCAAATAAGCCCTGTCTCAAGCTTCAATAAAAACGCCCGCCTCTCATGAGGCGGGCGTTTTTTTACCGGACAATCCTCACCGGCAGAACCAAACCCCGCACTACTGCGGGCCGGGCGTTTACCCCGCGGCCTGCCGAGAACGTTGCCGCCTCTGCCCGCCGTCGGTGAATGCCGCCGCGCCACGCTTGGTATCCCGCTTGGGACCGGCGCCATGCCAGCGATCCTTTTTCCCGAGGACGGCCGCATTTTGCCCGTTGCTGCGGCCCTTGCCTTTACGCCAACCGTTGTTGTTGTCGTTACGTCCCGAACGGCGCGGGGGAAACAACGGCTCAAGACCGGGGATGGTTTCCTTGTTCAATCTCCCGCCGGTCAGACGTTCGATCCCGGCGAGCTTGCTGCGATCCTCCGGACCCACCAGGGTGATGGCGGTACCCGTGGCGCCGGCACGGCCGGTACGGCCGATGCGGTGAATGTAGTCCTCTGCCACCATGGGC
>CAYTBC010000283.1:0-3706 GCA_964435765.1 uncultured Desulfosarcina sp.
GGCAGGGCCCACCTGCAGGCAGGGCTGACGCGCATCCAATCCGCGCAGGGTTGGTCAGGGTTCCAAGGGGTACAAAGGCTCCTGGCCGATGGGTGCAGGGAGAGCGAAGACTCCCTGCGAATGGTCAACCGGCGATACGGTTGTGTCGCTCTGTAAGGGGGTCAACCTCCTGAAAGAGCCAAGGCCGGGGGGATGCAATGGGGGGTGCGCAGCGCCCCCCATTGCCAAGACGGTTTTGTACTACAAAACACATCTTGCGTTGCGGAATGCTACGAAGCGTTATTTGACCTGACCCGGCTGCTCATCGAGCTATACGCGGAAGTTGGTGTGAATCGGCACGGTTCGAGAACCCCCATCCAATTCAATCCGAACGCTTTGATTGGATGAAGAAATTTGATTGGTCACAGGGGTCCCCCTCGGCGCCGATCGGGACCCCACTTGAAACAGATTTGCCCACGTGTATTCAAAGTATTACCGCTATCAACCCGTAGGGTCCGACTCCGGTGCTGATTCACAACATTTCTTGGCTGAGGCCAATTGTGCGCTCGAGCCGAATCCAACGCGCTTGGTTCAGGAAGCCTCAAGCACCATCCGAAGCATTGACCGGCATTCCGCCAAACGCTCGAGCGCCAGTTCGGTACCCCAGTAGGCCTGTATTTCCTGCAGATCGCGGATCGCCACGTCGACGGCAGTCCGCAGGTCAATTGCGAGATCTGCGTCAGCTTTGGCCTGCCGGTCGCACAACCGGATGATTTCAGCACTCAATGCAGCCCCCTCCGAATCAGCGGCAGGATGCCAGCGGCGCGCCTAATCAACCGTTAGCGGAAAACTCCCCGGTCTATCCTCGGGCACAATCGCCGGGCTGGCGATCTCGCTATCTAGCGGGTACCCGCACTGCGCCAATTCCTTGGGACTGAGGCCAAGAGCCTTGATGGCCCTGGAATTGAAAACGAGCCGGCCGGCAGCCGGATCTCGGACAAACAGGCTCACTTCCTTATCCACTTGTGCTGATTCCTGCTCAAGCCGCCCATCATAACGAGATGATGTCGCCCGCCGTAACGGAATGATGCCGCCCACCATAACGAGATGATGCCGCCCACCGGAACGGAATAATCCCGCCCGGGGTCTGGAACTGGCGACGAGCGCCTCCGCTGGCCTGTTTAGGGTCCCTCCTTTGGCAATCCAAGGGAGCGATGATGCCAGCGGAAAGAGTTGCTATGCGCCAGGTGCGCGAGATCATTCGTTTGAAGTTTTCCGGCGGCATTCCAACGCGGGAAATCGCGCGTCGGCTGGGCGTTGCCGCCTCGACGGTTCGCGAGACGTTGAGGCGTTTCGAGGGCGCCGGGCTGGATTGGCCCTTGCCGGACGGGATGAGCGACGGCGACCTGGAGGCGGCGCTTTACGCCAATCACGGGACCAAACTGGGCCATCGCCGCCACGCCGAGCCGGATTGGCCGACGGTTCATCGGGAGCTGAAGCGCAAGCACGTCACCCTGGTGATCGTCTGGGATGAATATATCGCCGTCAATCCCGGCGGTTACAGCTACTCGCGGTTTTGCGAGCTCTATCGCGGCTTTGAATCGAAATTGTCACCGACGATGCGGCAGACGCACGCAGCCGGCGAACGGCTGTTTGTCGATTACGCCGGCGATGGGGTTCCGGTTGTCATCGACCGGCTGACCGGCGAAATCCATAAGGTGCAAATCTTTGTCGCCGTGCTCGGCGCGTCGAGGTTCACTTTTGCGTATGCGAGCTGGACGCAGGCGCTCCCCGACTGGATCGATGCCCATGTCCATGCCTTCGCGGCAATCGGCGGCGTTCCGCATTTGCTCGTGCCGGATAATACCAAGACGGCCGTCATCAAAGCCTGTCTCTACGATCCCCAGGTCAACCGGACCTACGCTGAAATGGCGGCGCATTACGACACCACCGTTTTGCCAGCAAGGCCGAGACGTCCGCGGGATAAGGCGAAGGTCGAGCAGGCGGTGCTCATCGTTGAGAGATGGCTTCTCGGGCGGCTTCGCCACCGAACCTTTTACAGCCTAGCGGAGGTCAATGCGGCGATCGCCGATCTGATGACGCATCTCAACGAAGAGCGTCCGATCCGGCGGCTCGGCGTGACGCGCCGGCAATTGCTCGAACAGATCGATCGCCCGGCGCTGAAGTCCCTTCCGACCGAACCTTACGAGTTCTCCGAATGGCGGACGCGACGCGTCGGGATCGACTATCACATCGAGGTCGCCGCTCATTACTATAGCGTTCCCCATCGCTTTGCCCGCGCCGAGGTCGACGCGCGGCTGACCGCGAGGACGGTCGAAGTCTTCCTCAAGGGTGAGCGGATCGCCGCGCACATGCGCATGAGCGGCAATCACAAGCACACGACCATCCCCGAACACATGCCGTCCAGCCATCGGCGTTACGCTGGCTGGACAATCGAGCGCATCCGCACCGACGCACGCCTGATCGGACCAGCGACGGCGGCACTCTGCGAGCTGATCCTGGAGCATAGGTCACATCCAGAACAGGGCTTTCGCGCCTGTCTAGGGATCGTTCGGCTGGCCCGTCCGTATGGCGCCAAGCGTCTGGAAGCCGCAGCGGAGCGCGCCATCGACATTGGCGCGCGCACCTACGGTTCGGTGAAATCCATCCTCGACAACCACCTCGATCGGCGCCCCGCGCAAAAGCGCGCCACGGACGGAACGCCGATCCTGCATTCCAACATCCGTGGTCCGCGCTACTACAATTAGGAGAGACAAACTTGCTCAAACATCCAACCCTCGACCAGCTTCACACCCTTGGCCTGCACGGCATGGCCAAGGCCTTCGCCGAGATCGCGGCCGGCGGTGAAGCCGACGGCCTCGGGCATCACGAATGGCTGGGGCTCCTGCTTGATCGCGAAACATCATGGCGACAGGACAAGCGCCTGGTGGCGCGGCTGCGCGTCGCCAAATTGCGCCAGCAGGCCTGCGTCGAAGACGTCGATTATCGCAATCCCCGCGGTCTTGACCGCGCCCTGTTCCAAAAGCTGGTCGAGGGCGAATGGATCAACGCTCACGATAATCTGGCGCTCATCGGCCCAACCGGCGTCGGCAAGAGCTGGCTGGCCTCGGCGCTCGGCCACAAGGCGTGTCGCGACAACCACACGGTCCTCTATCAACGCGTGCCCCGGCTCTTCGAGGCCCTCGCCCTGGCGCGTGGCGACGGACGCCATCCGCGTCTTCTGCGCAACCTGGGCCGCGCCGATCTGCTCATTCTCGATGACTGGGGCTTGGAGCCGCTCGACGCCGCCGCGCGGCACGACCTCCTGGAAATCCTCGAGGAACGCTACGGACGCCGCTCCACGATGATTACCAGCCAGCTCCCGCTCGACAAGTGGCACGAAATAATCGGCGATCCGACCTATGCCGACGCCATCCTGGACCGTCTCGTTCACAACGCCCACCGCATCGAACTCGCCGGCGAAAGCATGCGCCGGACCCGAGGCAAACAGAACCAGAAGGCTTGACCAAACGCCATCGCCGGTGACACAAATCTACCGGCCAGCGAGGCTCGCGACCCGGGCGGCATCGTTCCGTTCCGGTGGGCGGCATCATTCAGGAATCCCGGGCGGCTTTATCCCGTTATACCCGGGCGACTTCGTCGGAATCCGCACATAGCTATTTGAATCGAAACTTCTGGGGTGCTGGTTGGTGGGCATTTCCGGGGT
>CAYTBC010000284.1:0-3699 GCA_964435765.1 uncultured Desulfosarcina sp.
TAATGAACTCATTAGTAACAGTAGCATTTACGCTCACTTTTGGTGGACGAAAGCTTAAGAGCGCCAAGAGTATTTCCGGTTGCCCACCCGGCTTGGTCCTGCGAATGAACTTATACTGAACTTGCCGGGCCGGATTTGTTGGCTTTTTCGGGCACTTTGCGTTTCTAAGGGAAACAATCTCGACGGCTTTCCGCATTTGCGGCGACCGAGATTTCACCGAACTCGCGCCGGAATCGCCGTGTGCGGCGGGGTGGGGCGCCCGAGGGTTGCGGCACTACAGCGCGTTCAGGATATGTGGGCACGGTCAGGGGTACGGTCAATGTTAAACCCCAACACAAATTATCACTGCGTAATTGCAAGCATCTTTACAGCAAGACCTGCACCAATCGAACGGTCTGCCTGATTTCCATCCTGACCCGTGGCGTTGAAAGAGATAACCATGGGGCATGAGTCGAGTTTACGCGTCTTGCAGTTATACACATAAAGATCGGCATTTATCTTGGTATTTGCTTTTCCAATCAACATACTCAGACGATTGACATCTACGTCACCAGATCTGCCATAGGCTGATGCATCTACACCTTTCTTGCATGAGGACGAGAGAACGCCTTTGGCCTGACTGAGTGATAATACGGATGGATCGCCCTGGCCTGTAATAATCGAAGCCTGTTTGCCGGATTTTTCCCACACATCGGAAAATGCAAGGGCTGCAGTGCCACTGGCAAGTATCGCAAGGTGATTGACATTATTCATCTGAGTACGCATGCGTTCAAGATCGGAGTCTGCGATAGCTATGTCGACATTCTTTTCCGGGTTAACCGTGTTATATATCCCTGCTCCACTTAAAGCTACTGCTGCGATTGGCACCGCCATGCACCCATAAAGCAATGCAGTGATAGCGGCGAATACTACAATAACAGGTAGTTTCATAAGTTACTCTCCCTTTGTTGTTGTCAGCTCTATGCTGACTGGATTATAAAGTGAAAATATAGTGCTGTAATGAGCCCAGCAATGATCGACACAGTTGCGAACGCGGCACCAACCAGGAAAGCCAGCCTAGCTACTGGTGTAATAAAATTGCTTTGAAAGCGAAGTTGCGAGCGCTTTTTGCTCAACTGACTGAATATCCAACACGATCTCCTTGTAAAAGGTCCACATGGTTGGGAGGTGTCTGTGCTTGCCTGGCATTCTGCTTTCTTCTGGTTACCCTGTACTGCCCCTTATGATAGAGCTATCTTTTACATGAGGTTTGGGGTTAGCGACTTATGGATCCATGCGTATATTTGAGTTATTCAGCATGCTCCCTGGTTACCATCGCATTAAGCTGCCTTACCGCAGACAGCGTTCTGTGCAAGAACAACAGGAACTCCTTCAATAACGCTCGCCTTGAAAGCGATTTCCACCGTTATACTTCCTGCTGATACGGAAATAACATCTGTTTGGATAAGAAATAAATTATGAGAAACACTGCATCCACAATTAACAGGCAAAAAACCCCCGCCACTACCGCTCACCAATCCGCTGCCAATAGCAGAAAATCCTTATGCGAGCCATATAATAGAATTTGAAAAAACCACATTGAGTACTCCCTATCGCACCCAATGGCATGACCGTATGAATTACTCCAGAAAGGCTGGAACTCTTGACCGATAAATTATTCGCTTCAAGCCTTAACGTCGTTAGCGTGTCCAGACTCATAAGTGTCAAAATCCATGAGATTAATCCTGACGCACGCCCTATAATCTCAATGTATTTTCCATCCTTACCTTCTTCGTCAGCATTAAACATGCGAGCAGCCAGAGTCCGCGTACCTAACTTGAGCATGACTTTTCCCTATTTATACAGACAGATCGCAAGTTAGATCAATAGGCATCACGCCACAGTGTTCACTACCAGTTAACTCAGGTACTGGCATTAACCTGTAACAAATGTCAGTTGAAGGTGTTTGTCGCGTCCGCCATACATTTCACCGAGGCGGTGTAACCTGGCGCTGGAGAAGCAGAACATAACAGATTTGTTTTCATAGTGAGGCATTAGCAACATAACCTCACCCGTTATGCAATTACTATTGTCATCATCCTTCATTGAAGGATTCTGGTCGATAGTAGATATGTATTAATACATTAGTATTACTCGAAGATCGTATATTTGCATAATAGATGCCTCCAATACTCTTCTGTACATTGTCACTCTCACCATATACATTGTCGCTCTCATAATAACCATTAACACAAGAGAGAATAACCATGTATAACACCAATGTAACGACTATTAACCATTTATCTCTGTTCCTACGATGTTTATCTATCATGCTGGTCACGGCCACGCTTGCCGCCTGCGGGGGCGGCTCCTCATCACCGAGTAATGCCAACGGTGTCTTTCTCGATAGCGCCGTTGATGGACTCGGATATGCCTCAGGACCCCTGAATGGCCTCACGGATCCTGATGGGAGCTTCGTATATGAAGCCGGTAACACCATACAATTCTCCATTGGTGACATTGTGCTTGGCGAGGTTACCGGAGGTCCAGTGATTACCCCGATTGATCTGGTGCCAGGGTCGAATGCACAAACACCACAAGTGGTGAACATTGTACGCTTCCTGCTGACGCTGGATTCAGATGGAGACCCCGGCAACGGCATCACCATCAGCGCGGACGTACGAAGTCTTGCTGCCGGACGTACGATTAATTTCGATCAGTCGATTACCGACTTTGAGAATGATGGATCGGTGCAGATCATCGTCAGTGAACTGACAGCCGCTACACCGGCTGGCGCCCGCAGCCTGGTGAGTAGCAGTTTCGCGGAAGATCACGTAACCACCACCTACTTTGGCGTGTTTGTTGGCAGCTATAACGGTACATTTTCCGGCACTGATGCGGGCAACTTCGAAGCGATTATTGGCGCGGACGGAGTGATTACCGCTACCGGATTCTCAGCAGCAGATGGATTTTTCACTGCCAGCGGCCAACTTTCCACCAACGGAGATCTGCTCCTTACCACTGGTGGAACATCCACGGGCGCATCCTTCAACGGAACAATTGACTACCAGGGCAACATCAGCGGCACCTGGAGCAATGGGCCATATGGCGGTGACTTTAGTGGCATGCGGACGATTACTGGAGGTGGCACTGGTGCAGGCAGTGGCTTCGGTTCCGTCACCATCCAGGGTGGCGGTCTCCCGAGCCAGTTTGTACCCACGTTTGGAACCGGCCCCAGCACGGGTGCTGCCGACGGGTTTCTTCAGACTCTCTGGCAGGATGATATCGTTAACTCCCTCGCCCTATCGATTGCGAACAACTATCAGGGAGTAGTCACTGGTACCGATGTCCACCTAACCGTCTCCGGGCAAGCGTATGTATGCCAGTCAGGCGACATGGGATCAAGCGGAGATTGCAGTGGTGCCAGCTATGATCCGGTTGGCCATGTTGTTACCTTCAGCAACGTCCAACTGGTTGGACCGGGCGGGAGTGGGCCAGCAGTGCTTAACGGATCGCTGAACTACTAGACGACAGGGGCGCCAGTGCCAATGAGATGAGGTTGGCATTGGCGCCCTTGATATTTTTTGCACTGAAATTAGCTACCGCTTTGCACTGCACAGACTGAACTGCCCCGGGTTTACCGGAGACTCCATTTCTTGAGAGGATGGAGTCATGAACAAGTCAGCAAGGTATTCACCGGAAGTCCGGGAACGGGCGGTC
>CAYTBC010000285.1:0-3695 GCA_964435765.1 uncultured Desulfosarcina sp.
AGCTGAAGCGCATTATTGTCATACAAGGCGATAAGGTGGTCATGGAGCCGACCCTCGAGCAGGCCCTGGCAGCCGTCTTCGGTGCCGCCCGGCCTGAAAAGACTACCATTGCCGCCCCGGCGGTTCAAAGCGATGAGTTGATTCGTGCGAAGAAAGAATTTGAAAATGCTCAGGAAGCACTGGAACAGGGAAAATGGCAGGATTTCGGAAATGCAATGGAAGAATTGAAAAAGATTCTGATCCGGCCGTCGGAAGGCGGTAATAAATGATGCGCTTGGCGGTAAGTTTTTGAGAGCCGATATGACCGTGGCCCTTGATACGGTTCCTTTAAAAACCCGCTACGCCCCGCAGAGGGAACGGGTAGCGCAATGCAAACTGAAAATCTGACTTAATGGAGGTGGGATCATGGCAAAGAAATGGATATATCTTTTCGAAGAGGGCAACGCAGAAATGCGGGATGTTTTGGGCGGAAAAGGCGCAGGTCTTGCCGAAATGACCAATCTCGGTCTTCCGGTGCCGCCTGGCTTTACGATTACCACCGAAGCCTGCCTGGATTACCTCGATAACAAAAACAGGCTCCCGCACGGCCTGTGGCAGCAGATCCTGGATGGGATCAAAAAGCTTGGCGCCAAAATGGGGCGTAAATTCTCCGACCCTGAGGATCCCTTGCTGGTTTCCGTCCGATCCGGTGCCAAGTTCTCCATGCCCGGCATGATGGACACCATCCTGAATCTGGGATTGAATGACGAATCGGTCAAGGCCCTGGCAGCCGGAACGGACGAGCGGTTTGCCTGGGATGCCTATCGTCGCCTGATTCAGATGTACGGTCATGTGGTTCTGGGTGTCGACAGCCTTCAGTTTGAAAATATTATTGAAAGGATCATGGCATCCGAGGGCGTTAAAGCCGACGCCGAGGTTTCGGCAGGCGGCTGGAAACAGGCCGTCGAAGGATTTAAGGGAGTGATTAATCGTGAATCCGGCGAAATATTTCCTCAGGATCCCTGGAAACAGCTTGAATTCGCCGTGGAAGCGGTTCTCAAATCATGGAACAACCAGCGGGCGATTGACTACCGAAACGCAACCGGGCTTACCCATGATCTTGGAACGGCAGTGAATATCATGGCCATGGTATTTGGAAACGTCGGTTGGGATTCGGGGTCCGGTGTGGCTTTCACGCGCAACCCGGCTACCGGCGAGCGTGGTCTGTACGGCGAATTCCTGATGAACGCCCAGGGTGAAGACGTGGTCTCCGGGGCGCGCACGCCTGCTGAAATCTACGAACTTGAAGCAGAGCTGCCGGAGGTTTGGAAGACCTTGCAGGATGCAGCCGCAAAGCTGGAGCGCCACTACCGTGATCTGCAGGATATGGAATTTACGATCGAACACGGCAGGCTCTGGATGCTGCAAACACGCGCCGGAAAGCGGACGGCTGCCGCTGCTGTTAAAGTTGCGATGGAGATGGTCGACGAAGGGCTCATTACCAAACAAGAGGCGGTCGCGAGAATTGAACCCGGGCAAATTAACCAATTGCTGCATCCCCGTTTTGATGTCGGCAAAGAAAAACAGGCCAAGTTATTGGCCAAGGGTTTGAACGCTTCGCCGGGTGCTGCTGTGGGCGCGGTTTACTTTGATGCGGATACGGCCGATAAAATGTTTAAAGATAGCGGTAAGGAGGTCATTCTGGTCAGCCCTGAAACCACCCCGGATGATTTTCATGGCATGCTTGCCGCCAGAGGGGTTTTGACCCAGCACGGGGGTGCCACCAGTCATGCCGCAGTGGTCGCTCGTCAGTTAGGCAAGCCCTGTGTGGCCGGTTGTGAGGAAATCAAAATCGATCTCAGCAAACGCCAATTCGCGGTTGACGGCAGAGTTATCAGAGAAGGTGACACTATTTCACTGGACGGAACCAACGGTGAGGTTTTTGCCGGTAAAATTCCAATGGTGGCCCCTTCTTTTGAAAAACAGCATGAATTGAAAACCATCCTCACCTGGGCCGACGCCATCAGCCGGCTTAAAGTCTGGGCTAATGCCGACACACCGGAGCAGGCCTCACTGGCACGCAGGTACGGTGCCCAGGGCATCGGTCTGTGCCGTACCGAGCACATGTTTATGGGCGCGCGCACGGAAAAATTTCAGCAAGCGATTCTGGCTGATGAAGAACACTGCCAGCGCATCCTGAACGATGTGCTGCTGCCGCTTCAGCGCCAAGACTTCTATGGTATCTTTAAAGCAATGGATGGGTTACCTGTTATCATCCGCCTATTGGACCCGCCGCTGCATGAATTCCTGCCGTCCAAGGAAGAATTGCTTGTCGAGGTCACACGGATGGAAACTGCCGGCGAAATCGGTATGGCCTACGAAACGAAAAAAAGGCTCCTTTCCATCGTTGACAGCATGAGTGAAATGAATCCGATGCTGGGTCTGCGCGGCTGCCGTCTGGGTCTGACGCGACCGGCGCTTAACCAGATGCAGGTGCAAGCAATTTTCGAGGCGGCCTGTGATGCAGCCAAGGATGGTGTGAGGGTCCATCCCGAAGTGATGATACCGCTCACCAGCCATTTTAAGGAACTTGAGATGATCCGGCCGCTGATAGATGAGGTTGCAGAGGCGGTAATGAGGCAAAAGGGTGTCCGCATCGAATACAAGGTCGGTACCATGATCGAGATTCCGCGAGCGGCCCTTACGGCAGACAAGATCGCTGAAACGGCTCAGTTTTTCAGCTTCGGTACCAATGATCTGACCCAGATGACTTATGGTATCAGCCGCGATGATGCCGAGCGTAAATTTCTCATTGATTATATCAAAAAGGGAATATTGGCCAATAATCCTTTTCAGACCCTTGATTTGGAGGGCGTCGGCCAGATGATCACCCTGGCGGTTGAAAAAGGCCGCCGAACCTGCCCGGATCTGGAGATCGGCGTCTGTGGTGAGCATGGGGGCGATCCTGACAGCATCGAATTCTTCCATCAGGCCCAGCTGAATTATGTAAGTTGTTCGCCTTACCGGGTGCCAATCGCGCGTCTTTCAGCTGCACTAGCTTCTATCAAATTTCATGCAGCCGGGTAAAAAATGGAAAACCAACCAGGCAATGTATCCTAAAGCTGAATTTGGTATTATGTTTCTGGAATTGGGCGTGGAATTGCAAGCTATCGCGTCAGGGATAGTCCAGGATGATCCTTTTGGCTGTGTGGACGGCGATGGACCTTTCTTCCAGAATAATATTTCGCTCTTGATCAGTTACATATAAGTCGTAGAGGTTATCATTCTAAATTCTCATGTTTCCTCACGCCTTCTGCGGATAATCTCTCTGCTGAGGGCGTGCCGAATTCGCCGGTGTTCGATCAGGCCCACCAGGCGATGGTCATCATCGGTGCTGACAACGGGCAGGACTTCCATTTCCATCTCCTTCATTATCTCCAGCGCCTCCGTCAGCCGAGCTTCCGGCGCTATCACGGCGTGGATGTCCGTCATGAGATCACAGGCCAGAACCAGGTTTTCCAATCCCCCCATGATGAACAGGTTTTTAATTTCCAGAAATGAAATCATGCCGATCGGGCGTGACGCCTCATCCACCACGGGGTAGAAAAGGGAATCGTTTTCTGCGGCTGTCTGAAGCACCTGTTTCAAGGCGGTATCGATCTTTAATACCGGTGGCTCTGAATCCATGATTTCGCTGACGCGATAGGAAGCCAGAA
>CAYTBC010000286.1:0-1237 GCA_964435765.1 uncultured Desulfosarcina sp.
ATCAAGATGATTTCAGATTGGATCAGCGCCAAGTGAGCATCAGCCGCTAAAAGCAAAATATACGTGTCACCGTAAAATTATTATTCCAGTAATTCTTTCATATACACATATAGTGCCGGCGATCCGCCCGTGTGCACATAGAGGATGTTTTCTTCTGGGTTGAAATAGCCTTTGCGGACCAGATCAATGAGTCCGGCCATGGCTTTGCCGGTGTAAACCGGGTCCATTAAAATGCCTTCCAGCCGGGCCAGCATCCGCACGGCTTCGGCCATTGCCGGGGTCGGCAGGGAATAGCCCGGCCCCACGTAGTCGCCGAAACACAAAACAGCGTCCCGGGGAATTTCCGAATGGATTCCGACGTGCGCGGCCGTTTTCTGGACCAGATTGTAAACCAGTTCTTCCTGAGCCTCCTTGGGACGGCTGACATTGATGCCGATGACGGGAATGTGGCTGTTGTTGCCGTAAAATCCGGTAACCAGACCGGCATGGGTCCCGGTGCTGCCGCTGGCACACACGACCCGGTCAAACTTGAGCTCCTGCTCAAACATCTGGCCCAGAATCTCTTCCGCACACGCCACGTAACCGGTTGCACCGATGGGGTTGGAACCGCCGCCCGGGATGATATAGGCCCTGCGCCCCGCGGCGGCAACTTCGGCCGCCTCCTGCTGCATTGCCTGCAGCATGTCGGAGCCGCCCGACACGACCTTGATTTTTTCAACACCCAACAGTTTAAACAGAAAATTATTGCCGCCGGCTTCCGGGTTGTAGCTTCCTGCGACCCGCTCCTCCAGGACCAATCGGCAGTGCAGGCCTTCTTTGACCGCAGCGGCCAGGGTCAGCCGACAATGATTGGATTGCACCGCACCGCAGGTGATCAGCGTATCGGCGCCCTGGGCCAGGGCATCCGCCACCAGAAACTCCAGTTTTCTGGTTTTGTTGCCGCCGCCGGCCAGACCCAGCAAATCGTCGCGTTTCATATAGAGGGTCGGTCCCCCGAGGGTCTCTGAAAGCCGGGATAGTTTTTCGATCGGGGTTAGTCCGGCAGTGTAGCGTCGGCGGGGAAATTTGGCCAGATTCATGTTTTTAACTCCTAAGTTAAAGTTGTTTCGAACCACGCAATGACACGGATTTTTCGAAAATATTCAAAGTTGCAGAGGTTCCGGGTTCAGCGTTCAGGGTTCAAGGGTTTGGGGCGCCGCCCTTTGGGCTTCCGACTTCGCTCTTCGAGCTACGACGG
>CAYTBC010000286.1:1247-3648 GCA_964435765.1 uncultured Desulfosarcina sp.
CGACGGGACACGTCGACCCCACACGCAGAGTTCACCGTTTCCTTGTTCCGCAGGGAGGTTTTCAAAAAATTTTCTGACTGTCAATATCTATTTAATTAATCCGCCTTGAAAAATGCTGCCGTAAGTATTTTGAAATATATTTTAAGCTCTTGCGGACTTGACGTCCACAGATCTCAATTGTAAGGTCTATACATGCGTACCCCTTTTGGTATGATCCAAGAGCTTAAAATATTGCCATAAGTCATTGTTATTCGTGTCAATTCGTGGCTAACTAATATTTAAAAGACTAAAATCATCTAATAATATGAAAGATGAATCGGCCGATAAAACTAGTCTCAACATCGATGCGGCTGAAATTGCCAAATTCGAGGCCATGGCACCGATCTGGTGGGACAAAAAGGGTGTCCAGAAACCGCTGCACGACATCAATGTTCTGCGGCTGGACTACATCAATACGCGGTCACCTCTGGCCGGCAAACAGGTCTTAGATGTCGGTTGCGGCGGCGGCATACTTTCCGAAGCCATGGCATCTCTGGAGGCGAAGGTTACCGGCATCGATGCCAGCCCGGCACCGCTGGCTGTGGCAAAGCTGCATCTCAAGGAATCCGGTTTGAGCGTGGATTACAGGTTGGCCACCGCGGAATCATTTGCGGCCGAATATTCCGGCCGGTTCGATATCATCACCTGTTTGGAGCTGCTGGAACACGTTCCCGAGCCCGCTTCAGTCGTTTCTGCCTGTCGCAGATTGGTCAATCCCGGAGGCGACGTATTTTTCGCCACCTTGAACCGCAATTTCAAGTCTTTTTTGTTTGCCATTGTGGGCGCTGAATACCTGCTGAGAATGGTGCGCCGGGGAACGCATAACTACCACAAGTTCGTCAAACCGACCGAACTGGACGGCTGGGCCAAAACCGCCGGTCTTGCCTATCAGGATTTGACCGGGCTGCATTACAATCCGTTTTTGCGGCGCTATTCCATGGGCGGCAATGCCCACGTCAATTATATGATGCATTTTGTCAGAAACTGAAGGTTAGCGTGTTAATGAAAAAGCGCTGAGTGCTGAGGTCTGAGGACTGAGTCCGTTGCTGCTTCAAGCGTCCCAATTCTATTAAGCTCAGTCCTCAGTCCCCGATACTCAGTCCTGATGAGTGTCTTTCCTTCAATTTTCAATTCCGGCTTGTTCGGATTAGGGTCTTGTCATACCGTTTTTCTGTTTTAATTTATATTTCCGTACGATTTAAATTGCCTGAATCTTTCTGCGACCGGTCGGGGATTCAGGCGTCTGGATTCGAACAAGTCTTAATTAGGAGTGGATATAAAAATGTCGGTGAAAGAAGAAGGCTTTATATATTTTCCGATGATGACGGTTGGTGAAGCGGCCAAATATCTGGGTGTCGGACGCAAGGTGATATATCAAATGATCGAGTTTGATCAAATTAGAGCGGTACGCCAAAACAGCGCCGTGCTGGTCGAAAAACGGAGTCTGGATGAATTTCGATCTTCAGGTCAACTCACCTGATTACCGTCATTTTACAGCGCCTCGTATTTTTTCCGCCTTTCCTTAAACCTTCCGTTGAAGCTGCGCTTAACGCTGTCTTTGAAGGTTTTGGATTTTGAATTGATCACGGTGTAACCGTATTTGAGGTTTTTTTCCACCAGGTCGGGATAATTTTTAATGTTGGTGCGCAGTTTGACCCCGTTGGAGGTCACTTTGTGGATCAGGTCGATTTCTTTGCCGATCACCTTTGTCTGTTTATTCTTAATGGCATCCAAAAACGCCTGTCGGTCGTTTTTGCATTTTGAATAGCACACAACCTTCCCCATCTGGGCCAGGCGGTGTCCGTCACTGCCGCCGGTAAGCCCGATATCCAGATTAAATCCCAGCAAGGCACTGCGCAGATTCCATTTGTTGAGGTTTTCGGCATTAATAACCTCGATCCCATCGACCAATTTAAAGAGGCGATCCAGCCGTTCCGCCGAGAAGTATGAATTGTGGATACCGGTGAAGGTGGCGCTGTAGGGATGCGGAAAAACGATCACCGTTTCAAACCCCCGGGCCCTTGCGATGATCTCCTCCATTTCCAGAGCGGTTGAGCTCATGATATCATGGCCCATATTGGGCGATACATCTTGGCTGTAAAACGCTTTCAGGCTCTTGACGTCATAAAAATATATCAGAATATGGGTTCCTTCTTTGGAGGTAAGTTCTATTCCCGGGATGGTGAGCAGGTTTTTGTAGCGGTCAAGCTCAACGGCGCCTCTGACATCATTGTGATCGGTAATGGCGATGCCGATGTTTAATTCCCGGGCTCTTTTCACGATATCGCCCACCGCATTGTATCCGTCGGAATAATGGGAATGAAAGTGGGGGTCGACGACCGTATAGGTCCGGGTCAATTCT
>CAYTBC010000287.1:0-3619 GCA_964435765.1 uncultured Desulfosarcina sp.
CCCCTGGGAGAACTTTTTTCCGTTTTGAGCATTGATTGATCATGGCTGCACAGCTTTACTTCTTTATCGGAAAAGGCGGCGTCGGCAAATCGACCACTTCCGCCGTCACCGCCATCTCGCTGGCAGACAGCGGACAAGACACCCTGCTGGTTTCGATGGACCCGGCCCACAACCAGTGCGACATTTTCGAGCGGGTTTTTTCAGAAAAACCGTTTCAAATTGCCGAACGCCTTGCCATCAAGGAAGTCGACACGGATTACTGGATCGCTAAATATCTGAGAGAAACCCAGGCTCACATCAAACGCACCTATGCGTATGAAAGCGCTTTCAACCTCCAGAAGTATTTCAAGGTGCTGCAGTTCTCCCCGGGGCTTGAAGAGTATGCCCTGCTGCTGGCTTTCGAAAATATCCTGCAGGTGTCGGACGACAAAGACGTCATTATTTTTGACATGGCCCCCACGGCCCTGACGCTGCGCTTTTTCTCCCTGCCGTTTATCACCCTAATCTGGTTGGAAGAGCTTCTCCAACTGCGCAAAAAAATATACGAAAAAAAGGAGATTATCTCCAAAATAAAGGTCGGCAAAAGACAAATCGAACAGGACAAGGTCAAGGCCAAACTGGAAGGAATGATCCTCAACTTCACGCACCTGCGTGATCATTTCCGGTCCAGGGACACCCGGGTCCATCTGGTAATGAATACCGACAGGTTATCGTTTGCGGAAGCGTTTCGCATTAAGCGGAAGTTGGCGGACATTGCCATCCGGGTCGACACCGTCATTGTCAACAAATCCCAGGATACTCAAATTCCACCTGAGGTCACCCGGGAGTTTAGCCGCCAAAAAACCATTCTGTTTCCGCTGGCATCACAAAAATTGCTGGGCTATGAAGCCCTCACAAATTACATTGCGTCCCATCCGGTGGTGTTTTTGGACGCACCGAATTAATTAGCGGATTAATTTAAGGAGGCGTCATGGACCCGAGAATCAAGCGTTTCAAACTTTGTGATTTCAAATTTTACCCCCATATAAGCAGCGTCATCGAACGTTTGCCTGAACCGGTGCGGGAAGAGGTGTTGGAGGATACGAGTTTTCAAATCCTCACCGACGAAGACGCCCTCCAGGCGTGTGTCCTGCGGTACCGGTTCAGTGAACCGGTCAGGACGCTGGTCTACCTGAATACAAACCTTCTCAAGGCCCCCGAACATCAGCTCATTTATACTATCGGTTTCGAAATTGCTCATTATATTTTGAGCAAAAAAATCATCGACTTTCGCACCGAAGACAAAGATGCCTTGCTGCGGGAATGGGGGTTTGAAAAAGAGGTGGCGGCCGCCCGTTCGAGCAGAACGGTTTGCGAATCCAGAGGCTACAAAGTCGGCTATGAATGGGCCCAAAAGCAGGATCCCGAATACCTGCTGCAGCATTTCGGCCTCTATTACGATGCGTGGAATCACAAGGGCCCGGACACTCTGCCCGGCACAACTTCAGCGGGATTCAATCGTAAGACCGAACCCGGTCCCATCCTTGATGATATTATCCGCTTAAAGCAGGGCGAAGCAGCGGAGGCGCGCCGGGATAAGTTTTCCGAAACGCCCTCCCTGAGACAGGAAGTGCTGACGGGCATCATGGCAGCGATCAAAGAATCACCAGCCGGTCCCCGCCAAGCCCGCGGGAGAAAATCATCCTGAACCGGACCGGAAGGATTAAGGGCACCTGACTTCTTCTGGACCGTTGCAAGATTAGCCTAACTGCTCTTATTCATAATGACGGTGACCTATTAGCAGTGATATTTTTTTCACCACAGAGACCAGAGGACACGGAGACATTATTTATTTTTGCCCATCGGGAGACGGCGATGGCCAAAAAAACCTCAACCTTCGGTGAAGCCACCACTGCTTATTGGAACTTAGATTATCTTTATGCGCCAGCATCGATGCTTTTCGTTTGCCGTTGACCGACCTTTTAGTTTTTCAAATAGATCGGTTATCCCGCGGGTTTCAGCGGTGCGTCTCCCCCGCCAGGCGGGATGACCTATCGGATCATATTTTTTACTGGTAGGCCTCCGGCAAACGAAAAAAAATACATCTCAGTGTTCTCTGTGGTGAGATCCAATTGCCTTTAGGGCTTCAATAAATATTACGTTGCCGTATTTATGAAACTATGTACTAAGCGATCCGATTCTTCGAAAGCAGGAACTATAAGTTCACCCTTTTTTCGTTTACCAGTCTTTTTAGTTCCTGTTTTGGCTTGACCGCAGCATCCTTGCAGCATAAAGTCACAAAAAAATCAGTTGGACATCCCAGACGCCTCAGCGAACTGTGAGGTGTTTACAAAATCCAACGGGCTCCGCAGCCGATAAATAATCCATTAACCAACTATTATCACATGAAATTTTAAAGGGAGCGGCCTACATACCATCCAACATGTAGATCTTTACCTGGATTGAAGCCACCGCAAACCATCATTCTGGAAAATGTTTGGCAAGTGAATTGCTAAATAGAGAGAACCTGATTGTAAATTTTTTAACGGCGAGCCACATACAAAAAACCACAGACATCCAGATCAAGATATCCAGCCTGGTCAGGGCACGGAAGTATAAAGCTTAAAGCGTTTGAGAAAGGGGGGGATCATGCGAAAGCGAGCCTTTGAAGCGATCCGCATGCTTTTTTTACGAGGGGTTTTCCTTTTGTTCATCCTCGGATGTGTGACAGGATTCCAAAAAACAGAAGCGGTGGGCAAAATCAGCACGAAGGGATTCCCGGCATCCTTCGCCGAGTTGGTCAAAAAGTCCAGCCCGTCGGTGGTGAATATCATTGCACTTAAAATCATCCGCACACCCGATCAGGGCGCCGCACCTTTCGGCTCGGATGATCCCATGCGCGATTTTTTTGAAAGATTCTTCGGGCAGCAGATGCCGCAGGAATATCGTCAAAATGCCCTCGGCACCGGGTTTATCATCGACCGGGAAGGCTTTATTCTGACCAACAACCACGTGGTTGAGGAAACCGAGGAGCTGAAGGTCCGCTTAAGCGATGAAAAGGAGTACAAGGCCCAAATCATCGGCCGGGACCCCAAAACCGACCTGGCCCTCATCAAAATCGATGCGCAAAAGCCGCTGATTCCGCTGACGCTGGGTGACTCCGACAGCCTGGAAGTGGGGGACTGGGTGGTGGCCATTGGAAATCCGTTCGGTCTGGGCAACACGGTGACGGCCGGCATCGTCAGTGCCAAGTACCGCCAGATCGGAGGTGGGCCCTACGATAATTTCATCCAAACCGATGCGTCCATCAATCCCGGCAACAGCGGTGGACCCCTTCTGGACCTGGACGGGAAAGTGATCGGCGTCAATTCGGCGATTTTCTCTCAAAGCGGCGGCAATATCGGAATCGGTTTCGCCATCCCGATCAACATGGCCAAGCAGCTGCTGCCCCAGCTCAGGGAAGGCAAGGTGCGCCGCTCCTGGCTGGGTGTCATGGTTCAAAACATAACACCGGAATTAAAGTCCAAACTCGGCCTGGGCACCGATGAAGGTGCACTCGTTTCGGATGTCGTCACCGGCGGTCCGGCCGAAAAGGCCGGCATCAAACGGGGCGATGTGATCCTGCAATTTGACGGCAAAG
>CAYTBC010000288.1:0-3612 GCA_964435765.1 uncultured Desulfosarcina sp.
CTGCGGCTGCACTTGGACCCCGCAAACGACGCGGGTCCAGTGAGCCGAACCGTTACCAATTGTCAACATATCTCCTGACGTTTTTTACTGGCCAAATTTGGTTAAATATTGTTAGGATTGAATAGAAAGTAGCCCTGTTTCCCAGAGGCAAACCTTCCTGAAAAAATTTGACTTATCCTTCCTGGATTCTAAGTGCCGCTTTTCTCAGAGCCGATTCTGAAAGGTGGCTGTATCGCTCTGTGAGCTTCAGGTCAGAATGGCCCATAAGCTCTTTTAGATGGAAAGGATTTATGCTGTCGATTGCCAGCCAGGAGGCGAAAGTGTGGCGTAAGGTGTGGAAGATGACACGTTGTCGTCGGTCGGTTACGCCTTCGTTTAATTTAAGCTTATTCACAGCACGATTGTATGAGTTGGATATCTGAGTGATTACAACTCCATCACGGCCGGGAAAAACCAGAGAGGTGGGGGTGGGATCTTGTGGGCGTCGTTTCAGCAACATGTTTTTTATTGCACCTGTAAGGAAAGCGGCTCTATTTTTTCCGTTTTTAGGATCCGTGATCATTACGATGTCTTGGGCAAAGTCAATATAACCCCATTGCAGGGTGAAGATTTCGCTTGCGCGAGCCCCGGTGTGAAGGCTGAAAAGTGCCATATCGTGGACGTCGGAAGATCTCTTGGCAAGTTCTTCCAATAAAACGGCGGCCTCTTGCCTGGTCAAAAAACGGATTCGACGGTTGTCAAGTTTAGGTCTTTTAACCCCGCCTGATTTGTCTGCGGGATTTTTCCCTGAGAAGAGGTTGTTTCTCAAAGCATAGTTGAATACTTGCCGGACCACAGCAAGACAGTATCGAATAGATCCTGCCGATCTGCCGGCTTCTGTCATGTTTTTTTTGATCTTCTCAAGGTGCAGGGGCATTACGCTTCGAATCGGTAGGTGACTGATAACGGGAGCAATCCAGAGACGGAAAAGTGATGATTCTCGTTGTATGCTGCGAATGTTTCTCCGGTTGTGCTGAACCTCAGGGAAATAGTGATTTAAAAATATATCCCCAAAACTGATATTGCGGAGTTTCTTTTCTTGTGTAGCAATTTCTTCTGCTTTCAACTTTGCTTCATTGATTTCTCGATATTCCGCCAAGGTGAATGGAGGCGTCTTGTCTTTGCGGTTGGCACTCAATTTTCTGAAAATATCATAAGCCCTTTCTTCGTCCAGATCCTTATCAAGGACAATATCACCTTCCCAGCCTAAGGCTTCTGCCATAGACTTTCCCTGCCATTTGTATATCATCATGAAATAGCGACGAGGTCGTTTTGAACGGCCTATGCCCACAAATTCCGTGTCACTTTCCCTGAATCTCAAACCTTTGTACTGCGATTTTTTCCACTCTGTCATCTTTGTCCCTTGACCTACTTTTAGGTAATCCGTAGGTATGCTTGGTCAACCTTTGGTCAACCTTTTTCGTGAAATAAGGTGATGTCGTGTGAAAAATGCTACATCGTAACTGTTTGAAAGTCAATGAATAATTATTGTATGTGAAGTTGAGTGAAGGGTGAAAAAACGTACTTCTAATCCGTAGGCCGCTGGTTCGAATCCAGCCGGGCGTACCAATAAAAAAAGCACATATCGGATTATCGATATGTGCTTTTTTGTTTTGCGCTACCTCGGTGTACTTTCGAAATAGAAGAAGGCCGAAACATTTCTATCCTATACCGTTTCCGGAAACAATTTTTTTTTGTATCGCTCATCGGTATCCATCACGAGCCGCTCAATAGCGCCAGCAAGGGAAAAAGCCTGTCCTTCATTTTTAGTTATGCACACAGTCATGATTTTATAGGAGAGATATGTACTCCATGGTCAGAGACTAATAGTAGTAGTAATATAAAATTGACGTGAAATTCAGTTATTAAGAGATTTTGTCTGGCAATCTCAATTTGTGACAAGAAATTTGTTAGCACAAAATTCTTACTCTCCAATTTGCCGGAGAACGTTCCATTTAAATCCTATTTGGGGTAAGAGTGGATTTCATAAAATATCTTCTGTCATGTTGAGATTCCTTTGAGGTGCGTGACCTTTGTTTTTAGATGTCCTAATCGTATTTTGGAGTTGGGAGGTGCTGAGCCGGCTGAGCCTTCTCGGGTTTTTTCTGCAGGAAGTTACAGCGCGACTTCCCTTTTTAGATAAACAGTGAGAGCTTGCTCTTTCCGGTTTCCTGCAGAAATTTCGTAACGCCTGCCAAAGTGATATTGGGATAATCGATCAATTCTTCCTCCTTGAATCCCATCAAATTTATGGACATTTCACAGATCACGATCTCAACACCGCAATCTGCCGCGGTTTTCATGAGATCCGGCAGAGAACGCCTTTTTTTAGGCATTAGATGCTGAATCATTCTTGTGCCCAGGTCGGCCATGCTCATCGAGAAAGCTTTAACTGCTCCGCACCTTTGGGCAGTATCCGCCCGAAGGCCGTGGCTAGCAGTTCCGCCTTCTCGGCATGCTTTTCCGGGTCGCGAAAGGCCGGAATTCCCCAGAAGGCAAAAACATGACCTGTTCGTACATGGCAGATGCGTCGATGGCGATGATGAATGCCGCTAGCAGGCGGTCCAGGTCGCCGCTGAATACCACCATACTCAATTGATCATCAGGGATATTCTGTTGTAACACCCCAACCTTTTCTTCAAGATCTTGTAGGTGTTTTTCCAGTTCTTCTATTTTCGTATCCATGTTCTTTCCTTTAATTTTTGTGGTTCATCCGACTCAAGCGTACTTTTCTATACCCCAAGGAGGTTGAGATCGTCGTTTGCGGGCGCATCACGGAGGCCCGACTGGGAAGCATATCAGGCCCGGAGGGTTGCGGATAGGACGTCCGCAACTGACAGCAGGCCAGGGACGGCCTGTCTGTCAGCCGTGGTTCCCAGGCGATAAGGCCGCAGGGCGGCGACCGAAAGCGATGATCTCTACCGGGTTAATTCTTTCAACTTTTCCAAAGTACGCAAAAACCGGATGAGCCATTTTTGTTTGCATGCCGATATCGATTCTCAGTTCCTGCGTATTGATTCGGGGCAAGCGGCAGAACCTATCGAGGAGACCTCGAAAGGTCAAATATGACCATAAGGTTGTATTTAACCGTTTTATCCTGGGTCACGCCCACCACTCCCTAAGCATTTTTATGGATTGTTATTACATAATATCATTTCGTTAGAAAACATGAGGGAGAGAGGGAGAAACCAGGCACAAAGATTGCTTTTACAATAGTAGCATGAAGAGCAACAACTTCTCGACAGCACTCACTGATGGATCGTCTCTGTGGGCGTTATCCAACTTCTTTTCTCTGCTCACCAATGAGACGAGAGAGAAAGTTCTGATCTTCGATGACAGCATCTATGATCGCCCCTGTTCCAACGCTGTTGAACTTCTGGCCTGGATGTTTTGATTATAACCGTTACAGAAATCTGCATGGATTCAGTTCTCTGCCGTTGGATTTCTTCCTTTGTCCTTCGGCTAAAGTAGAAGTGACACGTAATCTTTTTTTAAGGAAGGTAGAACGATGACACACATACAAAAAGAGGCATTACAGGAATTAAAAAAAATGTGGATCTGGCTCTATCAGCA
>CAYTBC010000289.1:0-3592 GCA_964435765.1 uncultured Desulfosarcina sp.
GAAGGCCTTCGAGCCGTGGCTGGTCACCATCCCGGCGACGTCCTCGAGGTCCTTGACGCCGAGCGGCATTCCCTCCAACGGGCGGCCCTCGCCGCGCCCGATGCGTTCCTCCGCCGCGCGCGCCTCCCGCAGAAGGTCGCCCTCCTCCTTGAGCGCGACGAAGGCGTTCAGATCGCGCTCGGCGTCGATGCGGCTCAGCGCCTCGCGCATCAGGTCGACGGGAGACACCTCTTTGCGGGCGAGGCACCGCGCGAGCTCGCCGAGCGGGCGCGTCAGAAGGTCGGCCATGTCATCCTCCTCTCGGCGGGCGATGGTATCGATTGGGCGGCGCCGAAGAAAGCGAATCGTCGCCCGCTCGCCGAGCTAGGTGGCGAAGAAGCGTGCGTCGGCGTTATACGGAGGCATGGAAATCGGTATCGAAACCTTTCCCCCGCTGGGGCGGGCCTCCGAAACGGCGCAGGGGCTGGAAGCCCTCGGCTTTGCGCACCTGCTGCTGCCGGACAGTCAGAACCTCGCCCCCGAGGTCTGGGGGCAGCTCATGCTGGCCGCCCGCGCGACCTCGAAGATCCGCCTCGGAACCGGTGTGACCAACCCCCTCACCCGCGATCCGGCGGTGACGGCTTCCGCCGCGCTGTCTCTTCAGCTCGAGAGCGGCGGGCGGGCGATCTGCGGAATCGGGCGCGGCGACTCCTCGGCGCAGCGCATCGGTCGGGAGGCGGCGCGACTGGCCGACTTCGAGACCTACGTCCGTTCGCTGCAGACCTATCTGTCGGGCGGAGCGGTGCTGCGCAACGGTTTCGAAAGCCGCATCGAGTGGCTGAAGGCGGCCGGCGTGCCCAAGGTGCCGGTCGAGATCGCCGCGACCGGACCGCGCGTGATCGCGCTGGCGGCGCGCGTCGCCGATCGCGTCGCGTTCGCCGTCGGCGCGCACCCGGAGCATCTCGCCTGGGCTCTCCACACGGCGCGGGAGGCCGCCGCGGCGGCGGGTCGGGATCCCGCCTCGCTGCGCTGCGGCGCCTTCGTCAACTGCGTGATCCATTCCGATCGGGCGCTGGCGCGCGACGGCATTCGCGGAACGGTTGCCACCTTCGCGCGCTTCTCCGCGTTTCCCGGCTCGCCGATGTCGCGCCTGCCGGCGCCGCTGCAAAAGGCGGCGCAGTTCCTGCGGGCGCACTACGACATGAAGGAGCACACCCGGGCGTCCGCCGAGCACGCACGAGCGCTCGAGGACGAGTTCATCGACTGGTTCGGGATCGCGGGACCGGTAGAGATGGCTCTCGAACGCTTCGAGCAGATGGCCGCCCTCGGCCTCGACTTCTGCCACGTCGTTCCCGGATCGAGCAACACGCCCCGGGAGGTCACCACGGCGTCGCTACGCCTCCTGGCGGAGAAGGTCGTTCCGGCGCTCGCCTGAAACGACCCTGAACGTTTCCGGCGGGCGGGGGGCACGGCTTCTTCGTCGACGCGAGGCGCCTCCAGCTCAGTGCTCGGGTCCGTGCCGTTCACCGCGGGATTGTCGTGCTCGCGCTACTGACCAAAGAAGCAGAGCGCTCAATCGCGCCGCCGATCGCCACCCAAGCCGCCCGACCCGTACTGATCGGCCGGACCGGAGCCGCCGGGACCGAGCCGGCCCTCCGGGCCCAGGTGGCCCTTGCCGGGAACGTGGTTGACCTCGACGCGGATTCCGTCCGGATCCTCGAAGAGGATCGAGTAGTAACCGGGGGCGAAGTGGGATGCCTCCTCGGGTGGATGGACGATGCGCGCCCCGAGCTCGTCGACGAGGAATCGATGGATCGCGTCGATATCCTCGCGACTCCGGGCGCGAAAGCAGAAGTGGTGCAGGCCCGCCCGATCCTGGTCGAACGCGACCGCGCGCTTCTCCGGCGGCGCTCCGCGCACGAGAATGCCGGTGCGGGCGCCGATGCAGTAGACGATCTCGTCGGCGCGGATCAGCGTCTTCATCCCCAGGAAGTGGCACAGCTTCTCCCAGAAGGGCACGCAGCGACCCGGGTCGTTCACCGTCATCTGGATGTGGGCGATTCCGTTCACCTCGACGCTCATGTCGACCTCCGGAGCATGGCGAACGCTCTACCAGAGCTGCAGCCGCATGGGGAGACCGCCGCGCGGCCGCAGCGTGACGAGCGGCTCCGGGACGACCTCGCGGTCGTCGACGGGTTGGAGGCGAAAGCGCTGCGCCAGGGTGCCGAGGACGAGCTGCGTCTCGGTCATCGCGAAGCCGCTGCCGATGCACTGGCGCGGCCCGGCGGCGAAGGGAATATACGCGAAGCGCGGCCGCTGCGCCGCGCGCTCCGGCGTGAAGCGCTCCGGATCGAAGCGCTCGGGGTCCTCCCACACTGCCGGGTGGCGGTGCGTGATCCACGGCGACATGATCACGACCGCACCGACGGGCACATCGAATCCCTGGATCGCGTCCGGCTCGCGCGGCGTGCGCGAGAAGGTCCACACCGGCGGGTAGAGACGCATCGACTCCTCGATCACCATGCGGCAGTACTCGAGGCGCGGCAGGTCGTCGACCGTCGGAGCGCGGCCACCGAGAACCTCGTCGAGCTCGGCGCGAAGCCGCTCGGCGGCGAAGGGATAGCGGGAGAGAAGGTGGAACGTCCAGGCCAGCGCGTTGGCCGTCGTCTCGTGCCCCGCCAGCAGCATCGTCATCACCTCGTCGCGCAGCTGGCGATCGCTCATTCCCCCTTCCTCGTCGCGCGCCTCGAGCAGCATCGACAGGAGGTCGTCGCCGGCGCCGGGCCGGGCGCGCTTTTCCACGATGATGCGGTGCACGACCGCGTCGAGCTCGCGCAGGGCGCGGCGCGCGCGCAGGTTGCCCGGCGTCGGCAGGCTGCGCGCGACCGGCAACGTCATCCAGGGCCGGCTGAAGAGCTCGATGACGCGCCGGTTGACGACCGTGAACTGCTCGCGCACGACGGCCGCCAGATCGCCGCCCTCGACCCCGAAGAGAGAGCGCGTCGCGATCTCGAGGGTGAGCCGCATCAACTCGGCCGCCACGTCGAGCGGCGTGCCGGTGCGCGCGGCGCACTCCCAGCTCTCGGCGACGCCAAGGGCGCGCTCGGTCATGAGCGTTCCGAAAGCCTCCACGCGCTGGCGGTGGAAGGCGGGCTGGATGAGGCGGCGCTGGCGCCGCCACAGGTCGCCGTTGGCGGTGACCAGGCCGTCGCCGAGGACGGGCCGCAGCATGCGGTAGTCGGGGTTGTCCTTGTGGTAGATGACGTGCCGTTCGTGCAGAACGTGCCCGACGCCGTCCGGGTGGAAGGCCATGATCATGTCCAACCAGCCCAGGCGGGCACCGACGACGTCGCCGTACTCGGCGCGCAGCGATTCGTACAGCCCGAGCGGATCCGTGGAGATGGAGCGCGCCGCGCGCAACAGGGCCAGGCCGCGCGGGCCGGGTGCCTTCCTCGCCGGTATGGAGCCTGCCGATTCGATCGTCTCTGCAGTCGTTCGGGACATGGTCGACCTCCCTACGTAGATCAACGGGGCGAACGAGTAATTCCCGCCAGCAGCAAGCCGAGCGCGGCGTCGGCCTGCGCGCGCCAGTCGATGGCCCTCGGCTCGGTCG
>CAYTBC010000290.1:0-3589 GCA_964435765.1 uncultured Desulfosarcina sp.
CTTTCGCAGTGGGTGAGCCTGGAGACCTTGACCGGCCTGGCGGCCTACCTGAAGGACAATCCCCTCTTGCCCCTCGGGGTATTGGCCGCCTTTGTTGCCGGCGGACTGTTGATGGTTCCCATAACCATATTGATCGGTGCCACCGGGATAATTTTTCCCGCCCACCTGGGCGTGGTTTATGCGTTGGCCGGTAGCCTCTTGAGTTCGCTGATCACCTATTTTATCGGGGCCGGATTCGGCCGGCGGCTGGTTCGCAGATTGGCGGGAAGGAGGCTGAACCGTCTCAGCAGGCAACTCGCCCGTCAGGGTATTCTCACGGTGGCCGTAGTTCGCAACCTGCCGGTGGCGCCGTTTACCATCGTCAACATGGTAGCGGGTGCATCACATATAAAGCTGAGAGATTTTCTCCTGGGCACAGCCCTGGGAATGCTGCCGGGCATCGTCGCTATTACGGTATTTGCCGACCGTCTCGCCGCCGCCGTCAAAAATCCGCATTGGACCAACATTGCCGTCGCAGCCGGCATCGCCATCGTCTGGGCCCTGGGGATCTGGCTGGCACAAAAACGTCTGCGATCCAAACGATCCTAACGATTTAAACCGGTAAATTTCGGCAGGTTTTCGATCTCCCGCCGGGTAATGTCGTAGGTGATGCCCCGGTTGGTAAAGCCGATGGTGCGATAGGGCACCGCCACCCGCTTGTCGCCATAATCTAAAAAGCTGCCGTAAGATAATATGAGCTGATCTACCTTTCCAGCGGAGCTGATAATAAGGTCCTCCACTGTCGCGACTTCCTCGCCCTGCTTGTCGATGACCGCCTGCCCTAATATGACACTTGCCAGCATTCGCGCCGGGTAATAAGCCCAGCCCCAGGCATTGTACCAATCCCGCATTCCCTGGCTGCCTTCACGGCGATAGCGCGGATCGGGCTGGTCATACGGGTACGGTTGCTTCTGGTCGCCCTCTCCTTGAGGACCGCTGTGGGGTACCCGGACGCCTTCATCCGACCACTGGTGGCGATATCCGGGCGGCACGCCTCTGCCGTAAGTCCCGTAGGGTCCCGGCATCATGCCGTAATATGGATTAAGACGGTAGCTATAGTTTGTAAATAGACCTTTTTTACGATAGTCGAATTCGGGCCGGTCCTCGAGCTGCTTTCTGGTGGCGTCCAAAATTATTTTACCGTCGGCAAATTTTAAAGACTTGTACGGGGCGGATACCAGTTTTTCGCCTACATCCAGAAAGCCGTCGACCGATATCAGCGCAGTTTTGATGCTGCCGTTTCTTTTGACGACGAGGTCTTCGAGATCACCGAGCTCCTGTCCCTGGGCATTGAATACCGGTTGATCGAAAATGGCGCCGACGTTCAAGTATCCCGCCGGATTTTCCGAGGCCCCGGCAGGCAGCGATAGGACAATGCAGAAAACGATGGCTGTCATTATTTGTGAAATGCAAATTCTTTGCAGTTTGCTGATCATGCTAAACCTCCCATAAAAGTAGAATTTCCATCAGATAACCTGTCTCACTTTTCCGATGATGGCGGCCTTGCTGATTTCCTCGAAATCCAAAAGCTTTGGCATTGACTGCCATCCCCACCCCGATGGAAAGCCCCTGCGTTGAGGTAATCGATCTGACCGTGAATTTGCATGGCGCTTTCTTTTTTATTAATATTTTTATCTCTTTAGGCCTCTCCGGCATCTGCCACCTGCACGGCCATTTCCAGCAGAATCTTGTGATTGGCCAAGCCGGTAATGAAACGTTCCGGAATTCCCCGAATACCCACCTGCGCACCGGCCAGGGCTCCGGTCAGACCGGCGCGGGCCATATTGTTGCCCCCGCCGTTGATGGCCGAAAGAACCGGCAATTCAAAATCATTTTCAAAGCGTGAACAGAAATAATAGGCCGCCGGCAGCATAAACCCCAGCGAGCAGGCCAGACCGAACAAGCGACAGGCCCTCCAGGGCGGGTTGATTTGAATGGCGTCGTCCCGGGCGGCTTCATACGACCAGCGAGGCTGCATGACTGCATCATGGAATGAAGCCTCCCGGCTCCCATCCACCGGATCGGGCAACGGGATGCTGAGTGAAAGCCCACGCGTTTTGACCTCTTTGGAGATGGTCTCGGCGGCAGTTTCAAGGGTGTCGCCGTTTATCAGAGCGGCAACAATCAAACCGAACGCAACCGAACGCCCGACAATGAATGGATCCCGGTGTGTCAACTGGACATTTGACCGGCAGTGTTCGAAAAGTTTTTTAAAGTCATTGTGGTAGCGGGCAGCCAGCACGGGCGTGCGAATGGCAGCTTCGGCCGTATCCGCAAAACTGCCGGTCTGCGACCATTTCTTGCCGGCCTGCCGGGCCTGCCACACATCCCGCATGGCCACATCCGTGTAGCGCCCCCCCTCGGGTGTGCCGTCCAGGGTGGCAAGGAGCGCATCGAGACGCAGGCAAAAATCAGACTCGTTGTAGTCTCTCAGTGCCGCCAGCGATTCGAGCAAAAAAGCGGTGACCTGGCCGGTTTGGGAGTTTTCTCCAGCGGTCAGTCCGGCATGATAGCGGCCGGCTTTCGGACGGGTATAATCATCGATCCATTCGCCGTAATCTTTTTTTAATTGATCCAGATCATAATACCAGTGCGGTCCCACGCCTAAAGCATCGCCGATCAACATCCCCATTATCGCCCCCACGGCGCGGTCTTTTGGTATATTTGCTTTCATAGCGAACCTCCTCGATGGCAGTCGTAGCCTTATATTCCAATCGTATCCGTATGTTATTGTGTTTACCGGAATAGTCCTTAAATTAGGCAGGCTCTTCAGCCAATGAAATGGGGTCTGGACCGTATTGGCATCTTTCTCAGGCAGTATTTCTATGGGTAAAGGTTCAGAGTTCAAGGTTCAAAGTTCTAGATTCATAAAGGGTTTCAAGTGTCAGAAATAAAGCTCATGGTTAATGCTCATAGTTAGTTCATAGTTGAAAGTTCATTGTTTATAGATAAAGATTGAAGGTGAAAGGCCAAAGGTAAAAGGAGTCGACAGTTATAACATTGCCGGCCCCCTTTTTGTGCTCGGGCTGGGTCATATCAGCCGCCCGTCGAATTTGATCGCGGTCTACACATCAGATCCAAGGGCTTCACAGAAACTGCTAAACTTTTCCGCCGAGGGAACCCGGCGGTGCATTTCTCGATTTGGCTCCGGGTGCTTCGGGATATTCTGCCGGACTTTCAATTTCGGATTTTTCCAGCTTTTTCTGTCGTTCTTCTCTGCCTTTTTTGACGCGATCTTCACAGTCGTCGCACTTTCCACTGACGTCTCTCGCTAACGTCTCACTCATAAAAATCCTCCCTTCAAATAAAAATCCTCGCTTTCAATTTGCAGTTAACTTTTCTTTATTCCCTTTTATGCTTAATATAAAAATTATAAGTAAGGTATAATATTACAATCCGGGATAACCCGTATTCATGTTTACTCGTTTATGTATTTTGGGGAAAGAAAGTTTAATTCATCGCCTGTTTAATTCGTTAGCTGGAAATAGACCCAGTGGCATTAATTTTGGTCCGGATGCGAGAACACTTGGCTGATAGGGGACTGCAAACC
>CAYTBC010000291.1:0-3553 GCA_964435765.1 uncultured Desulfosarcina sp.
TCGCCGCCGCCGCTGCGTATCCGGCGCTGCGAGCGAGCGTTCGCTCCGACAGCCTCGAAGTGGGCTTCACCGGTTTCCTCGCCTATCGCCACGACCTCGACCGCACGCTCGAGCACGACGTGATGAAGGCCGAGATCATCAGCTTGCCGCTCGCGGTGCTGGTGCTGCTGGCGGTCTTCGGCAGCGTCGTCGCCGCCGCGCTCTCCGTCGGCGTCGGCGCGCTCGCCGTGGTGACCGGCATCGCCGTCCTGACCGCCCTGTCTCATGTGACGGAGATCGTCGCCTACGCCATCAACGTCGCATCGCTGATCGGCCTCGGCGTGGCGATCGACTACTCGCTGTTCATCGTCAGTCGTTACCGCGACGAGCTGGCCGGCGGGGCCAGCATGGCCGAGGCGTTGGAGACCGCCCTCGACACCGCCGGCCGCGCCGTCCTCTTCTCCGGCTTCGCGGTGGCCATCGGCCTCGCTGGCCTCTTCTTCTTCCGCGGCTCCTTTCTGGCCACCATGGGCTTCGGCGGCAGCGTCGTCGTCGCCTTCGCGGTCGCCTTCGCGCTCACCTTCCTGCCCGCCGTGCTGGTCGCCCTCGGGCCGCGCATCGACGCGTGGCGCGTCGCTGTGCCGCGCGTGGCCGCCTTCGAGGGGGGCTGGCATCGCATCGCCACGTGGGTCATGCGCCGGCCGCTGCTGGTGCTCTTGCCCACCCTGGCCGTCGTCGTCGCGCTGGGCTCCCCGTTCACCCGCATGACGCTCGCCGCGGCCGATATCTCGACGCTGCCGCGCGGCATCGAGGCGCGCGACGTCTACGAACGGCTGCGGCACGTATTTCCCGATCAGGCGCGCACCCGCATCCTGGTGGTGGTCCGCTACCCGACCGCGCCTGCCTACACCCCGGAGCGCGTCGGGCCGCTCTACGAGCTCGCGCAGCGCATCTCGGCGATGCCCGGTGTGGTCAAGGTCGAGGGCGCCGTCATCATCGATCCGCGGCTGACGGTCGACTACTTCGAGGCCGACGCCGAGACGCCGACCGACGACCTGCCGTTGGCCGCGCGCCGCATGCGGGCGTTGGTGACCTCCGACAAGATCGCGCTACTGACGGTGCTCACCAACGCACCGCCGGCCAGCGAAGAGGCCCGCTCCCTGGTCCGCGCCATACGCCGGGACCGGCGAGTCGGCGACGGCACCATGCTGGTCGGCGGCGCGCCGGCCAACGACGTCGACCTCAACGCCTTCATCCTGTCGCGCGCCCCAATGGCCATCGCCTTCGTCCTCGCCGTGACCTACGTCGTCCTGTTCTTCCTGCTGCGTTCGGTGATCCTGCCGTTCAAGGCGGTGGTCATGAATCTCCTCTCGATCAGCGCCTCGTTCGGCGCCATGGTGTGGATCTTCGAGGAAGGACATCTCTCCTGGCTCCTCGGCTTCGAGCCGGGTCCGCTCGACGTGGCGGTTCCGGTGCTGCTGTTCTGCTCGGTTTTCGGCCTGTCGATGGACTACGAGGTCCTGATGCTGTCGCGTATGCGCGAGGAGTACCTGCGCACCGGCGACAACACCTGGGCGGTGGCGGAGGGGCTGGAGCGGACCGGGCGCCTGGTGACGAGCGCCGCCGCCATCATGGTGACCGTGTTCGGCGCTTTCGCGCTGGCGCGGGTGATCATGGTCCAGTCGCTCGGGGTCGCCCTCGCCACCGCGGTCGCCCTCGACGCGACACTGGTGCGCGTCCTCATCGTCCCCGCCACGATGCGGCTGTTCGGCGATTTCAACTGGTGGGCGCCTGCCTTTCTCGGCGGCACGCGGCGGCGCGCGCGCCCGCCGGACTCGGGATAGACTGTTGGTTTGTTAGGGTTGCCCCCGGGCTGCGCCGGATCATTCGAGCGGAGAAACACACGGACTTCCGGAACAGGCTGAGGCTGAGGCTCAGGCTCGGGCTAAGGACGGTGCGCGCTTCGCGCGGTCTTTGGGATCGATTCCCACCGACAACCAACAGCTCACAAACCCGACAACCGCTCTTGCATCTCCTTGGTCCGGTAGGCCTCGACGAGGCTCTCCAGCAGGGCGACCTCGCTGCGGATCTCGACGCCTCGCTCGGTGTCGCCGATGCGCCGTGGCGGACGGTACTCGCGGACCATCGTGATGGTGGGGATGATGTCGACGCCGTCCCGCACCGCGGCCTCGACGGAATCGAAGTGGTGGTGCAGGGCGAGGAAGGTGCGGTCGGAGTCGATGACCAGGGTGTAGCCGTGGTCGCCGTAGGCTTCGGAGAAGGCGCCGTCGATGGTGATCGCCTGGCCGCTGCGCTTGAGCGGCGACTCGCCCTTCTCGATCTTCACCGGCACGTGCCCATTGACGATCATGCCGCTCTCGGCGGGAACCCCGAACTCCCGCAGCACCCGCCGGCAGAAGCCGGTTTCGTGGATCAGCCGGAAGTACGGGTTCTTGGTCTCCACGTGAACCGAGTCGTCCTCGACGAGGTCGCGCTCGAGGGTGGCGATTCGATCCTTGCCGAACATCGGCGAGCGCGGCCCGCACCACAGGTACCAGAGGAAGTCGAGATCCTTCTCGGCGCGGCTGTCGAGCGCCCGTAGCACCACGCGGTCGATGGCCTCGAACAGAACGCGCCCGCGGCGCGGCTCCCCGTCCACCTCGTAGGCCAGGAACTCTCCCGCCTCGTCGACCGGCACGCAGCCGTGGAAGATCAGGTGATCGTCGCGCCGCAGGTAGGAGAAGCCGCGCTGGACGAGGAAGCGCACGTGATCGAAGAGCTGCTGGCTGCCGAGAAACGACTGGCGCAGACGGTCCATGCAGGTGCGCTCCTCGGCCGACAGGGCGTACGGGTCGGCGGGGTCGATGGTGGGAAAGAACGTGTCGCGCAGCGGATAGGTCTTGCCGTCGATCTCGATCGTCCCGGCGCCCCGATCGATGCGGTGCAGCAGGCAGCGGTGCTCGAGGTCCATCTCGGGGTTGCGCCGGATGGTCTGGCCCTCGAGCTTGAACTGCATGATCGCCGCTGCCTTCTGCATCCGCGCCATCGTCCGCACCTCGCGCAGGCCGTCGCCGCGCGGCACGAAGCACTCTGCCGGATCGTCGGCATAGACGCTGCGCACCAGGTGCTCGAGGGGCTGCATGGTGATGCCGTAGCCTTCCTCGAGCTGCGACAGGCGGCGGTAGCGCACCGAGATGCGCAGGACGTGGGCGATGAGCGCCTCCTGGCCGAGGGCGGCGCCGATCCAGGCGGCATCGTGGTTGCCCCAGGTGAAGGACACGTCGGGCTGGCGTTGCAGGTAGCCGACCACCCGGTCCGCCCGGGGCCCGCGGTCGAAGCAGTCGCCGGCGACGATCAGCTCGTCGATGGCGAGATCGCGCAGGACGTGCACGGCGAGTCGAATCGCGCCGGCGACGCGGTCGTGCCGCACCAGGGAGTCGACGATCGCGTCCGCGTACTCGCCCTCGCGATCGGTAGACGGCTCGCTGAGCATCTCCTCGAACAGGGCCGCGTACTCGGCGGGGAAGACCCGTTGCACGCGCCGGTTCGTGCGGCGGTGCGCCAGGGCGCGCAC
>CAYTBC010000292.1:0-3488 GCA_964435765.1 uncultured Desulfosarcina sp.
ACTGCAGCGCGAACTTCTCATGGAAGGCCTGCTGCATGGGATGGCGCATGCCGTCGGCCGAGCGCAGTCCCTCGATGGTGACGATTTCGGCGCCATCGGCCTGCACGGCAAGCGTGAGGCAGGAGCGCGCGCTGCGCCCGTTCAGCGAGACTGTGCAGGCGCCGCACACCACGTGTTCGCAGCCGAGATGCGTGCCGGTGAGATAGAGATGGTCGCGGATGAAGTCCGCCAGCGACAGCCGCACCGGCACGGTCCTGTCATAGACCGTTCCGTTCACGGTCACCTGGATGCGTTGCTCCCTGGCCACGTTAGGCTCCTCCGCTGCGCGCCAGCGCCGTTTCCAAAGCCTTCGTCGTCAGCACGCCCGCCAAATGCCGGCGATAGGCTGCCGAGGCATGCACGTCATCTGACGGCTCGACCGTGGCGACCACTTTCGCGGCCGCTTCGGCGAATGCGTCTTTGCTCTTGTCGCCATCCAAGGCGCGTCCAGTGAGCAAGGCCTCCGCTTCGCGCGCGCGCACCGGGCCCTCGCCCATGCCGACGACGGTCAGCCGCGCCTTCTCGCACGTGCCATTGCGCATGGTCAGCATGGCGGCGGCACCGGCCAACGCAAAGTCTCCGAGGCGCCGCGCGTATTCGACGAAGGCAGCACCGGTACCGGCGGGCGGGCGCGGATAGCGCAAAGCCACCACCATCTCGCCCGGCTCGAGCGCGTTCGACATCATGCCGGTGAGGAAGTCTTCCGCGGGCAGTTCGCGCCGCCCTGCCCCGCCGGCGATCATCACGGTGCCGTCCAACGTGACCAGCACGCTCGGCTGCTCGGCCGCGGGATCGTTGTGCGAGACGCTGCCGCAGACGGTGCCGCGATTGCGGATCGCCGGGTGCGCGACGTAAGTCGTCGCCTCCGCCATCAAGGGCCAGCCTTTCGCAATCTCCGCATTGCGCAAGAGGTCGGCGTGGCGAACCAGCGCGCCGATCGTCAGGCTGTCCGCCGTGGCTTCCACGCGGTCAAGCCCTTCAATGCGATTGATGTCGACCAGAACCGCGGGGCTGAGAATGCGGCAGTTGAGCATGGGCATCAGGCTTTGGCCGCCGGCCAAGACCCGGCCGTCGTGGCCGGCATCCGCCAGAACGTGCAGCGCTTCCTCAACGCTGCGCGGCGCGTAGTAGTCAAACCCTGCCGGCTTCACGCGTTTCCCGACCCTTCATCTGCACGCGCAAGACCCGCGCGATCTCTCGCGGGCCGCGTTCGTCAGTTCCGTCTGCTATAGCTCAGCTCTTTACTATGTAAGTACTTTACTATAGTCATCGTCGCAGCGACGGAGTCAAGGGTCAAGCTTCCGCGCGCGATCGGCCGGCGCCATTATCAATCGATATCGGCGGCGATGCCGCGCCGCGACTTCAAAAAGGCGACCACCATGGAAATGCAGCTCAAGGATCGCGTTGCCCTTGTCACCGGTGCAACCCGCGATGTCGGACGTGAAATCGCCCTGTCGCTCGCGGCCGAAGGCGCGAAAGTGGCGGTGCATTATCACGGCGCAGCCGATGCCGCCGAAGCCGTCGTTGCGGAAATCAAAAACAAAGGTGGCCAAGCCAAGTCCTACAAGGCCGACATTTCGGACAATGCCGCGGTGCAAAAAATGATCGGCGACATCGTCGGCGATCTCGGCGGCCTCAACATTCTGGTGAGCAATGCCGGGCTCGCCATCCGCAAGCCGTTCAAGGACACCACGCCCGAGGACTGGCGCAAGCAGATCGAGGTCAACCTGCTGGGCGCCATCCACCTTTGCCACGCGGCCGGCCCTCATCTGGTGAAAGGCGGCAACGGGCGCATCATCGCGATGGTTGGCGATTCCTCGCGCGTCGGCGAATCCGGCCTGTCGATCGTGGCCGCCGCGCGCGGCGGCGTGATCATGCTGATGAAGTCGCTGGCGCGCGAAATGGGCCGCGTCGGCGTCACCGCCAACACCGTCTCGCTCGGCATGGTCGAGACCGGACACGATCCGGAATGGCTGGCGGCCAACCGCGAGAAACTGATCAAGATGTACCCGGTGCGCCGGCTCGGCCAACCGGAAGACATCGCGCCGACGGTGACGCTGCTGGCCTCGCCCAAGAGCGGCTGGATCACCGGGCAGGTGATCAGCGTGAGCGGCGGCTATTGCATGGTGTGACCCGGCAACGGCAGGAGCATTGGCGATGAAGATGCATTTCTTGTCCGGCGGCCGCCTGCGCATGCGCAAGAACATCTTCTTGCCGGACGCCGACCGCAGCGAGACGATCGAGCTTCCGGTGTCGAGCGCGCTCATGCGGCACGGCCAGGCCAATGTGCTGTTCGACACCGGCTGCCATCCCACGGTGGCGGAAAATCCGGAAGCGCGCTGGGGCGGCCTGGCCAAGCTGATGACGCCGATCATGCAGCCCGGCGAGCATGTGCTGACCGGGCTGTCCGCGCTCGGCCTCACCCCCGAGGACATCGACGTGGTCATCAACTCTCATCTTCATCCCGACCACTGCGGCTGCAACGAATTTTTCCGCAAGGCGACCTTTCTGGTCAGCGGCGAGGAGATGACCGCGGCGCGCGCGCCCGGCAGCGAGGCCATGGGCTACATCGCCGCCGACTGGGATCTGCCGATGCCGGTCGACGAGGTCGCCGGCCAGCGCGACGTGTTCGGCGACGGCCGCATCGTGTTGCTGCCGCTGCCGGGACACACGCCCGGCTCCATGGGTGCGCTGGCGCAACTGGAGCGCAGCGGCACCTTCCTGCTCGCCGGCGACACCGTCAGCCTGCGCGCAACCCTCGACACCGGCATCGTCCCGCGCAACACCTGGAACGGCGAAGTGCTGCTCAAGTCGCTGGCCGAAATTCGGCGGATCGAAGCTTCCGGCGCCACCATCGTGTGCAGCCACGACCTCGAACAATGGGAAACGCTGCGCAAGGGAGCCGACGCCTATGACTGAGCCGCGGCTGGCTCTGCGTGCGCGCACAGATTAGGTAGCAGACAGAATGTCGCTTCGCATTGCCCTCCTTGGCCTGCTCGCGGTCGAACCGGCCTCGGGCTACGACTTGAAGCGCGCGATCGACCGTTCGACCTATTTCATCTGGAACGCGACCGGGCCTCAGATCTACAACACGCTGCACAAGCTGCGTGAGGAAGGTTGCGTCACCAGCAAGTCGCAGGCCCAGACCGGCAAGCCGGACAAGCAGATCCACACAATCACGCCCAAGGGCCGGACCGCGCTGCAGGACTATGTGAGCGAACCGGTACGCGCTTCGGTGACGCGCGACGAGGTTCTGCTGCGGATTTTCTTCGGCAATTTCGCCAGCAAAAAAACCATCGGGCGCGAACTCGAATCCTACCTGGACCGCATTCGCCACGAGCGCGTCTATCTGGAGGCAACCAAGGCGCGCATCGACGCCCACCCGGGCCGCAGACACGAGGCGAGACGGTTTCAGTTGCTTTCATTGCAACTGAAAGTCGCCCAGTATC
>CAYTBC010000293.1:0-3468 GCA_964435765.1 uncultured Desulfosarcina sp.
TTCGCCATGCCTTCCGCCACGGCCAGCAGGTGCAGGTCGTGGTTGCCGAGTACCGTGATCGCGGCATCACCCAGCGATTTGACCAGACGCAGCACCTCCACCGAGCCCGGTCCGCGGTTGACCAGGTCGCCGACCAGCCACAGACGATCCTGCGCCGGATCGAAATTAAACGATGCCAGCAACTGTTGCAGTTCTATGTAACAGCCCTGAATATCACCAATTGCAAATGTAGCCATACCGATTTCACCAGCCCGAAACACTGGCGCCCATGATTCTCTCCGTAAAATACTTGCCCTGCATGCGAACAAGGACGAGCCTTCCGGCACGTCCGGCGGCCCGACGAATACATTTATCGTACAATATCGGCCACACCTATTCCGTTATGCCCTAACTGATTTATACATAACAATGCAAGCCGAAACCAACCGCTTACTCAATCGGCTGATCACGCTCATCCTATTGTCTTATCCGGCGCTGACCCTGCTGGTTCAGGGCGGGTCAAACGGTATGTTCCTGGTCCTGCTTATTGTCTCTTTTGCCATTCTGTATCGCTCTCGAAAAAGCGCACCGGCCTGGGACAAAATTGATTTTGTGTTTGCAATTGCCATGTTGTTACCGACGGCAGCGATTTTTCTGAGCCAAGCATACCATGCGGCCTTCAGGGCGCCATCGTACGACTGGGCGGCGCGCTTCTGGCTCGCCATTCCGATTTTTCTGGCCTTGCGCCGCGTCAATACCGGCACTTTAGCCATGCTCCAGCTTGGCGCGCCGATTGGCGCACTGGCAGGCTTGGCGCTCGTATTGATTCATCCATTCAACTGGGACAACGGCCGGGCAACGACGGGACAATTCCTCAACCTGATCCACTTCAGCGACATTGCCTTATCAATGGGCTTTCTTTCGCTGTTTGCCATCGGCCGTGTGCATCGCGACTATTCGCCGGCTTTATTCTTAAAGCTGGCCGGCTTTCTGGCGGGCGCCTACCTGTCCATCCAGTCGGGCGAGCGCGGAGCCTGGCTGTCCATCCCGTTTCTGCTGATGCTGTGGATCTACATGCAGAGTCCGGTCCATAAATGGCGCAATGCAGCCATCGCCGGCATTGCGGTCTGTGCACTTGCGGTTACGGCCTATGCAACCATAGATATAATCCACCAGCGCATTGATATGATCCAGCATGATCTGGCGGCGTTCAGTGCCGGCAATAAGGACACCTCGATAGGGGTCAGGTTGCAATTGTGGCAAGTGGCCATCCATGCCTTTATACAACACCCGATTTTCGGGCTCGGTCCCGACGGCTTTGCCAACATGATGCCCAGGCTGGCCGCCAGCGGCGAACTTACTCCGCATGCGGCCCATTTGGGACAGGGAGAAGTACACAGCGAACTGCTCGCCAAGTGCGCCGGTCTTGGTATTTTTGGCCTGCTGGCCTACCTGGCAATACATTTCGTTCCCCTCTGGATATTTCTCCGTTCACTGAATGATATGCAGCATCCCCAGGCGGAAACCGCCGCCCTCATGGGCGCCGGACTAGTGATAGGCTTTGTCGTATTCGGCCAGACCGTCGAAATTTACGATCTTAAAATGACCGCTGCATTTTATGCACTGACCATTGCCATTCTTTGCGCCACAGTTACCAACCGGACACAAGTGAAAACCATATGAAGTTCAGCATTGTCATTCCTACATGGAACAACCTGCCCTATCTCAAACTTTGCATCAAAAGCATACGAGAGCATTCGCGACAACCCCACGAAGTCATCGTGCATGTCAATGACGGGTCGGACGGTACGCTCGCCTGGGTCAGGGAGCAGGGAATTCGATACACGCATTCGGACAAAAATGTCGGCATCTGCCTGTCTGTCAATCACCTCGTCGCACAAGTCAGCCACGACTGGGTGCTGTACATGAACGACGACATGGTGGCATGCCCGGGATGGGATACGGCGTTAGCCGAAGCTGTTGCCGCGGGGGACTCCGATCTGGCCCTCTATTTTTCCATGTCCATTCAGCCTGCATTCGAAAAGAAAAATCCAAACTATATCTGCAAGGATTACGGTTCCACCCCGGAGGATTTTGATGAATCCGGACTATTGCGCGAATACATGGAGGATACGCGCGGCGATATCGAAGGCGCCGCCTCCCAGCCCACCCTGTTCCACCGAAAGTGGTGGCACATGGTGGGCGGCTACAGTCTGGAGTTCAGTCCCGGCATGAGTTCCGACATGGATTTGCTGATGAAATACTGGGTTGCCGGGTGCCGGCATTTCAGAATTATCGGTGCCAGTCGCTTCTACCACTTTGCATGCAAAAGTACCGGACGGGTTCGCTTCAACCGCGGTGGCCGTGTATTTGTCATGAAGTGGGGAATGACCGAAAAAGAATTTTATAGCGACTATATTCTGCAGCTTGGTCAGTCTCCTGCTTCGGGGATGACCGGCAAATTCCCGCGCGCCACCCTGCTCGGCCGGCTGAGACGCCTTGGTTACGGGCTCTTCAAGGATTACCCCCTGGAAGGGATTGAAGACTGGGACAGCGCGCCCGGGAATACCAACTGGAACTGAACCCGGTAATTCCGCGCAATGCTGTTCAACTCCTATGCCTTCATTTTTCTGTTCCTGCCGATAGTCGCCATCGTTTTTTTCCGTTTGGCGAAAATTGGCCAGCAGTACGCAGCGGCATGGCTCGGATTTTCCTCGCTGTTCTTTTATGGCTACTGGAATCCAGATTATCTCGGATTGCTGCTGGGCTCCATCGTGGGCAACTACAGCTTCGGTACCTGGATCGCCAGGGCTGGCGCCAGGAACGACCAAAGACGCAAGAAGCATCTGCTGATTGCGGCCATTTCTGCCAACCTGCTGCTGCTCGGCTATTACAAGTATGCCGATTTCTTCATGCACAACCTGGACAGCATGACTGGAGCCCACTGGACAGTAGGGAAAATCATTCTGCCGCTCGGCATCTCCTTTTTCACCTTCACCCAGATTGCGTTTCTGGTCGATGTCTACCAGGGCAAGGTGAAGGAATACAACTTCATGCACTACCTGCTGTTTGTCACCTATTTCCCGCACCTTATTGCCGGTCCGATCCTGCACCACCAGGAAATGATGCCCCAGTTTGCCCAGCGCAAGAATTATCATCTGGATTGGGAGAATGTTGCGACTGGCTTGCTGCTGTTTACCCTGGGCCTGTGCAAGAAAGTGCTGTGGGCAGATTCTTTCGCCCCCTACGCCAACGATATATTCAACGGCATGCATGCCGGTCTGCTGCCCACAGTATATGAAGCATGGGCAGGTGCACTGGCCTACACCCTTCAAATCTATTTCGACTTCTCTGGCTACACCGACATGGCGCTGGGCATCGCACTGATATTCAACATCCGGCTGCCGTTCAACTTCGACTCCCCCTAAATCTACCAGCATCATCGATTTCTGGCGCCGCTGGCATATGACGCTGTCACGTTTCCTGCGC
>CAYTBC010000294.1:0-3359 GCA_964435765.1 uncultured Desulfosarcina sp.
CCGCGATCGACCACGCCGGCCAGCGCCGGCCGGAGCCGCGCGGCCAGCGCCCCCACGCCAGGTCGAGACCGATGCCGAGGAGGACGGTCGACGCCAGCCATCCGGACCAGGCGGCGTCGAAGCCGGCCTGCCAGTTCAGGTACAGCCGCCGCGTCGACCAGATCCACAGCGCCGCGCCCAGCAGGGCCAGCAGCGTCCCAATTCCGAGGCGCCAGGCTCCGGCCGGGACGCGCGGCGCTCCGGGCGACGGAGCGGGGTCGATGCGGCTCAGCCCCAACGCGGCCAGCACCAGCCCGGCGGCAACGAGCCACCACGCGTACTGCTCGCTCCAGTCGATCCGGAACTGGTACAGCCCCGCCGCGATGGTGCCCGCGGCGAGCAGGGCGAGCAGGGCCCGCACGTGGCGGAGAACGTCGGCGCCGCGCCGCGACTCAGCCACCGGAAGCCCCCCCAGCGTCGTCCGCCGCCGGCAGCGGGCTGACGCTTCCCCACAGCGGCAGGCGCTCGGCCGCCGGCGTGACCTCCATCAGCGAGATCAACACGCCCGGCAGATGCCCGGGCGTGTAATCGACGACCCGTATCTGGTCTCCCGGAGAGACCCGAAAGTCCATGCGGCCGAAGCCCTCCAGCTTCTGCCCCACGACGGCGCCCGCCGTCTCCACGCGCGCCGCGTCGCTGCTGTACACGCGCAGATTCGCCGCGCGGCCGTTCCAGCGCCCGCTCCACACGTGCTCGATCGGATCTCGGCAAACGACCCCGGAGAACCCGACGTGCGGATGGGCGAGCGCCGGCACGATGGTGCGGTGGACGTCGGTACCGCAGCGCGCCTCGTAGGTCCAGCCGGACTCCTTCATCCAGCTCCAGTCCCCGGCGGGCACCGTGAGCAGGAAGGCCTGCCCGAACGACTGGACGCGCTCGGAGCCCAGAACGGCTTCGTAGAAGAGCCGCAGCGGCGCGGAGCCGGGGCCGGGACCGAAGGCGTAGACCGTCGGGCGGTCTCCCGCGGGAAACCAGTTCAGGACCGTGAGCGGCTCGTAGTCGGGGTGAAGCAGCGTGCGCAGCTGCACGAACGAGCCGACGTCGCCGTCCACGATGAGGCGCCCGTTGGGAGGCAGATCGATGGCGCGCATCATCGCGCTGCGCTCGGTCTCGAAGCGCCAGCGGCTCTCATTGGGCCAGAACTGGGGAGAGAAATAGAGCGCCAGGCTCTGCCCCGCCGCCACCGCGACGACGAGAACGCAGGCCGGAACGGCGAGCCATTTCCGGCGCAGCAGGCCGAGCGCGCCGCCGGCGGCCAGGCAGATGAAGAAGAACGCCATCAGCATGCGGTGCGCGCTGATGGTGTCCCCCCAGCTCACGACCGCCGGGGCCAGGCCGGCGAAGAAGCCCGCCCACAGGAAGACCGCCCGGCGCACCCCGGTCAGCGAGCCGAACGCCGCTAGGGCGAGAAGCCAGATCGGATGCACGCCGGCCCAGCGAATCGTCAGCCAGTCGTCCGCCGCCACCGGCGCGATCAGGGTCTTCATGGCTTTGAGAACCTTGGCGCCCAGAATGAGCAGGGGGTGGCTCGCCATGCCTTCGTGCACGCCGATGGCGCTGAAGCCCAGCGCGGCGTTGGTCGGCTCGTGGATGATCAGCGGCAGCCAGCCGGCAAGCGCCACCGCGGGAATCGCCAGGCAGTACAGTCGCCGGCGGCGGGTGGCGAGCACGGCGGCAACGACGGGCATGCCCATCATCGCGCGCCCGCAGGCGTAGTCGTAGAGCAGCAGGCACAGCGCGAAACCGCCGATCAAAGCCTCGACGAGCCCTCCGTTCGACCACACGAGCCACGTCAGGGCGGCGAGCAGAAGCACCTGGTGAAAGACCAGCTCCCCACTGATCGAAATGCGCCCGAAGAACAGCGACCAGGGGAGCACCGCGAGCAGCCCGCCGACGGCGAAGCTCGGCGCCAGTGCCAGACCCATACCCCGCGCCGCGGCAAACGCAACGGCCGTGGCGAGGACGCTGCAGGCGATCGAGTAGCCGCGGATCGCCCAGCGCGAGGTGCCGAGCCAGGGCAGGAGCTGCGACTCGAACAGCGCGTTGAGGAGGATCGGCCCCTGCACGCCGAGGCCGAAGAGGCGGTGCGTATCGAGCGCGCGTTCCCCGAGTGCGAACTGCTTCACCTCGTCCTCGTTGAAACCGGCCGGATACTGCGTCGTGTAGACGACGCGCGCGCACAGAGAAACCAGGCAGAGCGCCGCCAGCGCGACCACGACCAGCGCCGACTCCCGGCGCAGAAACCACCACAGGCTGCCCGCGTAGCCCAGCAGGATGACCGCGGTGAGAAGCGGAGCCAGCATGAACGAGTTCGAGTGCCACAGGGTGCCCATGCGGTCAAGCGACGCCGGGAGAGCCCCGGCCGGCAGGGACCACCGCGCCGCCGCTCCGCCTCGCTCACGCCCCGCGATACGCGACGATCATCAGGCCGCCGCAGGGCTGCGCAGCGCCGCCCACCCCGGCCGCCACCAAAGGCGCCACGGCCCCGGCCAGCCAAGCGGGCATCGAACGGGAGCGCCGCAGGCCGAGGGAGCGCTGAATCTCGATCGGCGGCCGCGGGTGGATCCGGTGGAGCAGCCCGGCGGTCAGATTGGACAGCGTTTCCCATCGCCTCACCTGCGGCGCCGTGAAGTACGATGAGCAGCGAACCTCCGCGAAGCCGGCGGCCGCCAGGCCGTCGCGCCACTCGGCCTCGCTGCGGTAGTGAACGTGCGCCGTGCGCCGGTCGATCTCGTGCAGGTAATCGGCGCGCGTCTGCCGTAGCAACGCGCGGCGCGGCGCCGAGGGACCGCCCAGGCAGCCGTGGAAATCGGCGCTCGGAACGCTGACCAGGAACGGTGCCCCCGGCTTGAGGACGCGACCGACCTCGCGCAGCACCGCGTCGACCTCCGGGATGTGCTCGAGCACCGAATTGGACAGGGCACAGTCGAAGTGTGCGTCGGGCTGCTCGATTCGGTCGGCCGGCGCGTTCATGAGCTCCGCGTAGAAGCCGAGCTGCCGCGCCAGCGCCACCTCGGCGGGGTCGGGATCGATGCCGACCCAGGTGCGCGGCTGCGGGCCCGCGCGGCGGTCGATGATTCGGGTCAGCAGGCCGTCGCCGCAGCCCACGTCCAGGCAGAGGCCGGCGAGAAGGTGTCCGAAGCGCATCAGCTCCCCGATCTCCACGGCGCGCCACCAGGCGGTCGCCGGCTGGAACGGGTAGACGCGCAGAAACTCCGCCAACAGATGCCGATCCGCCGGCATCAGGGTCCGCTCGCCGCCAGGATCGCGTGCTGCAGGCGCAGGACTCGCACCCCGTCGGCGATCGAGATGCCCTGCGG
>CAYTBC010000295.1:0-3342 GCA_964435765.1 uncultured Desulfosarcina sp.
GTATTGACACGCCGCGCCGGCCTGGGTCCCGAGCATGGGGTGCGCTGGGAATCGGATGGCGAGGGCAGCTATGCCGTGGAGACCGTGGAGAAGGTCGGGCGCGGTACCGAGGTGATTCTGCATCTGCGCAAGGACGAAGACGACTTCCTCGATGGTTTTCGTTTGCGCAACATCATCAGCAAATATTCCGATCATATTGCCTTGCCTATCGTCATGAAAAAAGACGACAAGGATGAAGATGAGACGGTGAACCGCGCTTCCGCCTTGTGGGCGCGGCCCAAGAAAGAGATCACCGAGCAGGAATATCACGAATTCTACAAGCATATCGCCCATGACTTTGAGGATCCGTTGGCGCATGTCCACAGCCAGGTTGAGGGGCGCCACTCCTATACCACTCTGTTTTATGTGCCGCAGCGCGCTCCTTTCGACCTGTGGGACCGCCAGCAACGGCACGGTCTCAAGCTCTATGTGCGACGGGTGTTCATCATGGATGCCTCAGAGCAACTGCTGCCCAATTATCTGCGTTTCGTGCGCGGCGTAGTGGATTCCGACGATCTGCCGCTCAACGTGTCGCGGGAGATCCTGCAGCATAACCGGGCCGTGGACGCGATCCGCGGCGCCTCGGTCAAAAAGATCCTGGGCTTGTTGGAAGACCTGGCCAAGAACGATCAGGACAAGTACGCCACGTTTTGGCGTGAGTTCGGCCGGGTACTGAAGGAAGGTCCGACGGAGGATTTTGCCAATCGCGAGCGAATCGCCAAGCTGCTGCGTTTCGCCTCCACCCATACGGACGGCGAGGAGCAGACCGTCTCGCTGGACGAATACATCGGTCGTATGAAAGAGGGTCAGGACAAGATCTATTACATCACCGGCGAAAGTTTTGCCGCCGCCAAGAACAGCCCCCACCTGGAAGTGTTTCGTAAACAGGGCATCGAGGTCTTGCTGCTGTTCGATCGCATCGACGAATGGCTGGTGGGGAACCTGCCGGAGGTGGAGGGTAAGGCGCTGCAGTCTGTGGCCAAAGGCGCTTTGGACCTGGGCAAGCTCGAGGATCAGGACAGCGCCGAGGAGATCAAGAAGGCCGAGGAGCAATACCAGGGATTGTTGGAGCGCATGAAGACTGTGTTGGGCGACAAGGTCAAGGAGGTACGCATCAGTCAGCGCCTCACCCAATCGCCGGCGTGCCTGGTAGTGGAGGAGCAGGACATGGGCGCCAGTATGCGCAATCTGCTCAAGGCTGCGGGCCATGACGTGCCCAAGGTGATGCCGATCCTCGAGGTCAATGCGGATCACTCGCTGGTGGCGCGCCTCAACGACGAGCAGGACGAGCGGCGCTTCGAGGATTGGGCGACGATCCTGTTCGATCAGGCCCTTTTGGCGGAAGGCGGGCATTTGGATGATCCGGCAGGTTTCGTACGCCGGCTAAATGACTTGTTGTTGCTTCTCGATCGCTAGTCGCCCACAATGTTCGAAAGTCAAGGACGGGACGGATAGGGACGTCCGGGTATATGAGGGAAACGGCGGCGGCATTCCTAACGGGATGTCGCCGCTTTTATTTTAGGAAAATAGTAAGCTATCCGGGGATTGAGGCGGCTGTGAGAAGGAGAGGATGATGGCGGCACCGGTGACGCCGTTGTTGGCGGCGGACATCATCATCGAGATGGCGGATCGTCCGGGGCGGCCCATCGTGCTCATCGAGCGCAAGAACCCGCCTTACGGCTGGGCGCTGCCCGGGGGATTCGTGGACGTGGGGGAACGCCTGGAGCAGGCGGCGCTGCGCGAGGCCTTGGAAGAGACCGGTTTGCGGGTGACGCTGCAGGCGCTATTGGGTTGTTATTCCGCGCCGCAGCGCGACCCACGGGGACACACCGTGAGTGCGGTCTATGTCGCCGAAGCGCGCGGCGAACCCGAGGCACGGGACGACGCCAAGCGCCTGGCGTTGTATTCCTTGGACGACCTGCCCAATCCCTTGGTTTTCGATCATAGATTGATCCTCGCGGATTACGCGCGATTTCGTCGCGACGGCCGAGTGACGCCTTTGCGTTTCCAGGAATGATGGTTTATCAACCGGCTATGTCCGGTATACTTGCTCGCCAGTGATGGCATGACGGATTAAGGTATGAGTAGATACAGCGGCGAACAAGACTATCGGCATGACGCACCGGAAAGCCTGGGTGTGCTGTTAGTCAATCTCGGTTCGCCCGATGCCCCGACCACTGCGGCGGTGCGACGCTACCTGGCGGAGTTTCTCTGGGATCCCCGGGTGGTGGAGATCCCCCGCCCCCTTTGGTGGTTGATATTGCACGGTATGGTGTTGCGGCTGAGGCCGAGCCGCTCGGCCCATGCCTATCAGCGGGTGTGGACCGACGACGGTTCGCCCTTGCTGGTGATCTCTCAAGGGCAGGCGCGTGCCCTGCAGGAGGCCCTGACGGCTCGCTACGGCGAGCGGGTGCGGGTGGCATTGGCCATGCGCTATGGCAACCCTTCCATCAAGGCAGGGTTGGCACAATTACGGGCCGCCAATGCCCGCCGCATCTTGGTACTGCCGCTCTATCCCCAGTATTCCGCTGCCACCAGCGGGACGGTGTTCGATGCGGTGAGCGACGAGGTCAAGACCTGGCGATGGGTGCCGGAACTGCGTTTCATCAACCATTATCACGACGATGATGCTTATATAGCCGCGCTGGTGAGCAGTATCCGCGAGAGCTGGGCGCGACATGGCCAGGCGGAACGCCTGCTGTTCTCCTTTCATGGCATGCCCAAACGCACCCTGCGGGCCGGCGACCCCTATTTTTGCCAGTGCCAGAAGACCGCACGCCTGGTAGCGAAGCGACTGGCCCTACCGGACGATCGCTGGCAGCTCACCTTCCAGTCGCGTTTCGGGCGGGCCGAGTGGTTGCAGCCCTACACCGACAAGACCCTGCGTCAGTGGGTTCATGACGGCATCAAGCATGTGGACGTGGTGTGTCCAGGATTCTCCGCGGATTGTCTCGAGACCCTGGAGGAGATCGCCATGCAGAACAAGGAGGCCTTTCTTGCGGCCGGCGGGGCGCGCCTGCACTATATCCCGGCCTTGAACGATCGGCCCGATCACATCGCGGCCTTGACGGACCTGCTCGGCAGGCATCTCCAAGGCTGGCCCGAGGTCGCGCCCGCGCAAGAGCCGACGCAAGTGGAGGAGGAGGCGAGGGCCAGACTGGCCAGGGCCCGAGCCCTGGGGGCAGAACGCTAGATCATGGCTCCGGCGCCGCCATCCGGGCCCTTTTCCCGCCCTTATGAAACCGGCGAAATGACCGATATCTTAAGCATTGACAGATGGTGTGTCGCGCCGTTACGGGACAC
>CAYTBC010000296.1:0-3320 GCA_964435765.1 uncultured Desulfosarcina sp.
CCGCGGCCAGGGTTTTTACCGATGCCGCCAGGGTGCCGCCCGTTGAAATCTCGTCCTCGAAAACGATGGCGTCGCGTCCCGACACCTCTCCCACCACCAGCCCCTGGACTACCTCGGTATCGGCCACGCGCCGCTTGTCGATGATGGCCATGGGCAGATGAATGCGGTTGGCAAACCGGCCGGCCCTCTTGGCGCCGCCGGCATCCGTCGCCACCACGACGGCCCGCTTCAGGTCCAGCCGTTCCCGGAAATGATCCACGAAATAAGGGATGGCGGTGAGGTGATCCACCGGCACACTGAAAAACCCATGGACCGCATCCGAATGCAGATCCATGGTCAGGACGCGGTTGGCGCCGGCAGTCTTGATCAGATCGGCCATCAGCCGGCCGGCGATGGAAATGCGCGGCGCATCCTTTTTATCGGAGCGCGCATAGGAGAAGTAAGGGATCACCGCCGTAATCCGCCGGGCCGAGGCACTTCTTAATGCATCCAGGATGATGAACAATTCCAGCATGGTGTCGCCCACCGGGGCGGAGAACGACTGAACCACGAACACGTCCTTTTCCCGGACGTTCTCCCGGATCTGCACAAACAAGTTGTCGTTGGAAAACCGCGATACCGTCAGACGGCTGAGACCGATGCCCAGGGTCCGGCAGATCGACTCGGCCAGTTGCCGGTTGGCGCTGCCGCTGAAAATTTTAAGTTCGATCGGCATGAGGGGATCTCCCCGTAGAAAAGCATGCTGCGGGTTAACCGGCGCTAAGCAAATCCGCCAAGGCACTCTCGACATCCCTAAACCGGAAAGCGAAGCCGTCGGCGATCAGCCGGTCCGGGACCATCTTCTGACTGGCCAAAAGCACCTCGGCGACCTCTCCCAGCATGAGCCGCAGCGCCAGAGAGGGAGCCGGCACCACGGCCGGCCGCCCCAGGACCCTGCCCAGGGCCCTGGCGAAATCCTTTTGCCGGACCGCTGCCGGCGCACAGAAATTATAGGCTCCGCGTGCATCTTCATGATCAAGCAGAAATTGTACCGCGGCGAGAAGATCCGCCATGTGAATCCAGGAGAACCACTGCCGGCCGCTGGCCAACGGTCCGCCGGCAAACTTGCGAAAGGCCGGCAGCATCTGGGCCAGGGCACCGCCGCCGATGCCCAGCACCACACCGAGACGCATGATGGCCACACGAACGCCCTGCTTCTCGGCCGCCAGCGCAGCATCCTCCCAGTCGACGGACAAACGGGCCAGGAAGTCGCTTCCCGGGGTCGACTGTTCGGAAAGCGGCTCATCCCCGCAACTGCCGTAGTAGCCCACGGCCGATGTGCTGACCAGGGTCTTGCCCTCGCCGGCCAACGCACCGGCCACATGGCGGGTCGTCTGAATACGGCTGTCGACCAGTTGCTGTTTATAGCTGCGGGTCCAGCGCCTGAAAAGGGAGCGTCCGGCCAGATTGACCACGGCATCGGCCTCGCCCACCGTCGCCAGCCACGCGCCGGCACGGGTGGTATCGGCGCTGCACCAGGTAAAACGTACCATCGACTGCAGCGGATGGGCCCGGGACGTTCCCAGTCCGGTTACCGCGTGTCCGGCATCCAACAGAAACCGGCTCAATGCGGTGCCCACGAAACCCGATGCGCCGGTAATGACTATTTTCATGGCAACCTCTCCTCGAGGGACCTAATGGCCGTGCAGGAATCGATACAAATAACGCTCGATCTCCAACCGGGGCAACGCCCCGGCGGCCGTATCGACCACCTTTCCGTCCCTGAAAAACAACAGCATCGGCAGGCTCATGACATTGTAACGGCTGGCGGTTGCCGGATTCTGGTCCACATTGAGTTTGGCGATCTTCAACCGTCCTGCATAAGCGCTTGCCAGATCGTGAAGGATCGGCGCCACGGCACCGCAGGCGGAACACCAGTTTGCCCAGCATTCCAGCAAAACCGGCAAGGGGCTGTCCAGTACCTCATGGGCAAAGGTGCGATCGGTCACCATAACCGGTCGGCGAGTGACGGGAATGGGCGGAAACGACTGCTTGCATCGTCCGCAGCGGGGGCCGTCCTGCAGCCTTGCCGTGGGAATCCGGTTGCGCGCGCCGCAGTGCCGGCAGCGTATCAGCACTGTCTCATTTATCATCGGCCCTCCTTGGTCGGTGTTGCCGGATTATCCCTTCCCATGGATTCATCCTATCTTAATTATTTCATTAACAGGTAGTTCGCGGCTGCCGCGCATATCCATCAACCCGGATCGTCATCACCCTCGGCGAACACCCGGCCTTCACCGGGGAACACCATCCGTTCGCTTCCCCGTGTGCGGCGGACGACCGCCGGCCATTTACCGCCTTGCGCCGCCGGGCCCTCCCGGGCGATGGGCCCCGCATGCCGATCCAGCATCTTCGGCCGGCGACGGACATCCACACCCGCCACCGGGGAGCTGAATTCGATGGGGATATTATTGGGGTCAAAGGCGTAGATGGAGTGGATGAACCCGTGATCGATCACCTCCGACACCCAGAATCCGGCGGCTTCCAGACGGTCCTTCAACTCCCAAAGCGCGTCGTCTCCATCGACGCCGAAAGAGATGTGATCGAAGGCCACCGGACCTCTCACCGGCACGCCGTGATCTTTTTCCGGCATGGACGTCACACCGTCCCATTCAAAGAAGGCGATCATGTCCCGGTCGGAAATCTCGAAAAAGTAGTGCCGGTAGCCTTTGCTGCCCAGCCCCGCCACCAGGCGCATGCCCAGCAGATCCCGCCAGAAGCGGATGGTACGGTCCATATCGGCGGTGACCATGGCCAAGTGATTGATGCCGGTGTAGGTCAGCATGACCTCATCCTCGACTTCGCCGCCCCCGACGCGGCAGGGTAATCACATCCGTTGATTTTTTTCAGCCCGACCGGCCGTCGTCGCAGGGACCGTCATCCGCCGTACTCCTGGAATGCTCGGCCGTGGCGCTTGCCGTACACGCCTGCAGGACCGCGTCGCTGCCGAGACAGGCCAAAGCCTTCTCGTAGTCCGGCTCGTGCGAAATCTCGTCCACCAACTGCGTATAGGCCACCTCCCCCCGGCCGTCGATCACCACCACCGCCCGCGCCATCAGACCGGCCAGGGGGCCTTCGGTGATGCGGGTGCCATAAGCCTCGCCGAATCCGGGACTGCGAAAGGTGGAGGCGGACACGACGTGGTCCAGCCCTTCGGATCCGCAGAACCGGGAATGGGCAAAAGGAAGGTCCGCGGACACGCATAGCACCACGGCATTGTCGAAGTTGCCGATCTCGGCATTGAATTTCCTCACCGACATGGCGCACACCGGGGTATCGAT
>CAYTBC010000297.1:0-3303 GCA_964435765.1 uncultured Desulfosarcina sp.
CTACGAGGCGCTCCGGCACTACAGCCGACGCGACATGACCTTTCGCTTCGTCTCGAACATCGACGCCACGGACTTCGTCGAGGCCACGCGCGACCTCGAACCGGCAGAAACGCTGTTCATCATCTGCTCCAAGACCTTCACGACACTCGAGACGTTGACCAACGCGCATACGGCCCGCGCCTGGTGTCTGCGCGCGCTCGGCGACGAGCGGGCGGTGCGTCGGCATTTCGTCGCCGTTTCGACGAACGACGAGGGCGTGGCGCAATTCGGCATCGACGCCGCCAACATGTTCGGCTTCTGGGACTGGGTCGGCGGGCGCTATTCCATGGACTCGGCGATCGGGCTCTCGACGATGCTCGCGGTGGGTCCCGACAAGTTCCGCGCGATGCTGGCGGGGTTCCATGCCATGGACCAGCATTTCCGCACCGCCCCCTTCGCGCAGAACCTGCCCGTGCTCATGGGGCTCCTGGCGGTCTGGTACGCCGACTTCTTCGACGCACGGACGCTCGCGGTCCTGCCCTACGAGCAGTACCTCAAACGCTTTCCAGCGTACCTTCAGCAGCTGACCATGGAGAGCAACGGGAAGCACGTCACTCTCGAAGGCGCACGCGTCAACTACCAGACGAGCCCGGTCGTCTGGGGGGAGCCGGGCACCAATGGACAACATTCCTTCTACCAGCTGATCCATCAGGGAACGAAGCTCGTTCCCTGCGACTTCATTGCCTTCTGCCGGTCACTCAACCCGCTCGAGGGTCACCACGACCTTCTGATGGCCAATGTCTTCGCGCAGACCGAGGCCCTCGCCTTCGGCAAGACCGCACGCGAAGTCGAGGCGGAGGGAACGCCGGCCTGGCTAGTGCCGCACCGCGTCTTCGAGGGGAACCGGCCGACCACGACGATTCTCGCCGATCGGCTCACGCCCGAGACGCTGGGGTCTCTCGTCGCGCTCTATGAGCACAGTGTCTTCACACAGGGAGTGATCTGGAACATCGATTCGTTCGATCAATGGGGCGTGGAGCTGGGCAAGGCGCTGGCCCAGCGAATCGGCGGCGAGCTCCAGGGTGACGGCCCGCCGGCCGATGGCCACGACAGCTCGACCACCACGTTGATGGAGCGGTACATGCAGTCGAGAAAGGAAGGCCCGAAATGACCTCGCTTGCCGGCACCACCGACGATCTCTGCATCAACACCATCCGCACGCTCAGTATCGATGCGGTCCAGAAGGCGGCTTCGGGGCATCCGGGGATGCCGATGGGCGCGGCGTCCATGGCCTACGTACTGTGGACGCGCCACCTGCGCTACGACCCTGCGGACCCGGAGTGGATGAACCGCGACCGGTTCGTCCTCTCGGCGGGGCACGGGAGCATGTTGCTCTATAGCCTGTTGTTTCTGACGGGCTTCGGACTCACCCTCGACGACCTCGAACAGTTTCGGCGCTGGGGTAGCCGGACGCCCGGTCACCCCGAGAGGGGCATCACGACCGGTGTCGAGGTCACTACCGGGCCTCTCGGTCAGGGTTTCGGCAACGCGGTCGGCATGGCGATCGCAGAGCGCTGGCTCGCGGCCACCTTCAATCGACCGGGGCAGGCGATCGTAGACCACCGGACCTACGTCATCGCGAGCGACGGCGACCTGATGGAGGGCGTGGCGGCGGAGGCGGCATCGCTCGCCGGTGAGCTTCGGCTCGGCCGGCTCATCGTCCTCTACGACGCGAACCGCATCACCCTCTCCGCAACCACCAACGTCACCTTCTCCGAAGACGTCGGCGCGCGCTTCGCGGCCTACGGCTGGCAGGTTCAGGAGGTGGACGGCATGGACGTAGCGGCGGTCGACGCAGCGCTCACGTCGGCGCGTGCCGACGAGGGTCGCCCCTCTCTCATCGTCGCGCGGACCCACATCGGCTTCGGGAGCCCCAACAAGCACGACACCTTCGAGGCGCACGGCGAGCCGCTCGGCCCGAACGAAGTCCGGCTGACCAAGCGGGCCTATGGCTGGCCGGAAGACGCCCAATTTCGCGTACCGGAGGAGGCGAAGCAGGAATTCGCCAAGGTTCGCGTTCGCGGGGCGGAGCTGCGGAGCGCCTGGCTCCAGGAGATGGACGGGTATCGCGCCGCACAGGCGGATCTCGCCGGCGCCCTCGACCGCGCGCTGGCGGGTGAGCTGGCTCCGGGATGGGACGCCGGGGTGCCCCGGTTCACGCCCGAGGATGGCGCCATGGCTACAAGAGATGCCGGGGGGAAGGTGATCGCCGCCCTCGCCGAGTCGGTGCCGAACCTGATCGGCGGGTCGGCCGACCTCGATCCGTCGACGCGCACGATGATGAAGGAGAAGGGTGACTTTCAGAGTCCCGATGCGCCGGACGCCGGCCAGACCCCGCCGACGCAAGGCGCGGCGGGCGGCGTCTGGGGATACGCAGGACGGAACATCCATTTCGGGATCCGCGAGCACGCCATGACCGCGATCCTCACCGGGATGGCGCATCACGGCGGCGTTCTGCCGTTCGGCGCGACCTTCTTCACCTTCTCCGACTACATGCGCCCGGCAATCCGGCTGGCCGCGCTGAGCGCCGCGCACGTGATCTACGTCTGGACTCACGACAGCATCGCGCTCGGCGAGGACGGCCCGACGCATCAACCCGTCGAGCAGCTCGCAAGCCTCAGGGCGATGCCCAACCTGCTGGTTCTCCGGCCGGCCGACGCCAACGAGACGGTCGAGGCGTGGCGAATCGCCATGCGGCACGAGGCTGGGCCCGTGGGGTTGGTGCTGACCCGTCAGAAGCTCCCGGTTCTCGACCGGAACGCGCTCGCCCCGGCCGCCGGCACCGCACGCGGCGCGTATGTCCTGATCAACGTGGGAGAGGAATTGCCGGAGCTGATCCTCATTGCCACCGGTTCGGAGGTGTCGCTGGCGCTCGAGGCCCATATGCGGCTCGCCGGCGAGGGCATTCGGAGCCGCGTCGTGTCGATGCCATCCTGGGAGTTGTTCGAGGCGCAGTCCGTCGACTACCGCCAGACTGTGTTGCCTCCCGCGGTCCACGCACGGGTCAGCATCGAAGCCGGATCGCCGTTCGGCTGGGAGCGCTACGTCGGACCGGGCGGCGCGATCCTCGGCGTCGACCGCTTTGGTGCCTCGGCGCCGGGGCCCGAGGTGATGGCCCGGTACGGGTTCACCGTGGATCATGTCGTCGCGACCGCCAAGGCGGTGCTCGCCCGGCGCCCGGATCCGCGCAGCCCGTAGGGCCGTCGCGAAGCCGCTACTTTGCCAGCGCCTTGCGAATCGATGCCAGCTCCCGGCGCCGCTTCG
>CAYTBC010000298.1:0-3245 GCA_964435765.1 uncultured Desulfosarcina sp.
GTGGCCGATAGACGATCCCTTATATCCTGTACAAAGCTGTCCAGAGTGGGAGCGGTGTGGGTTACTGTACTCAAGGCGCGGTTAAGAACGGCCCGGTTTGCCACATCATCGCGCACCACGACTTGGCGACCCTGGCCATCCGTCAGAACCCGATACACGCCCTGGGTTACGCCCACCACCGGGAAAAAGTCGCGACGGTTGCCGCGGATGAACACTACGTAGCGCTGGCCGACCTGAAACAGTGGTATGCCGGGATAGTCCTGGGCGACGCGTCCCACCACGCCGCCCGGTACCTGCAGCGTGTATTGCTGCGTATTGACCCGCCCCTTAATCTGTTGTAGTTCGTCGAAGCTGACGAAGGACAGAATGTTTTGGCTCAGCCCGTTGTCGGCGAATTCACTGTGCATGTCGTGAACGGTACCTACGATGACCGTATCGGCAAGCTGCACCAATTCGTCGAAGGAGCGCGGCACCACCGTCAGACCGTGAGATGGCGCGGCCGATAGCAGCCCTACCAATAATACGGCGCCGAGAAATGAGGCTCGTGCCCTTGCGGGATGGGAAGCAATGGCGAGGAAATGATTCAACATAACAATATAAGCGTAAACCATTTTGACTTAAGTCAATATGAAATATGTATCTTAATGATTTAATAGTAGGAAGTGCCAATCTTGCGAGGGGGGCGTTGTGCAAGAGTGCTGCCATGGAGATCTTGTTAAATAACTTCGTCGTAAGGTTCATCGTCATCGACCCGGTGGGCCTGGCGCCGGAATGACGAATTGTTCGGAGATTTTTATATATTTATCTCCGTGTCCTCCGTGGTTAATGTATTTATTTAGGCCCGGGACGTGAACTTCCCGGTTTGAGTGTTAATACGGATGCGTTCCCCCGATGCCAGGTATTCCGGCACCTGTATCACCAGACCGGTGCCCAGGGTGGCGGGCTTGCTGCGAGCGGAGGCGGAGGCGCCCTTCATGGCCGGGGCGCACTCCACGATCTCCAGCTCCACCGTCCCCGGCAGTTCGATGCCCAGCACGGCGTCGCCCGATATCAGTAACTGAATGCCGCCCATGCCGTCTACGAGATAAGGCAGCTCGTCTTCTATTATGTCTCTTGCAAGGCTGTATTGTTCATAGGTCTCGTTGTCCATGAAAGTGCAGTTCTCCGCGTCGCGGAAGATCAGCTGTACCGGCCGCCGCGCCAATTCCACTTCCTGCAGCATGTCGTCGCCCCGGAAGGTCTGGTCCAGCTTCTGTTTGGTGACCACGTTGCGAAAACTGACTTTGTACAAGGTGTTGGCGCCGCGGGAGGACGGGGTTTTCACCGTCACCTCCTTGGCGATATAAATCGCGCCGTCGATATCGACCACCGCGCCGTTCTTGAGATCGCTGGCTTTCATGGCCCCGTTGTCCTAATGCCTATTGATGAAGAACGGATTATAGTCGAGACTTGGGCATTCGGGATGATGAATTAATACGGCGAATAGCATGAAACTTCGTACCTACAAAGAGGCCTGGCCTCACGTCAATGACTCGGCCTACGTGGATGCCCAGGCCGCGGTCATCGGCGACGTGGTGATCGGTCCCGATTCCTCGGTATGGCCCATGGCGGTGGTGCGCGGCGACGTGAATCAGATCCGCATCGGCGCCCGCAGCAATGTCCAGGATGGCAGCGTGATCCATGTCACCCACCCATATCCGGACTTGCCGGAAGGTCATGCCACGGTCATCGGCGACGACGTCACCATCGGCCACCGCTCGGTCATACACGGCTGCACCATCGGTAATGAATGCCTGATCGGCATCGGCGCCGTCATCCTCGACGGCGCGGTACTGCAGGATCGGGTGCTGTTGGGGGCGGGCAGCTTGGTGTCGGAAGGCAAGGTCTTGGAGAGCGGCTATATCTATCTGGGCAGTCCGGCGCGCCAGGTGCGCCCGTTGAGCGAGGAAGAGATCAAATGGTTTAAATACTCAGCGCAACATTATGTGAATTTAAAGCACGATTACCTGGTTTCCGGCTAACTACTCGGCGAAATCGCCTACCCACGGTCTAATGGGGTTTCACGGCAAGGCCAGTTCAATAATCAGCTTGCCGTCGCGCACGGTGACGGATCGGATATCGCTGCCCATGATGCGCTTCGACTCGCCCATTTGCCCCAATACGTAGATGGGTCGTTCCTGCAGCAAGTCCCTGACCACTCCGTCGGCGATCTGTCGTATCTGATCCAGATAGAGAGGTTCGACGTTTTCGATGCGTAATTCCTCGATGCTGGCGTCGTCCAGATAGAACTCCCCGCTGCCGTTCATGAAGCGTAGTACGCCGTCCACCCTGGCGGAACCGGAGACGGACAATTGCTGGGCCGCAGTGGCGTCGATGTGCAGACGCAGGCCGATGCGGTCGCTGCCTTCGCGCAGTATCACCTGTGGATGAAATAATTTTACCCCGACCAGAGCATTTTCACGGCTGACCGGAAACAGCCGCTCGACCCGCCGTTGCAGGTCGGCCTGATCCAGGGTGATGATAAAGTTCATCTCTTTGGCATAGCCCGGCTGCAGCGCCAGCCAGGCCATCAGCAGCAGCATTCCCGCCAATACTCGTTTGTGCATGGGGTGACCCCTTACTGAACGGACGGCATCTGCCCTGGATTCCTGGCGCGATATTGCTTCAGCAGTTGTTCGAATTCCTCCTGAGTGATCTTGGGTCGGGAGAAACGCGGCATGCCTACTTGCAGGGCGTCGGCATAGACGACGCTGTCGCCGTCGTTCGCGCTCAGCACCAGGTTATAGCTGCCCAGCGGCGTATAGGGCGGAAACTTCATGGTGACCCGATCGGTGCCCTGCTGCGCCGTCGTCAGCTTCGACAGGGGTGTGAGGGCGGTAATGGTGCTTTCGCCGGCAAGGTACAGGGTACCCTTGTGCTGGGCGATGCGGGTTGCCCGCGATAACAGCGGATAGTGTCCCTGCAGATGAAAATGCCCGCCATCGAGGCTGAATAGATAGACGCCGTCGTCTTCCACCGTAGCGGAGAGCCTGCCATCGGCCACGCTCATGTCGATGATCTTTCCCTTTAAGGGATAACGGGCGACGGACTGCAGGCCCTTGCCGTGATCGCGAAACGCCGTCAGGCCGTGTTGCGGCTGATAGATCACCAGCGCATCATCCAGGACGCGCAGTAATGCGCCTTCATTGCTCAGCGAATCCTGGCCGAGCAGCCTGGGATGGTGGGGCTTGCTGACATCCAGTCGT
>CAYTBC010000299.1:0-3227 GCA_964435765.1 uncultured Desulfosarcina sp.
GTCACCGCGCCATTGCCGCGCATGATGAGACCTGCGCTTTCGCCCATGGCGGTAATCGCACCCATGGCCTTGGCATCGTCGCGGATCAGCTGGACGTCGTTCCAGAATCCGACGCGCGGCGCAAAATAGGTGCCGAAGCCGTGCCGCATCGCGGGCACGCGGCTGAGCGCAGCGAGTGCCATCATCTGCGGGCCCATGAAGCGCACCACGCCGCCCGCCTGCGGCCGGCTGGCATAGATGCGCTGGTGCAGCCGCACCTCGCCCAGCACGCCTTCGGGCAAGGGACCTTCGATCGGGACTTCGGTGCAGGGCGCGCCCACCGGCGTCAGGCCCATGGGCATGGGCGGGCAGACCAGAAACCGGTTCGCATCGATGCGCGCCGAGCAATGGCCGTAGGCGTGCACCAGTCCGGCCCGGCCAAGCGCGCGGGCGGCAATGCGGACCGTCCGGGCGAGATCGCTCACCTGATCGTTCACTTGGCTTTTGATTCGAAAGCGGCAATCTGCGGTACCGCGCCCCAATGGCAGAAGCCTTTCGACGCGAAGTGGAACTGGCGGTCGCGCCAGGCCGGCTCGTCGAAAATCTGGCGCACGCCGGTCGAATACTCGAACGTCATTCCCTCCGGCCCGGTGAAATAGAGAAACTGCGCCGACGAGGTCGGATGCCGACCCGGACCGAAGGTGATCTTCACCTGGTTGTCGCGCACGAAATTGAAGCTACGCTGAATGTCGTCGGTGCCGCCCACCTGGTGGTTGATGTGCTGGATACCGGCCTTGTGAAACGGAAACAGCGCGATCGAATGGTGGATGGTGTCGAGCCGCATCAGCGGGGCATCGCCAATACGATCGGAGACGCGCGCATTGCACACGGTGGTCCAGAACTTTTCGTCGCGCGCGGCGTCCGTGGTGCAAAGCCCGACGTGCGAAAATCCGGTGATGCCGGCATCGCGCGTACCGTGATAGCGCTGGCCGGTGGTTTCCGGGCGCACGACGAACTCGATCGTATTGCCGGTCGGATCCTTGAAGCGGATGAATTCGCGCACGTGGCGCACCTCGCATTCATCCGCCGTGCCGTAGTGAAGGTCGTGGCCGAGCTTTTCCAACGTCGCGCCGGCGGTCTGCAGGTCCTCATTGCGGCCGAGCTCGAAACCGGTCGCCTGATCTTCCGGGTCGCCCTCGAAATAGCACAGCGTATGCGCGCGGTGGTCGGATTTGAAATAGGTCGCGCCCTTGCGCCGCTCGGCGACCTCCAGTCCGAGGATATTGACCGCATACCACTCCGCGCCCGTGAGGTCGGTGGTCCCGAGACGGCAATACATGACGTCTTTAAGCTGGATCATGGGCGGCCTCCTCCAAGAAATTCCGGCTGCTCGGTGGGCGAACCCCAGGCGCAGTGCGATGCCGCCGTGTCGGCGAACTGGCGCGGACCGCGCGCGGCGATATGCGGGCCCGCCTCCATCTCGGCGGCGTAGCTCATCAACAGACCGCGCGGACCGCGCGTGGTTACGAACATGGCATTGGAAGCGGGCTGGCGCCCCGGCCCGGCGACAATCGGCGCCTGCGCCTTCTGCAGGAAATACCAATTGGTCATGACATTGTCCTTGCCCTCCACCGCCCAGGTGGCGCCGAGGATGCCGTTGCGTTTGGACGGATAGAGCGCCACCCGATGGTGCATGTCATCGAGCGCGAGATAGGCGGCATCGCCGGCCCAGTCGGCGACCCTGAGGCCGAGGCCCTTGGTCCAGAACGCCTCATCGGCTGCGATGTCGGTCGTCACAAGCTGCACCGATTGCAGCTCGACGATGCCGGCATCGCGCGGCCCGTGATAGCGCCAGCCGGAGGTCAGCGGCCGCCAGACGATTTCGACCGTCACCCCGTTCGGCGCGGTGACGGCGAGCACTTCTTTGGCTTGCCGCACGGCCGCGCCCGCTGCATCGAGACGATGCGACTTGTAACGATTCGCCTTCAGTCGCTCGGCCAACTGGTCGAGCGCGGCAGCGGTTGCCACCGTCAAGGCGACCGCGTCGCCCTCGTTCGCGCGCGAAAAGCAGATCGCGTAATTGCGCGCATCGGACCGGAACATGGCATGCGATTCGTCCCGGTCCGCCGGCTGCAGACCGAAAAGCTCGGCAGCGAACCGCGTCGCCGCGTCGAGGTCGTCGACCTCGACGCGCAGATAGCGAAGATCGCGGTAGCTGACGGTCATCGGTTCCTCATCAAGGCCGGGCGCTCAGGCATAGATCGGCGCCACGTCGATGAACACGCGCAGCTCGCCGACCTTGTCGCCTTCCGGCTTAACGATCGAAACGCAGGGAATCGTCACGTGCTTGCCGTCCTTGCGGGTGTAGTCCACGGCCACTTCGAGGATCGTCTCGTCCGGGTTGTCCCAGCGATTGACAAAGTTGTGCTTGAGGCCGCCGATCGTAGACCAGAACTGGCCGATGGCACCAGCGATCTGGTCGGGCCCTTCGGCCGCCGGGAAGTTGGCGAAAATCACCCGCGCGTTGGGGCTGTGCATGGCCTTGAAGGCATCGAGGTCCATCGAATCGACGGTCTCGTAATAGCGCTTGATCAGCGCGTCGCGGCCGGTCTTCATCTTGCGGATGGCGGCGAGCGTTGCATCGACCGCTTTCAGATAGTCCTTCTCGACGATCGCACCGTATTCCTTCTCGGCGGGGCTGCCGTCTTCCACGCCCGCCAATTGCAGCGAGAAGCTGAAGCGCAGGCCGAGCCCGTCGGCGTCCTCCTCGATTTGGTTCATGATCGTGCCCAGCACCGAGCCGTCCAGGCGCTCGAACCGGACCTTTTGCTTCGGCATGAGCGTGATCCGCTCGCGGCAGCGTTCGCCGCGAAACTCGATCTCGCGCACGAAAACTTTATCGCTTTCGCGGTTGAGCACCTCACAATGGGTCATTGCCGGCACGAAAGGCAGCGCATTGTCCGCCTTCATCACCAGGCCCTTCCACACGTCGTCGCGCGTGAGCGTCGGCTGGCCCGGCGCGTTGACCGGAATGCGTCGCGACACGTTGATCATGGTTTCCTCCGTTTTCTCGCTGGCGGTCTTGTGTCAGAGCTTCATCATTTCGTCGGGCGGCGGCGGGCCCCAGAGATTCGCGCTCTCGGGTCCCTTCGGCCAGACTTTGGTCATCTGCGGATTGTCGCGGTGCCACGGGCGCGGCTCGAACAGGCCGATGCTGTCGTCGGCGACCTGGTCGAGCTCGCAGAACA
>CAYTBC010000300.1:0-3158 GCA_964435765.1 uncultured Desulfosarcina sp.
CGCTCGGGGAGCTCGCTGCCCTGGATGCCGGCCATGCCGAGCATCTGCGTGAACGTCTCCGGCGTGAGCTCGGCGGGGTCGATCGAAGAGAAGGCGTCGCGCACCGCGGCGGCGAGGTCGCCGGACTTCATCGCGCGCGCCTTCTCGACGCACGCCGCGAGGTCGACGAGCAGGTCGTCGACCCACTTGACGCTGGCCGGGTTCACCGACAGGTGGATGTTCTCCTTGGAGCCATGGAAGCCCAGCTGCGGCTGGATGTACCAGCCGCGCACCTTCATCTCGTCGATGATGTGGAAGACGTTCACCGTATCCGAGGTGAAGGCCACCAGGTTCATCTCCGGGCGGCCGAGCAGGCGCAGATCGGGAATGCTCTCGATGCCGTCGGCGATGCGGCGCGTCGCGTCGAGCACCTGGCGCGCGATGTCCAGGTAGCCTTCGTCTCCGATGAAGTGCAGCACCGCCCAGCAGGCGGCGAGCGGACCGCCCGACTTGCTGCTCTGCACCGTCGGGTTGACGATCGTGTACCCGGTCCACTGCGCGCACGTGTAGATCTGATAGCGGCGCAGGCCCTTGTCGCGGTACAGCTCCGTCGACGCGCCCTTGGCGGCGAAGGCGTACTTGTGGAAGTCCATCGAGATCGAGGTGACGCCGGGAACCGAGAAGTCGAAGTCCGGCACCGGCGCGCCGAGGCGGCGGAAGTAGGGCAGCAGGAACCCGCCCATGCAGGCGTCGACGTGCAGCAGGAGATCGTGATCGAGCGCGATGCGGCCGATCTCGCGGATGGGATCGACGACGCCGTGCGCGTACGAGACGGCGGAGCCGACCAGCAGGATCGTGTTCGGCGTCACGGCGCGGCGGATGGCGTCGGGGTCGGCCTTGAAAGTCGAGGTGTCGACCGGCACCAGAACCGGCTTGACGTCCAGGTAGTGGCCCGCCTTCTGGAAGGCGGCGTGCGCGGTGACGGGGAGGACCATCTCCGGCTCGCGGATGTGCGGCTTGCGGTCGCGCGCGTAGTCGCGCGCCGTCTTCACCGCCAGCATGATGCTCTCGGTGCCGCCGCTGGTGAAGTTGCCGACCACGTCGGCGCCGCCGTTCAGGTGTGACGCGGCAATCGACACCAGCTCGTTCTCGAAGCGCATGAGGCTCGGGAAGGCCGTCGGGTCGAGGGCGTTCTCGGTGAGGTACATCGTGAACGCTTGCTTGATGACCTCCTCGGCCTCGCGCCCGGGGTCGTAGACGTACGCCCAGGTGCGCCCGCTGCGCCAGTCGACGTCGCCGGCGCGGTACGACTCCATGCGCGCGAACAGCTCGTCCTTCGACAGTCCCTCGGTCGGTATCCTCATCAATGCCCCCCAGATGCAGGTTGTTGGTTGTTATGGTGTTAGGCTGTTGGGCTCGGAGTGGCCCGGCTCACCGGCTCACCGGCTCACCGGCTCACCGGCTCACCCGCTTACCGGTTCACCCGTTCACGCCAGCTCCACCTCCAGGACGGTGGCGAGCGGGTGGAGGAGGCTCTCGGGGACCGAGACGATCAGCTCGCCGACGGGGTCGTCGTTGAACAGCATGTCGGGAATGGAGCAGCGGGTGCGGTGCTCGAGGACGGCGCCGCTGCGCAGCTCGCGCACGGCGCGCACGCGGCGGATCGGCAGTCCGCGCACCGCGACGGACTCGTACGGCCGCAGCAGGAGGTGGAGGAAGAGGAAGCGGCCGCGCCGCGTGCTCGGGCCGTAGAACTGCCACGGCTCGAGGCCCGGGCCGGTGTCGTGGATGGCGGCGCCGTACGCCGCCATCCAGTCCGCCACCGCGTCGAGGCGCTCGGTCTGCTCGGGCGGAAGGCTGCCGTCCGCGCTCGGGCTGACGTTCAGAAGCAGGTTGCCGCCCCGCCCCGCCACCTCGCAGAGCGCGTGCACGAGCTCGCGGGCCGACTTGTAGTTGGTGTCCGACGGGCTGTAGCCCCAGGTGTCGTTCATGGTCATGCAGGTCTCCCACGCGCGCCCCGGCGGCTGCGGCGGGACGAACTGCTCGGGCGTATCGAAGTCGCCGTACCCCGGCAGCCGGTCGTTGATCAGGATGTCCGGCTGCAGCGAGCGGATCAGGTCGTGCAGATCCTTCGACCGCCACTCGTCGAACGAGCGCTCCCAGCCGCCGTCGAACCACAGCAGGTCGATGGTGCCGTACTCCGTCAGCAGCTCGCGCACCTGGGCGAACAGGAAGTCGAGGTAGCGCTGCCACTGCTCGGCGGTCGGCCGCGGCGCCAGGCCCATGCGGTAGGGGCGGTCGGCGTCGGTGAACGGCGGGTAGTCGGGGTGGTGCCAGTCGCAGAGCGAGAAGTAGAGGCCGACCCGCAACCCCAGATCGCGCGCCGCGTCGACGTACTCGCGCACCAGGTCGCCCCGGTAGCGCGAGACGGCGACGGAGAAGTCGCCGGCGCGGGTCGGGTACATCGCGAAGCCGTCGTGGTGCTTGGCGACGAACACCGCGTAGCGCATGCCCGCCCGCTTGGCGCGCTCCAGCCACCGCCGCGGCGCGCCGGGTTGCGGAGCAAAGGTGGGCGCGCTCTCGTGGTAGACCTCCGCCGGGACGTCCTGGCACGCGGGCAGGACAGTGTTGCCGCCGACCAGCGGCCACGACAGCTCCCAGCCCTTCTGGCTGACGTGTCCCCAGTGGATGAACATGCCGAAACGCGCGCTGTCGAACCAGTCCGCCATCCGTCTCCCCCGGCATGGTCCCTACGGCGGGTGAAGCCAAGCTGCTGGGTTGTTGAGCTGTTGGTGGTTGGGTTCTAATCGGTTTTAATCGAAATGAATCAAAATCCAAGGCCTCGACCTGTCGGAAAGGGTCGAAGGGCAGGTTGTTGGGTTGTTGAGTTGTTGGTTGTTGGTTCGGAAGAAATCGACACGCCAAGGCCTCGACCTTTCGAAGAGGCGGGACAGGGCAGGTTGTTGGGTTGTTGAGCTGTTGGTTGTTGGGGTTGGAAATCAGAACTGAAGGTCTCGACCTTTCGAAGAGGCGTGGGAGCGAGATCGGCAGAGAGTGGCGCGGTGGTGAAGCCGTGCGCGAGACCGAGGGAGTCGGCTCCCGTCAGTGGCGCGTAGATTCAGGCAGTGAGGCGGATCCCGTTACGCGCGCCGACCGCCAGGTCCGGTGCTCAAAGGGGA
>CAYTBC010000301.1:0-3139 GCA_964435765.1 uncultured Desulfosarcina sp.
TCTATCCGCGCGAGAAACTGGCTGAAGATGCCCTGACTTCCCCAGAAGGCAACGGCTTTGCTGGCGTAACACTGGCCTACAACGCGCGCAGTGAGCAGGAAGTAGACGAGATCATCCATGACCTGGCAGTCAAAGGCGTAGAAATCGTCAAACAACCCCAAAAGGTGTTCTGGGGCGGATACAGTTCCTATTTCGCCGACCCAGATGGCTTTCTTTGGGAAGTGGCCTATAATCCCTTTTTCCCGTTCGATGAAAGTGGAAATTTAAAGTTGGAGTAGGTATGATACTTTGTTATGAGAGCAGCAGGTCATAGCGCTGTTCCCTGAGTGGTTTCCCAAAAGCGGTTGATTCTTTCTCCTCGGTCAGTTGGAAGCCAGCCCGTTTATAAAGAAATGCGGCGGTGCTCAACTCATGGGTTGTCCATAAATAGGTTTCTTTATATGCGCACTCTCGCAAAAAATCCATATACATGCTCAAAAGCTTCGATCCCAGGCCAATGCCTCTATATTCCGGCTCAATGAGAAAATATCGCAACTGAGCGGCTTTTCCCCGATCTATTAACAAAAGGAAGCCAATCATCTTGTTGTCGTGTTCACAGGCCCAAATGCGATTCCTTTCAGGATTATATTGTTCGTAGAACTCACACAGTCCTTTCGCCACGTACGTTTCAAACTGTAACCCGTAGTTATATTCCCTCTTGTAGAGTTTTCCATGTAAATAAGTGACGTATCCAAGGTCACCGGCCCTGAGCTCCGTGCGGATCGAAATATCTTCTAGCGACACATGACTCTTCATTTAGCCTCAACTCCTTGTCACAATAGAGATTGTTGCATGGACTCCCGATTAATCTCTACTCAATAGTTCGCGGACGCCATCCATCATGCTGACGAGGTCTTCGAGCTCTCCCTCGGATAACTTTCCAATCAGTTGAGATATCAACTTATCGGAATTGTCGTTCAGTTTCGCGAATTCCTTTTTCCCCTTTTCCGTAAGCAGGATGATATGCAGGCGTCTATCTCCTGGGGAAGGAGTCTTCTCGATCAAACCTTGTCGCACAAATTTATGGATGATTCTACTAAGGTAACCTTCATCTATCGCGATGTTCTCCCTGATCTTCTTTGCCGAACATTCTTCTGTATGACGTATCTCATACAGCACGCGTGCCTCCGTAAGCGAGTATGGAGTATCAAGGAAATGTTGCTCGAGCAATCCGATGATGTTGGTATAAAAACGATTGAAACTCCGAACTCTTTCGATGAATTCCTGGTTTTCCATCATAGCTTCATGATACTCAAAATACTTGACTAAGTCAAGTATTTAAGAAGCTTTCATGGAGAAAAATTTGGACTTCAATGGGTGAAAAACGGAGGTCCGCGCGTTGCGGATATCGGAAGATTAACGCTTCCCCATCAAATAACGATTTCAACCGTAAACAAAGCACTATTTCGCACGCTCATCCCATTACGTCTCCGAACGAAATGATTTTCCGAGTTCCCGGCCTAAGCCAAAGTAATGTCGAAAGTTATAAATCAACGGGTGCCACTTCCGAGGATCAATATGATTCAAACCGCGAATGATAGTTTCATGCGCATGGACCTGAAGTACTTCTACTTCAACCGCAACGATCCCATCCTTCTTATCCCCAATTAAATGGATGTTACGCAATATCGCTTCCAATTGAAGCGGACATTCCGTCACACGCGAAACTGCAACTTTTTCAGAAGAGATCGGCGATAATCCAGCAGCGCTGAACTTATCCTTCACATAACGACATTGACCCCGTTTGTGGGAGGGAACATCCTTTTTTCCAGTTAATGGCGCCAGTGCCTCAACGGCTGACCATAAGTCATCCGATGGAAAATTCAAGGCGCAATCACCACGCTGCGAAAGATTTTCGAAGGTTTTCCCATCTGTTCCAAGTCCCAACAATACAGTCCAGCCCAAAGCCCAGACAGAGGACACGGGCGCAAGATTCGATGTACCGTCTTCATTGAGCGAAGAAACCAAGACCACAGGCGTTCCGAAGTATAGAATCTTTGGTTGAATAGACTGTGTCCGAAATAAGCGGGGTCCTATTTTCGTCTCCATAACACGAACTTTAACTCCTAAAAACTTCGATGACCATCGAAATATCAAAATGATAGAATACGTCATCTTTCGATACAAGCAGAGAAATGATGAACACGAATCCAGACCTTGCAACCGTTGCCGCATTGATTGCCGACCCCGCTCGCGCCATTATGCTTTCAGCCTTAATGGACGATGTCTCATTACCAGCAGGAGAATTAGCTCGACTCGCCAAAGTTTCGCCTCAAACAGCCAGTGCACATCTCTCCAAGTTGGTTGAGGGCAACCTGCTAAGTGTGACGAAAATGGGAAGGCATCGATATTTTCGTCTGAGCAATAAGAATGTGGCGCAAGTATTAGAATCGCTTGCGCTGATTGCGCCCCCTGCACGTACCCACTCCCTAAACGATTCACTGGAAAGAAAAGCCATTTTCCGCGCTCGCACTTGTTATGACCATTTGGCAGGCGAACTAGGCGTAGGGCTAACCCAGGCGTTCATTGATAAGGGCTATATTCAGTGCCGCGGCGAAGCCTACGAAGTCACCAGCGCTGGCAGAAATTGGTTCAATTCCCTTGAAATCGATTGTCTTCTGCTTCAAGAGAAGCGCAGAGCATTCGCTCGGATATGCCTCGATTGGAGTGAACGAAAACCCCACATAGCTGGGGCGCTGGGTGCAGCTACTCTCCAACGATTGTTTGCATTAAAGTGGATTGTCCGCGTACGTGGATCTCGCGCAGTGAAAGTGACTGATACTGGACGTGCTTGCCTCAAGAGTGAATTCGGCCTTGAATGGAAGTAACCCTTCGATGACGGTTTTCAGAGACCATTCGTTTCATCATCAAATTTCAGAATAGCAAGAATCGGGTGGCAGTCAATGATCGTGCAGAGTAAACTATAGAGAATAATTTCTCTCATGTAAGAAACAAGAGAAACGAATGTTCCAATAATCTTGAGGAACAATTTCCTTCTTGCAATATTCATCGCGTCCAGTCCCACTTCGTAAGCCATCCCCCATTTAGGAGTAGACCGTGAAAGCAAAACACTGGCTCGTCTTTATTTTACTGGGAGCAA
>CAYTBC010000302.1:0-2168 GCA_964435765.1 uncultured Desulfosarcina sp.
CTTGATCTAACGAGGTCCGGTATATCGCGGTTAAAAACCGCTCCCATACGATCCTCACCCGGACAAGCCGGAACCAAACAGGACAAATTAATCACAATTAAGATTAACCGCAAGAAGTTTAGCTACTCCAGGAGTCGGATACCTTTAAGACCCTCCAAACTAAAAATACAACAAACCACGGGCAACTGACAACATACCCAGCGAGCGTCAGCTCGATGTTTACATATTTTCCAGGACCTCCAGGCCCAGCAGGTTCAATCCATTTTTGAGCACCACCGCCGTTGCCTTGATCAACTCGAGCCTGGCGGCGATCAGCTGCGGGCTGTCCGCCTGCAGCACCGGGTGCTTATTGTAAAACTGGTTAAAGGTCTTGGCCGTGCTGAATACGTGTCCTGCAACTTTTGAAGGGTTGAGATCTTCGACGGCGCTTTCAACCTCTTCGGGAAATTGGATCAGTTTCTGGAGCAGTTGAATTTCTTCCGCGTTGCCCAGCAGGGAAAAATCCGGATCTTCCAGAGCGATATTTCGGCTCCCGGCTTTTTCCAGAATCCCGCTGATCCGGGCATATGCATACTGGCAGTAAGGTCCGGTAAAGCCGTCAAATGAGATGGACTCGGCCGGATCGAAATTTATGCTCTGGGTGGGGCGCACCCGCAGCAGATAAAATTTGATGGCTCCGACCCCTATCTTTTCGGCCCTGGCCTTGACTTCCTCTTCAGAAAGCCGGCCTTCCGGGTCCCGCAGGCGGATTTCATCTTCAGCCAGTTTTAACATTCCCGCAATAAGATCATCGGCATCGACGATCTTGCCTTCGCGGGACTTCATTTTGCCTTCCGGCAAATACACCATCCCGTAGGACAGGTGATAGCAATTTCGCGCCCATTCATAGCCCAGGGCGGCCAGGATCGCAAACAGGCATTTAAAATGGTATTCTTGCTCGCTTCCGACCACATAGATGGAATAATCCAGGTTGTGATCGGTAATTTTTAAAATGGCAGTGCCGATGTCCTGGGTAATGTAAAGGGATGTGTCGTCAGCGCGCAGCACCGTGACTCTTTTGGGCTCTCCATCCTTGTCGCGGCCGAATTCATCCTCCGGCAGAAAAAACACGGTATTGCCGCGCGGGTCCAGGTCGAACGCCTTTTTATCCAGCCCCTTTTCGATGACATCTTTGCCGAGCTTATAGGTGTTGGATTCATAGTAGTAGGCGTCAAATATCAACCCGAAGCGACGGTAGGTTTCCGCAAAACCATCATACACCCAGCCGTTCATCATCCGCCATAGTTCGATGGTCGGCGGGTCGCCGGCTTCCCATTTTTGAAGCATTTGCTGGACTTCATTTTCGAGGTTTTCATCTTTTTCAGCTTCCTGCGCGTAGCGCACGTAATACTTGCCGACAAAATGGTCGCCCTTTAGGCCCTCCGATTCCGGGGTCGTGCCATTGCCCCACCGCTGCCAGGCCAGCATGCTTTTGCAGATGTGAACTCCCCGGTCATTGACCAGGTTGGCTCTGACCACCCAGTGCCCGGTGGTCTGATACATGTTGGCAACAGCCATGCCCAGCGCGCCGTTGCGCAGATGACCCAAATGCAGCGGTTTGTTTGTGTTGGGCGCCAGATACTCAACCATTGCGCGTCGGCCCTGACCCATTTCGGACGAACCGTAGGCGTTATCGCGGCTGATGATATGATTGCATACATCACCAAACAGGACATCGCCGGCAATTTCCAGGTTGATATACGGGCCGGCGGCGCCGGCCTTGACGATGATCTCATCGGTCCGGATGTGGGCGGCAATGTTGCCTGCAATTTCGGCCGGAGATTTTCGAAACTGTTTTGCCAGGGGAAAACAACCGACGGCGAAATGGCCCATTTCCGGATTGGGCGGGAATCCGGCCTCCAGTTGGACCGGCGTTTGACCGTATGCTTTTTCGGCCGCCGAATTAATTATTTCTAAAATTTTATCTTTAAGTTTTGTGACAGGCATTGAAAGTTCCTTTAATACCCAGCGCGCTGATGAATTGCTTAGCGGTCAATGAATCGTTTGTTCGATACCCATCCCCATCGGATGGGACAGGCAAAGCGCTGTGTATGTATGGGTAATGATTTAGTCTTTTAATACCCAGCGCGCTGATGAATTGCTTAGCGGTCAATGAATCGTTTGTTCGA
>CAYTBC010000302.1:2268-3104 GCA_964435765.1 uncultured Desulfosarcina sp.
CCATCCCCATCGGATGGGACAGGCAAAGCGCTGTGTATGTATGGGTAATGATTTATGTCTCCGCTGGGTATCAAAAATGTCATCTATGACAGAAAACCAGGGAGCAATCAAGCAGAAACCTGTATGCCAGGGCAGCGTCAAATTAAATTGCCGCTGCGAATAAGCTGCAGCGATTCCGCAAATTTTTTTTTATGGGTCAAGCAGTCGATTTGCCAGCAACTTTTATCCGTTCGGTTAAAATTGGCTTTTACCGCTACATAATGTGGTTATTCCTTGCTTGACACACAAAAATTTATTTGCCATAGTTTCTCGTCAATATAGAAATTTATCTCTTATCCCTTAAACTTGCAGCATTCGTTTTCCAATAGTCGATTCCGGCCTGTCCGGATCAGGTAATCGCGATCCCCCAAAAACTACTAGGAGAAAAAAATGGAGAAGTACGCCGAACAAACGCAACAGGAGTTCGAAGGATGGGAAGATTTCTTCAACAAACCCGTCGATGAAAAACTGATTAATTTCAAGAGAAATGATCGCCTATATGACATCATCTATGCCCAGCAGTTTGACAGGCCATTTTTGGATTATCTCAGCCGGCTGGCAGATTCGATCAGGCTGCTGGCCAAGACGAAAGTCGGACAGAGCAAACTGCGGCACCTGCTGCCCCACAAACGGGCCATGCTTTATTTTGTTCAGCCCTCAACCCGGACGTTTTTGTCATTTCAAAATGCCTGTCACATTCTAGGGTTGTCTACCTCCGAAATCAGGGGTACCTCGACCAGTTCCGAGGTTAAAGGGGAATCTCCCGAAGATACCATCCGCACCTTTGCCAGTTACGT
>CAYTBC010000303.1:0-3094 GCA_964435765.1 uncultured Desulfosarcina sp.
GAAAAATAAATTTGCGACGAATCGATTTTGTCATCTTGATACTCCCTTTTTAAAGTGCTGCGGATTTATACAGAACGACATCAATCATTGCGTATACGTAAACAGCGTTCGGTCGGTTTGACCTTATTTTCGGACTCGATATTTTTTGACGCAATCGGCAGGCCAAGAGAGAGCTAAAAATTCTGAGTTTTGCCTGGCAGACTCACCCAAGAATCTTGAAAAAGAAAAAGAGGCAGATCCTGCGATGTCTCCACCACGATCCGGCGGGCGCCGGCCGAGGACGGCCCGGTGGTCTTCGGGATAGTCCGTCCCGTATCTGCGATAGAAAAAAGTACAGGGGAAAAATGAACCCCTCTTTGGGGGGAAGGGGTTCTTTCTGGTTTTTCGGCAGCAACTCATGGAGCTCTGACCTACTCAGTGGTCTTTTTGGCAGGAGCCTCCATCTTGGTTGCAGCTTCGGCCGGTTTAATGGACTTCAGCGTTTTCCCGCTCTCTTCGATGGGGACCTTCTCACCGGGGGTGATTCCGGCCAGCATTTTCGGTTCCGCCTTTGGGCATGGATTCGACCGCGTTGACAACCAGATTCTGGAAACACGATTTCATATTGCCTAAAATCGAAACCTCTGCGACTCCCCGCGTCTGCAGCTGGTCGATAAAATTTTGGAGCCGGGCTTCGGGGGTAGATCCCGGGGTCTGGAGCTGCCCAATGCTGATTTCGATGGCTTTCATCATGCTGTTGATCTCGTCCTGGATCAGATCAAGCACTTTTTCCTCGGCGCCTTGTTGAAGGAAGACAAAGCTTACCGCAAACAGAATCAGCATGGAAAGCATAACGATGATGAGCTGGGTGTGCAGCCTTAATTTAAGAGAATTCTTCAACATCGGAAGGAAGCGGCCGATTCAGTCGCCTGCAAACTGCAGTCTTGCAAATTTTAATGGACATCTTATTTTTATCTGGTCCAATCGTAATTCACGATAAAATCCTGGCTCCCTTTCTGCCGAAATTATTACCGGCATTTTACACACAGATAGGCCCCGGACAAATTCGAGACAAAGGTATCGCAATTGAATTGATACGATGTTTGCTGCTTATAAACTCAGGGATTAGAGCATCTGCTGATGAAGGTTATCGAAGTCCAAAATCTGCATAAAAATTTTAACGGGTTGGTCGCCGTGGACGCGATTTCCTTTTCGGTGGAGAAAGCAGAGTTTTTCGGGTTGCTGGGACCCAATGGTGCCGGCAAGACGACGACGATCCGGATGCTTTATGGGTTTTTGCCCTCAACCGAAGGCAGTATTCGCATATTCGGCATGGATATCCGCCGGGATTGGCGGCGGGTAAAAGCCCGCATCGGGGTTTGTCAACAGGACAATACCCTTGATCCGGATTTGACGGTGGAACAAAATCTGCACGTATTTGCAGGATATTTTTCCCTCCCCAAAAATATAGCTTGCCAGCGCGGCCGGGAACTTCTTGATTTCTTCGCGTTGTCACCTAAGAAAGATGCCAAAGTCATGGATCTGTCCGGCGGCATGGCCCGCCGGCTTATCTTAGCCAGGGCATTGATTAATCAACCGGACTTGCTCATCCTGGACGAACCCACCACCGGCCTTGATCCCCAATCCAAACATCAAGTCTGGGAGAAGCTCGAAACCTTGAAGGAAGGCGGGCTGACCGCCCTGATAACAACGCATAACATGGAAGAGGCGTCAAGACTCTGTGATCGTCTGGTCATTATCGATCACGGCAATATCCTGGTCGAAGGCCGTCCCCGGGAACTCATTGCCCGCTATGCCGGCACCAATGTGGTCGAAGTTGAAGGTCCGGGTCAGGAGCTGCGTGAATATGTGAAGTCCCATCATATTGAACATGACGATCTGGGCCGGCGCATAGTTTTATACAGTCCGGAAGGCTCAGATCTCAACAACATCGTCAGGGATCGGTTCTGCGCCGATAAATGCATCTATCGCAACAGTACGCTGGAAGATGTATTTCTGCGATTGACCGGAAGGGAGCTTAGAGAATGAAGACCCCCGCTTCTTTGTCCTGGCGTTTTATCAAGGTCTGGAAAAGAAATCTGGTTGTCTACCGCAGAATCTGGAAGATAAGTTTCATCACGCCGCTGTTGGAGCCCCTTTTCTACATCCTGGCATTCGGTCTCGGCTTCAGCGGCCTCATCGGGCGGATTCATTACGGGGGCACCGAATTGTCCTATACAAAGTTTATTGCACCGGCGCTGATTGCGACGGCCGTTATGTCGAACGCGTTTTTTGAAACAACCTATGCCTCTTTTGTGCGCATGTACTATCAAAAAACGTTCGACGGAATCCTGGCGACGCCGCTTTCGCTGGAAGAAATCATCATCGCCGAAATCGTCTGGAGCGCAACCAAGGCCGCCGGGGCCGCTGCGATTATGCTCACAGTCCTGGCGGTGCTGGGATTTGTTCATCTCCCGCAGGGTCTCCTGCTCATACCCTTGGCCTTTTTGGGCGGGTTGGCTTTCGGGGCCATCGGCATGTTTTTCACCGGAATCATTCCCAGCATAGATATGTTTAACCTGCCGATTTTTCTTTTTATAACACCTATGTTTTTGTTCAGTGGCACCTTTTTCCCGGTATCCAACCTGCCCCAGTGGATCCGGCCTTTGGCGCTGGCGTTTCCGCTCTATCATCTGACGGAACTGGCTCGCTGGTTCAGCCTTGGAATAAAAGAAGCAGACCCGATTGCCAGTGCGGCTTATTTGATTTTATTTACGCTTTTTTTTACATATCTGGCGCTAAAATTTATGAGGAAAAGACTCATAAAATAACGATTCTATGATCCTAAAAAAGGTAATCCTTGTGCGAATACTCTAATTTCAATTAATTTCGGAGTGTTGGGATACTGGAGTATTGCTGAAGTTTTGATATCCACTTTTTCAATACTCCATCACTCCATTACTCCAAGATCGAGATTTTCAAGACCTTCCGATAAGCTTCGATCACCTTATTATTGTTCATTTTGCCTGGCCCTGTTCGGCCTTGGAGCTGGATTTTACGGCCTCGAGTGCCGCCCGAAGCTTATCTTCATCATCATGTTTTAAGGATGTCTGAA
>CAYTBC010000304.1:0-3079 GCA_964435765.1 uncultured Desulfosarcina sp.
GCCGCCCCCTCGTGTCGCCAAACAGACATAAGAGAAAATCAGGGGCGGGAGCAGCAGTAAATGGCCCGGATCGAGTTGTGGCACGCCTAGACGAAGGACAACGAACCTAGCCGAAATACATCCGGTAAAGACGCCAGCCACCATAAGTCATGGCGGTCAGGAAGGCTCCCATCGGCAAAGCCAACGCAAGAGTGTCATCGATTCCTTGCAAGACAAAGATATCCTTTACCGGAATGACGATGCCATGGAACACGTAGATCGGAAGCGCCAAGCCTCCAAAAACGATCAGTATTTTCAGCGGTCCTCTGAGTACGGGCCGCAAGACATGCCAGTTCGCCACGAAGACGAGAAAACCGCCAACCAAGACCATGGCGACGAACACGTAGAACAGAAGACCGGGCAGTGAAACGAACACTGAACTGAAACGATCGGTCAGGGGTGCCAGTCCATGGGATTGCAACAACACAAAGAGGCAAACCATACTCCCCAACGCCCCCCAGACAATCAATCGCCGCCCTGCGTGCCACGCATCCGATTGGGAGCCAAGCCATAGACCGACAACACTCCCGGCAAGCGCTACCGCCGACATCTTGAAAACATTGTAGCCAGCAATGCTCATTAGCCGTGGCCACTCCAGAAGGTTCGTCTGCGGCATGGGAGAAATGACTTTGGTCGCCAGCGGCCAACACAGCCAGGCGACCAAGGCCAAGAACGGAATAATGGTTAACGGTCTTCGAATTCGGGCGAGTAGCGGGAGCCATAAAGGGGCGAGGCCGAACGCTAAGGCGTAGTAGGCGAGGACGCTGTAAAGAGAAAACGCGATCGCTTGACTATCTATCGGCTTGCCGCCTACGCCCCGAAGAACAAGGTCGACTGCCGCTTGTATCGAGATTCCCGCGAGGACGAGCCAGAACGACGACCGTGCCCGCCTGAGCGCCGATGCCTTTTTTTCGAAAAAGCCAGGTAGCAAGAAGGCGCCGACGCCGATTCCAAAGACGGCAGCGAAGCCGGGCGTGCCCATGCGGTAGAATATGCTGAAGGTCCGTTCTGTGAAGTCGAGAATGCCTAGCCTACCGAAAAGCCCCTGTCCCCAATGCGAAGACAATACGGACAAAACCATAACGCCGCGGGCTAGGCTCACGGCCCAGCTCTTTGCCGTCCGTTCCGGCAAGGCGGTTTCTGCAATCGCGGCATCGGTTTTGACAACCGATGGTTCTCCTGCCGCACGCGCCACATCGCGTAAGGCTCTCCCCTTGAGTGTCGCACGCACGGCAGCGCGGTTGTAACCCGCGGCTTCCATTACGAGGCCAATCTGCACGCTGCTCAGAGAATCTCCGCCAGCATCGTAGAATGTATGGCCCGACTGAATATCGATTGGACCCATCACCTTGCGCCAGGTGTTCGCCAAGGCGCGCTCCGTTTCGCTAAGCATTGGCGAGGCGAAGGCCCGAGGCTCGGAATCGAGACGGCCTATGTCCGCGTCGTCCCGATCGATGTAAAGCCTGCGCAAGAGGCCGCGCCGTATTTTGCCAGTCCTGGTGCGCGGCAATTCGGCCACATGCAGCACTTTGAGGACGCCCGTCGCGGGAAGTCCACATTTCGCGAGCGCCGCTTTCGACGCCGCCTCCAGAATCGCCGCCCGGTCGCCAAATGGTTCGGAAATCGCCAACAGAACTGCTTCCCCGCGCAGCCGGTCGGGGACGGACGTGACCGCAAAAGCGCCCTCCATCCCCGAGCACAGCCCGGCGATATCGCGTTCGACCGCTTCGGCTGTCACCTTAATGCCCGATACGTTGATCTGATCGTCAAGGCGACCCAGGAAATAGAGATACCAGTTGCGAAGCTCTCCTCGGTCCTTGGTGACCAACCAGCCTTCCGCGTCGGTCAACGGCGCAATCATGCCGCTATCCTCCAGCCGCCCGATTGCGACGTGAGGCCCGCGGATGCAGATCGCGCCCTCGTCGGCAATGCGCAACTCGAGTTGTCCCGTCGTCCTGCCGACCGATTCCAATAGCTTCTCGTCACAGGTGGAGATATCGAGGAACGTCGTACGCGAAGCTTCCGTCAGCCCGTAGTGCTGAACGATTTTCGCATTCGGAAAGAGCTCTTTCATTGCCGCCTTTTCGGCACCCGACATGTATTGACTGCCGATTTCTATCCAACGCACAGCTCCGCCCGCGCCGCCGATTGCCTCGGGCGCGGTCAGCACCGCCCGCCACAAGCTGGGGACCGCCGAAATCGCATTGATCTCCCCTGCGTCCAGCATGGCCCGAATTTCGGAGGGATCGAAACGCTCCGGCAGATAGATCTCCCCGCCGGCCGCGGCGATCGCTCGGGCCCGGCCCAGTCCAAAGGAATAGGTCACTGGTACGCCAACATACTCGCGGATCTCGTCCGTGACCTCCATGACGTCATTCAAACGCGCCACAACATCCGCCAGGTTGCGGTGGCTCAGCACGATCGGCTTTGGGGTCCCCTCGGTACCGGAGGTGAAGACGATTTGTGCCGGAGCATCGGAGAGCCGAGGGGTACATTGGAACCGCCCCCACCCAAATTTCGGGCGTGACGATAGAGGGATCTCCCGCAAATGAACCTGCCCGGCGATCGACCGTGTTCCGGATCGATTGATCACGAAGACCTGTCCACGGCGATAGCAGTCGAAAACAGCGTCGAGAAAATCGAGTGAACTCTTGGCGGCAATCGAAACGATCTCGAGCGCCCGTTCTGTCGACGAGATTTTAAAGCCGGAATCAACCATTCGGCACGCCCCCCTGAGGTTCATGAAAATCAATGAAGTCGAACCTCATGACCGTCTCACGTCTCGCCGCGCGTGTGCGCCAGAGCCGAAAGATGTTCTAGCATAGCATGTAAAATGCGCGATTTCTTGCGCGAAATCGTTGAAAATTTCGAGTCCGATGGATACGAGATGTTGGCGCGGTGATTGTTTCCCCGCACCCTCCGGTACTCCAGTCAAATCTGGAGGGCCGGCCCGTTCAACAACTTGATCGGCGTCGGTCCCACATAATCAAAGGCGTCACCAAGACCGTGACCTGTCCCGGGCGGACGCGTACGGACAAGG
>CAYTBC010000305.1:0-3076 GCA_964435765.1 uncultured Desulfosarcina sp.
ATAGGTCTCGACCATAGGCCCCCATTTTTTTTTGATGGCGTCCGGAACGCGGGCGTATCCGTAGCCGGGTAAATCGACAAAGGTCATATTTTTATTAATGTCAAAAAAATTGATTGTTTGCGTCCGTCCGGGGGTTGAGCTGGTTTTGACCAGATGCTTACGGTTGACCAGGATATTGATCAGGCTGGATTTGCCGACGTTGGATCGGCCTGAAAAAGCGATTTCCGGCAGCCCCCCCGATGGGTATTGAGACGGTTTGGCAGCGCTGATCACAAATTCGGCGGACGTTATCTTCATGTTAATGGGTACCAAGTATATAGTGTTCTGGTTTGCCGCTATCTATGCGTCGTGGCAGACCTGGAAATGCAGAGCGCCTAGAGCATAGGGCAGAGCGAAATGGTAGGAAGCGGCACTCCCTTGTTACGTTTAACCCCATGTGCCATGTTCTATGTGCTCTGCCAAATTTCGATATTCAAGAAATTTAAATATAATTTTCTGTCCATCAGGCCCGCTTTTCGAGGTAAATTTGGAGCCGATTCATCCCTTCCGCAATATTTTCAATTGAATTGGCATAGGAGAACCTGAGGTAGCCTTCACCGTTGGGACCGAAATCGATACCGGGCGCTACGCCGACATGGGCGTTTTCCAGGATGTCGAAAGCCAGTTTATAGGAGTCATCTGAAAGTTGTTTGGCATTGGCAAATACATAGAAGGCACCGGTGGGCTCGACGGTGATGCCGAAACCGAGTTGTTTAAGCCGGTCGATCATAAACCGCCGGCGTTCGTTATAAATATTTTTCATTCGGACGACATCGTTGCCGGCCTCTTTTAATGCGGCAATGCCGGCCCTTTGAACCATGGCGTTGGCGGATATGAAGAAGTTTTGCTGCAGTTTTTGCATCGGGCGGATGAACGCTTTGGGAGCAATCACGTAACCCAGCCGCAGTCCGGTCATGGCAAAGAGTTTCGAAAACCCGTTTAAAACAAAGGCGCGATCGGTAAATTCCAATATGCTGTGATCTTCGCCCTCGTAGACCAAACCGTGATAAATTTCGTCGGATACGATATGGAGGGATTCAGGCTCCTCCGCCAGGGCGGCAATGGCTTGCATGCGGCTATTCGACAGCAGGTTTCCGGTCGGATTGGACGGTGAATTAATGAAAATCGCCCTGGTTTGGGGGGTGATTTTTTTTTTAATTAACTCAGGCCGGTATTGAAAACCGTCTTCTTCGTAAACAGGAACGGTAACCGGCTGTCCTTGAACAAATTTGATAAAATTGGGGTAACAGGCATAATGGGGGTCGGAAACAATGACCTGATCGTCTTTTTCAAGCAGGGTTGAAAAAACCAGAAATATGGCCGGCGACGATCCGGAAGTCACAATCACCTGGCCCGGGTCGACGGATACACCATAGGTCTTTAAATAATATTCACAGATAGCCTCCCGTAGTTCGTACGAACCCAGACTGTGGGTGTAATGGGTATGGCCGTCTTCCAAAGCTTTGCAGGCAGCCGCTTTGACACAGGCCGGGGTATCGAAATCCGGCTCGCCGACTTCCAGGTGGATGATGTGAACCCCGCTGCGCTCCATTTCATTGGCCCGCTCAAGGACATCCATGACAATGAAAGATGTCATCTCTGCGGTTCTCTTTGAAATCATAAGCTAACCTCAAGTGGTTTTCTATATTTAAGGGAAATGGTTTAAAGCTCTAAATTCGAAACCTGAAATTCGAAACAAATCCGAATATCCAATGACCAAAATTCCAAACGTGTTTTGAATCTTGAGAATTAGAATTTTGAATTTGTTTCGAGATTCGAATTTCGTGCTTCGGATTTATTTTATATTACCTTATTCAAAGGATATTCGATGATCCCCTCCGCCCCGTGCTCAAGCAATTGAGGGATCAGTTCCCGAACCGTTTCCTCGCTGACAACGACTTCTACGGAGAACCACTCGGACTGGTACAAAGAAGCAACCGTCGGGGCATTCAAGCTTGGGAGCAAACTGATGATCTTCTCCATTCGAATTTTGGGGACATTCATTTTGAGTCCCACCATTTTTTCGCCCAAAAGCGCACCCTGCAGCAACAGGCCGATTTGTTCGACCTTTTTCCTTTTTTGCGGATCCTTCCAGGATTCACGGTTGACAATCAACTGGGTGTTGGTCTGCATTAATTCATGAATAATTCGAAGGCCATGGGCCTTGATCGTGCTTTCGGTTTCGGTGACCTCGACAATGGCGTCGGCCAGCCCGGAAACCACTTTGCCTTCGGTGGCCCCCCATGAAAACTCCACATTTACCTCGATGTTGCGTTCGCTGAAATAACGCTTCGTAAACTGCATAAGTTCGGTCGAAATTTTTTTGCCCGTCAGATCTTCCAGCCTTTTTATCGGAGAGTCGTAGGGAACGGCCACCACCCAGCGCGCCGGCCGGGAACTTACCTTTGAGTAAACCAGGTCGGCAACCACGTGGACATCCGAGTCGTTTTCGGCGATCCAGTCCCTGCCGGTAAGTCCGGCATCCAGTGTGCCGCTCTCCACGTAACGGGACATTTCCTGAGCCCTGCAAATGGCGCAGTGAATCGAGTTGTCATCAATTTCGGGGAAATAGCTTCTTCCGTTGACATCAATGTGCCAGCCTGAACGTTTGAACAACGCGATCGTTGCGTTTTGAAGGCTTCCTTTGGGGATTCCCAATTTCAATTGTGAGTTCACTTCGTATATACCTCCTTGGGATCAAACAACGGTTCTCCCATCACCCGGATAGAACCATCTTCAATTTTTTTATAAAAACAGCTGCGATGTCCGGTGTGGCACGCCGCTTTGCCGAGCTGTTCCACCTTTAAAAGTACGGTGTCATCATCGCAGTCGATTCGAATTTCTTTGACCAGCTGCACATTGCCGGAGGTTTCACCCTTCACCCAGAGTGTTTGCCGGCTGCGGCTGTAGTATGTGGCTTTTCCGGTCGCCAGAGTGGCTTCAAAGGCTTGGCGGTTCATATAGGCCAGCATCAAAATTTCTCCGGTTTCATAATCCTGAGCAATGGCAGGAACAAGCCCGCCTGTTTTTTTAAAAT
>CAYTBC010000306.1:0-3069 GCA_964435765.1 uncultured Desulfosarcina sp.
GAACTCCATGTCACTCTTCCTCTGAAGCCGTTTCGGCGGTTGCGGATGCGGGCTCGTTGGCGGCGTCCTTTGCCTTCTTCCGGGCCTTCGGGGCTTTCGACGGAGGGGCGGCCCCGTCCTCTTTCGCTATCTCGACGAGGCGCGCGAGCGTCTTGCGCGTCAGCAGGTTGCGGCGGATGGTGCCGCGGCCGTCGTCGCTCTCGAAGAGCTGGCGCAGCTGTGCTGCCTGCGGCCCGGCGGACGACGTCAGACGCTCGATCTCGGCGGTCACTTCGTCACCGGACACCTCGATATTCTCGGCTTCGGCGACCTCTCCCAACAGGAGCGAGCGCTTGAGGCGGAGATCGGCGCGGGGACGGAGCTCGGCGCGAACCTCCTCCTCCGTCTTACCGATGCCGGCGAGGTAGCGCTCAAGGTCGGCGCCGCGCTCGATGTGGCCCGCCTGGTCGTGAAGGAGGCGGTCGACCTCCGACTCGAGCATGACGGGGGGGAACTCGATCGTCGCCTTCTCGACGAGCTGGTCGAGGATCTCGTCGTGGTAGCGATTGTTGAGCTGCTCCTCCTCGGCCTGGCGGATGTCCTCGCGGATGCGGTCGCGGAAGACGGCGACGCTCTCGAAGCCCTCACCGACCTGCTTCGCGAACTCGTCGTCGAGCTCCGGCAGCACCTCCTCCTTTGTTTCACCGATGGTGACTGTGAAGTGGGCCTGCTTGCCGGCGAAGTTTTCATCAGTGACGGTTTCGGGCACCGGCAGGTTGAACTCGAGAGAATCGCCCTTCTTGTGGCCGAGCAGCTCTTCCTCGAACCCGGCGAAGAGCACGTCGCGATCCTCATCCAGACGGATCTCGGCCTCCTGCTGCTGGACGAGCGGCGTGTCCTCGACGTCGGCCTTGAGATCGATGCGGGCGACGTCGCCCCAGCGAAGCTCGCGCTCGATGGGCTCGAGGGTGGCGGCGCGGCGGCGGAGGATGGTGAGGGTCTCGTCGACGCGCGACTCGTCGACCGTGATCTCTTCCGGCTGGACGCGGACCGACTTGTAGTCGCCGAGCTCGATGGTGGGGCGGACGGGGATCGTCGCCTTCACGACGAGCGGCTCCGTGGTCTCGACGACGAGGCGCGGGCGGGCGATGGGCACGATGCTCTCGTCGGCCTCCACGGCCTCGCGGTAGATGTCGGGCACCAGATCGTCGAGGGCTTCATCGAGGATGCGTTCCTCGCCGAAGTAGCGGCGGACGAGGTCGGCGGGGGCTTTGCCGGGGCGGAACCCGGGGACCTTGGCACGCGGCGCGAGCTTGCGCAGCGCCTTCTTGCGGGCGTCATCGAGGCGCTCGGGGTCGACCTCGATGGTCATGAGGATCTGCGATTCGGGGATCTTTTCGGTGGATACTTTCAAGCGGGCCGCCAACCTCTGCATCGGGCCGCGGCCCGTCCGAACAAGATCGACGGCCGCCGCGGCGACCGTCCGGGTGATTGGATTGCGAAGCTCCCTCGTGCCTGCGTGAAGTATAGCAAGCGGCGTCAGGTGGGTCTGTTTAGCTGGCGCGGGAGGTGAAGACGTCGTTGAGGGCGTCGCCGAGGAGGTTGAAGGCGAAGATGAGCGAGCCGACGATGACGGCCGGAACGAGCAGGAGCTGCGGGTGGTTTTCGAGCACCGTGCGGGAGGCGCCATCGGAGATGAGGGCGCCGAAGCTGGGGTGCGGGGGCTGGACGCCGACGCCGAGGAAGGTCAGACCGATCTCGGTGGTGGCGATGCCGCCGAGAGCGGCGGATGCGCCGACGATGATGAGGGGCATGACGTTCGGCAGGATGTGCTGGAAGAGAATACGACGGGTGGAGGCGCCGCTGGCGTGCGCGGCGGTTATGAACTCGGAGTCGCGCATGGTCAGCACCTGCGAGCGGATGATGCGGGCGCCGCCGACCCAGCCGAACAGCGAGAGCACGGTGAAGATGAGGAAGTAGTCGGCGAAGCCCTCATCGACGAAGCCGTTCCAATGCAGACCGTTTGCGACGTGCACCATCCACTTGTCCCACCGGGGGCGCAGGGTGACGTTGATGAGCACGAGCATTGGGAGGCCGGGGAGAGAGGCAAGAATCTCACCGGCGCGCATGATGAAGGCGTCGACGATGCCCTTGCGGTATCCGGCGAGCATGCCGAAGGTGACTGGCAGGAGGACAAAGCCCGAGAGGACGGTAGCGGCGGTGACGACGACGGTGGTGCGCGCGGCGTAGATGTTGCGGCTGAGGGCGTCGCGGCCGAGGCGGTCGTTGCCGAGCGGGTGGTGGAGGGAGGGACCGGCGAAGGAGAGATCGAGATTCTGACGCGAATAGCCGTAGGGAGCGACGTAGCCGGCGAAGATACCGACGAAGAAGAAGATGGCGATGACGACGATGCAGAGCACGGCGAGGCGCTTGCGCAGCAGACGACGCAGGGAGCGACGGGTGAGGCTCTCGCCGCCATGCAATCCGGCGAGTGCGGCGTCCTCGGCCAGCATGATCTCGGCCTGGCTCACGTGCCCGGCCCTTCGGCGCGCACGCGCGGATCGACGACGATGAGGGCGAGATCGACCAGGAGGTTGGCGAGGACGAATGCCGTCGTCATGAGCAGAACGACGGCAAGGATGACGTTGTAGTCGCGGCCTTTCACAGCCTGGTAGAGGAAGGCACCGATGCCGGGGATTCCGAGCAGTGTCTCTGTGAAGAGGGCGCCCTCCATGAGGCCGACGAGCGAGAGGCCGATGACGGTGGTCATGACGGGCACGACGGAGTTGCGCACGACGTGCCGGTTGATGACGGTGCCTTCGCTGAGGCCCTTGGCGCGCGCTGTGCGGACGAAGTCTTCACCGAGCGTGCCGAGCGTCGTCGCGCGGGCGAGGCGGGCGACGCCCGCGATGCCGCCGAGCGAGAGGGCGAGCGTGGGGATGATCATGGACGTCGAGAAGATGCCGTCGAAGCCGCCGGAGGGGAGCCATTCGAGCTTCGCGGCGAAGACGAGCACGAGGACGGGCACCATGACAAGCACGGGGATCGACTGGAAGAAGAGGAAGACGCTGATGATGAAGGGGTCGAGCC
>CAYTBC010000307.1:0-3052 GCA_964435765.1 uncultured Desulfosarcina sp.
GAGCGGCTTTCGCTCGCAGGCGGCCGCCGTCGCCGCCCAGGCGCCGGATTGGCACGCCGCGGAGTCGGCGCGCCTGGCCGAGCTCGATGCCGCCCGGCGGGACTGCCCGTTCTGCCCCGGCAACGAGGCGCTGACCACCGAGGAGCTGTTGCGCGTGCGCCCGGGGGAGGTGGACGGAGCGGCTTCGAACGCCAGCCCCTGGCTGATCCGCGCCTTTCGCAACCTCTACCCGCGCATCCCCGAGATCTGCACCGGGGGGCGCAACGAGTCCTACGTCGTGGTCGAGGATCCGCGCCATTTCGCCGACGGAGCGCGTCACCGCGACGAGCTGCTGTACACGGCGCTGTTGTCCCCCGCCCATCTGCAAGCCATCTTGCGGGCGGACGTCGCGGTCGCGCGCCTCGCCTACGAGAACCCGGCGGTGCGGTCCGTTTTGATCCGCCAGAACCAGGGGCGCGAGTCCGGAGCTTCCCAGCCGCACCTTCACAACCAGGTGATCGGCTGCGACCAGCCGTTCCCGCCGCTGGCGCTCGAGCGCGCCAGGCTTCGCGAGGAGCCGGGGCTGTGGCGCGACATCCTGAGCTTCGTCGAGGGCGAAGGGTTCCTGATCGAGCGGCGCGACGGCTGCCTGCTCTACTTCTGCCCCTTCGGGGCGTTCCCGCGCAGCTACGAGATCGTCTGCCCGGACTTCGACGGACCTCTGACCGAGCTGCCGCCGGCGCAGCTGGACGAGTTTGCGCTGCTGCTGCACCAGGCGCTGCAGATCCTCGGTCCTCTGCCGCTCGACTACGAGATCCACGACGGGCCGGGAGCGCCGCTGCACGCGCACGTGAACGCCCGTTACTTCCCCTACTCGAACATCGGCGGCACGCTGAATCTGCCGGCCGACATCCCGGCCAGCTTCTGGCGTCTCTCCGCCCGCCCGACGCGTTGACGCGTTGAGGTGCGCTCCGGCGCGATTGACAAGCGCAGAACCGTCGCATATTAGGCAGGATGGTCGAGGGGTGGTGGCGGTTTACTGCGGGAAGTCTTTCCTACGGGTTCGCGCAATATCAAAAAACCGGGACGCTGCCGCGCCCGAGTATCTGAGAGGAGGATAAGCAAATGGCAGACACGGCAAACGAGGTGAAGGCGATTTTCGATGCCATGCCGTCGACGATCAACGCCGACGCCGCGAAGGGCATGAACTCCACGATCCAGTTCAATCTGACGGGCGACGGCGGGGGCAATTACTTCGTCGAGATCAAGGACGGCGCTGCCAAGGTCAGCGAAGGGACGGCTCCTTCTCCCAACATGACGATGACCCTGGCCGCCCCCGACTACGTCGATCTGATCAGCGGCAAGCTGAACGGCCAGATGGCGTTCATGAGCGGCAAGCTCAAGATCGCCGGCGACATGGGTCTGGCGATGAAGATGCAGACCCTGTTCAAGCGGCCCGCGTAACACCGCGAAGCGAAGACGTCTTACGGGGCGGGAAGCGAAAGCTTCCCGCCCCTTTTTTTGCCTTCGCGGAAGCGGTCTGCCTCAGCTCGCCTGGGCGCGCGGACCGTTGGTGGCGCGGCGCTTGCGCATGGTGGAGAGGAACTCTCCCGCCTCGCGCAGCAGGCGCTTGCGCTCTTCGCGGCTCTTCACCATCTTCTTCGCCGCCTTGAAGACGTATTTCGGGCGGAAGTAGTAGGCGCGGTAGAAGCGTTCGACGGCGTCGAAGATCTCCTCCGAGCTCAGCCCCGGGTAGCTGACCGTGCATTTCTGGTAACCGGACTCGTCGTTGTACACCGAGTTCACCAGGAATCCGTTGTCCTGCACGTACTCGAAGAAGTGAGTTCCCGGATACGGCGAGGCCAGCGACACCTGCAGCGTCTCCGGGTTCATCTCGCGCGCGAAACGGATCGATTCCTGGATCGTCTCCTTGGTCTCGCCCGGCAGGCCGACGATGAAGGTGCCGTGGATCAGGATCCCGAGGTCGTGGCAGTCCTTGGTGAAGCGGCGGGCGCGCTCCGTGCTCACGCCCTTGCGGATATTCTTCAGGATCACGTCACTACCGGTCTCGTACCCGACCACGAACAGGCGCAGGCCGCCGTCCTTCATCACCTTCAGGGTGTCGCGGTCGACGTTGGCGCGCGAGTTGGTCGACCAGCACAAGCCGAGCGGGCGGATCAGCTCGGCGATCTTGCGCGCGCGCGGCGGATCGGCGGTGAAGGTGTCGTCGTCGAAGAAGATCTCCTTCATCTGCGGGAACAGGCGCGGCATCTCGCGCACTTCCTCGATGACGTTCTCCGGGCTGCGCACCCGGTACGAGTGCCCGGTCGTCACCTGCGGCCACAGGCAGAAGGTGCAGCGCGCCGGGCAGCCGCGCCCGGTGTAGAGCGAGACGTACGGATACTGGCAGTAGGGGCTGTTGTACTTCAGGTAGTCGAGGTCGCGGTGATAGATCGGCGTCACGTACGGAAGCTTGTCGAGGTCCTCGGCGCCGAGCGGCAGCCCGTCCGGATTGTGGACGGTTTTGCCGTCGCGCCGAAAGCTGATCCCGTTGATCGTCGACCAGTCGCGGCCTTCCCAGACCTGGTGGACGGCGTGGTCGAACTCCTTGCGCGCCACGAAGTCGATCGCCGTCGAAGCCTGCAGGGCCTTCTCCGGCTCGGCGGTGACGTGCCCGCCGACGAAGCCGATCAGGCAGTTGGGATTGGCGTCCTTGATCATCTCGGCGGTGCGCGCGTCGAGGCGGAACGACGGCGTGCTGGTGTGCAGCACGACGAAGTCGTAGTCCTTGGCGATGGCGACCGTGTGCGCCTGATCGATCTGCTCGGGCGGGGCGTCGAGCACCCGGCTGTCGGGGATCATTCCCGCCGGGTAGCAGAGCCAGGTCGGGTACCAGAAGGACCACACCTCGCGCGTCGCCTGGTACCGCGAGCCAGCGCCGCCGTCGAAGTCGTCGTAGGAAGGCGGGTTGAGAAAAAGAGTCTTCATGCACTACCCCTGCCGCTGAATGGGCCGAGAGTACCGGCCGTCCGGGGAGAACGCAAGACACTCAAGGTCCACATTCCCGGCGGAA
>CAYTBC010000308.1:0-1491 GCA_964435765.1 uncultured Desulfosarcina sp.
CGCCGAGGTCGTCGGCGATGGAGACGCGGTAGGACGACGTGCGCGCCGGCGCTTCGGCGGTCCAGGTGTGGTGGATCGTTCGCTCCGGGCGCAGCTCCGGGCAGCCGAGGCGGGCGACCGGGCCGGCGGCGATGCGCTCTGCATCGAAGAGCCAGTACTGCACGTCGCGTTTGGGGGAGACGAGGTACACCCCCACCCAGCCGCCCTCGCCGCCGGGGCGCGGAATGAACTGGTTGGCGATGGTCGTGGTGCCGTCGGGATAACGGTAGTCCTGCACGACGTCGCCGCTCTTCCAGTCGACGGCGGTGAGCGCCGGCGGATGCCTGCCGTCCGGAACGGAGCGCGGCGGTAGGATGCGGTGGGGGCGGTCGCCGTAGAGATCCATCAGCCGGCGGCTGACCAGATCGGAGTCGTAGCCGAGCCAGCTGACGTAGAGCGGGCTGTCCTTCGGGTTCGCCGGCCGCGGGTCCCAGCTCCACACGCCCGCCCCCCACCAGCGGTCGTAGTCGATGACGCGATGGCTCTCGACGACCCGCTCGCGGTCGACGTCGACCCGGTAACGTCCGATCGGCGCGTAGTCGGCGTGGATGAAGCGGTCGAGCTGCCAGCGCTCGAACGGCTTGCCGGTCTTCCAGTGCACGTCCGCCGGGCCGTTGGTGACGAGGAAGTCGAGGCCGTTGCCGTGCGCCAGCCACAGGTCGACGCACTGCCCGTCGTCCTCGTAGTCGGCGAGAACGTGAAACGCCTCGACCGGCACCTCGATCTTGCGGAACGGTACGCCGCGCACGCGGTTCGCCTCGACGAGATCGCTCTTGCGGACGACGTAGAGGTTGGAGACCGGCAGGTGCGGCTCCAGCTTCGGCAGCCCGAACCAGGCGATGCCGGTCTCGATCTGGAAGGAGGAGGACTCGAGCAGCAGGATGAAGCTGCGGGTGCCGGCGATCTCGTGGACGTACTGCGAGAGACCGGCCCCGGGCACCTCCCAGCGACGCACCGGGCCGCTGCCGTCCCAGGTGGCGACGAAGAGCTGATGCTGGAAGCGCGACAGCGAGGTGCCGTTCGCCGGCGCGGGCTTCGACGTGTAGTCGTAGAGGATCCCCTCGCGCCGGTCGTAGAAGGGATGCGCCGTCGTCGGCACCGAGGGCGACAGCATCGACAGCCGAGCGCTGCCGCCCCACTCGACGACGGCGCCGACCGGGGTTCTCAGCTGCATGGACTCCGGGTCGATCTCCCAGGGGCGGTTGAAGTCGGCGGTCAGGAAGACGCGGTCGTCGATGAGGAAGAAGGAGTTGTTCACGCCGGTGAGCAGCGGCCCGCCGAGGACGTGGAAGGCGCGCGGATCCTCGAACACGTCGAGATGGGCGAGAGCCGCCTCGACGTCGTAGGCGTGGCTCTCGCGCCAGTGCCACAGGAGGCGCCCATCGGCCTTCGGCTGCAGGTCGAGGCGCTGCAGCACGCCGGGCGCGAAGATCGAGTGCTTCTGCCAGGGCA
>CAYTBC010000308.1:1591-3024 GCA_964435765.1 uncultured Desulfosarcina sp.
TCGCGGTGCTCGAGCAGCACCGGATCGAGCGCCGCCTTCGCCCTCGCGTCGCGAAGCGTATAGGCGCGGCGCAGCGCTCCCGACAGCCGGCAGATCTCCTGCGGCAGCGGATCGACCAGATTGGCGAAGGCCGCCCAGTACAGATCGAGGGCGGACAGCCGCTCGCCGAGGAAGTAGCGGCTGCCGCGCGCGCGCTGCTCACGCAGCTGCGCGGCGAGCATGGCGAGGATCGCGGCGACGCGATCGTTCGCGCCGGCGGCCGCCTCGGGCGAGTAGCCGTACTTGCGTCCCAACGTCGCGGCGATCTGCCGGATGGGCTCGGGCAGCGGCGGATCGACGCTCAACATGTCGTGCACCATGGTCAGCCGGCGCGTCCAGCCGAGGCCCTGCTCACCGCAGATCTCGTGCGTCAGGCCGAACAGGAGCGCCCGCTCGCGCGCGTCCGCGGGCACCAGGCTCGGCTGCGGCACCAGGCGCTCCGCCAGTAGCAGGATCTCCGCCCAGCCGGCGCGCGGGCGCTCGTCCTCGTAGACGGCGATGGGCGCGTTGTCCATGCCCGTCCAGTGCTGCAGCGCGTCGTTCGGCAGCCCTCCCAGCTGTCGCACCGGCGCGTAGGGAATGTTCTTCACGCGCAGGATGTACTTGGCAGACTCTCCCCACGGCCCCGGAACGCCGGCGGTCAACACCAGCCGCAGCCCCGGACGTTTGATTGCCTCCTCGACCTCGAGATACTCCATGCCGCCCTTATATCCGAAAGCGCCGCCGCCGACTCAACCCCAGGGCCTCGGACAAAGTCCTCGGCAGGGTTCAGGGTTCAGGGCACAGGAAGATAAAGGAGAGTCTTCTCCAAAGCGTGTGGGTGATTTGGTCACGCCATCCTGTGTGGCGCTTCCCTCTCCCGGACGAGTCTGTCGATAAACCGGCTCCTATTCTCGGTCGGAGAAACAGAGAGCCGCCCCGCCGCCTCTTCGATGAACCGGTCCATTTCATGCGGGGCTCCGCCCCTGCGCCCGGGGCGAGAACCGCTCAGACGCCGCGGTTCCCTCCCCGAGCCCCTCTCTCCGGTGGCTCCGCTCCGAGGCGAATGTGCTTCCCCGTTCAGCACCGGACATCGCGGTCGGCGCGCGTAACGGGATCCACCTCACCATCTGAATCTACGCGCCACTGACGGGAGCCGACTCCCTCCGCCTCGTACACGGCTTCACCACCGCGCCACTTCTCGCCGATCTCGTCCTCACGCCTCTTCGAAAGGTCGAGGCCTTTGGAGTCTTGATTTCTGCACGTACCCAATCACTTCACAGCTGCCAGTGACTTCCTGCTTTCCGCAGGTGCATTTCGCTAAGATGGCCAACTCGCGCTAAGGCGCCGGCCTATTTGAGCGCCATCGGCGCAGACCCTCCGCCTCCCCCGCGTCGCCCCGGGGCTGTTGACCG
>CAYTBC010000309.1:0-3017 GCA_964435765.1 uncultured Desulfosarcina sp.
CGATACGGGCCGCCTCATAGGGGTCCTGGGGCAGCGATTTGAGACCGGCGAGAACGATCAAGGTGATCATCGGGGTCCATTTCCATACGTCCACCATCACCAACGCCGGAATCACCGTCCGGGGGCCGCTGACCCACAGGCTGCCGGGAAGGCCGATGCTCCGGAGCAGGTAGTTGATGACCCCGATTTCGGGATTCAGCATGACGCGCCAAATCAGCGCAACAGCCACCGGCGTGGCCGCAAACGGGAAAATGTAAATGGCCTGAACGATTTCGCTGCCCTTGAAGTGGCGGTGGAAATAAAGCGCGATCGCGAGTCCCAGCGCCAACTCGATGAAAAGGCTCAGGCCGCTGAAATAGACCATCACCTGCAGTCCGTTGATCACGCGCGCATCCAAAACCAGGTCGACAAAATTCTCAATCCCGATGAAGCGGGGTTTTCCCAGTCCGATGGTCCATTTGGTGAAGGCCATATAGAGATTATACCCGATGGGGATAATCACGATCAGGAACAGGGCGATCACCGCCGGTGCGGGGTAGACGAGAGCCTGACGGCGATCGATGAACCGCGAGATTCTGCCGAAGAGGTTTTTCACAATGGTTGTTTCCTGCCGTGGCCGCCGCGGGACGGATCTGTCCTCAACACGAAAACAGACGGTCCCGGGCCCCTCTGCGGTTAACGTTCCATTTTCTTGTTCATCAGTGCGGCGGCTTTCCTGGCCGATGCCGCGACATCCTTGCCCTCGATGGCGTCCACGATCACCAGTCCGGTGATATCGCGGATTTCAGGGACATTCAGTACGGGCGGGTTCCATTGCGGCTGGCCGATCGCAAAGGATTTCAGCGAGGCGGCCGTCCAGTCCGGATGCGCGTCCGTGGATTTATATGCGTTTGAATTCCATGCGGAGGTGCGTCCGGCCGGTACACCGGCCAAAAGCGCCCCCAGTGCGTTTTCCTTATTGGTGGCCCACTGGATGAACAACCAGGCCGCTTTCTGGCGTTCCGGCGTACTGGTACCGCTGATAGCCAGACTCCAGTTGGATACATGCGGCAATCTGCCGGCCGGGCCGGCCGGTATCGTGGTATAGCCGACCTTGCCGGCGACGTTGGATTCCTTTGGATTTTCGTACAATGATTTGAATACATTGGCGTCGAATATCATGGCGGCCTTGCCCTCCATGAAGATCGATGTACTCTCGGCCCAGTGAAGCATGGTGGCTCCCTGGGGGCCATATTTTCTCAGCAGGTCGCCGTAGAATTTAAAGGCCGCGATGCTTTCCGGAGAGGCGAGGTTGGACCGGCCTTGCGCATTTGTCCACGATCCGCCGAAACTGTATAGGAAGTCGACCCACTGGGACGTGGCCGCCGCGCCCTTGCCTCTCAAGGTAATGCCCACCATTTTTTTCCCGTCAATCTCCTTGCCGGTGAAAAACCTGGCCGCTTGCTCCAGTTGCTGCATGGTTTCGGGGACCTTGACCTTGAAACGGTCGAACAGGTCCTTGCGATACGACAGCAGAGACGCCTCGGCGTTGATCACGATGCCGATCTGTTTGCCGCCGATCGATGATCCCTTCATGGGGCCGGCGAAAAAGTCCTTTGGATCCCAATCGGCCTCGGTCAGCCGAGGGTCGGCGATGTAAGCATCCAGCGGTTTCAGCCATCCCGCTTTCCAGTAGTGCAGTTTGGCCTGGCCCGGCATGATCATGTAGCCGTCCACCGTGCCGCCGGCGTTGAGCTCGATCATGCGTTTGTTGCGGAACTGGTCCTCCGGGAAGACTTCGATGTTGACCTTGATGCCGGTCATTTTTTCGAAATCTGCCGCCTTGGGCACGATGTAGGAAGTAAACGGGTGTTTGTTCATCAGAAACCGAATTTCCGTGCCCTTGCACTGCCGCCAGTCGATGCTGCCGGCAATCGCCGTTGACACCATCGCCACGGACAACAGGACCCCCGTTAGAACGTAAGTCGTTGTCTTATGCATGTGCCTGCTCCTCCCGTAGATGATTAAGGGTCTTTGGTTGTTGGTCGTCGTTGTTGGCATTGGTCACACAATGGTCCGGGACGTTTCTTGATCAAACAGATGAGTGTTGGCCATGTTGAGGCCGACCTTCAACTCCTGCCCGACGGTCAACAGGCGCTCCGGCAGGGTCACACGCGCCACCATTGCATGGGATCCGCACGTCAGGTGGACAAAGGCTTCCGCGCCGAGGGTTTCCACCACCTCGACACGCGTCGAAATCGTGTTTGCCAGGGTCTCGGGGCCCTCTGGGTGATGCATCGCCATGTCCTCGGGACGGACGCCAAAGACGACCGGCCGGCTGGCATAGGCGTTGACCTTCGGGTAAAACGCTGCGGGCAGACTGACGCGAAAGCGATCGATACTGACGAAATAGGATCCCTGATCCTCGACGACGGTGGAAGGGATAAAATTCATGGCCGGCGACCCGATAAAGCCGGCAACGAACCGGTTGGCCGGCTGTTTATAGACGTGCAGGGGAACCCCGGATTGCTGCAGCGTGCCGTTGAGCATAATAAAAATGCGGTCGGCCATGGTCATGGCCTCCACCTGATCGTGGGTGACATAAATGATGGTCGCCTCGAGACGCCGGTGGAGCTTGCTGATCTCGGCCCGCATGGCCACTCGCAGTTTGGCATCCAGATTGGAAAGGGGTTCATCAAACAAAAACACCTTGGGCTTGCGCACAATGGCCCTTCCCACGGCCACACGCTGCCGCTGCCCTCCTGAGAGTTGCTTCGGCTTCCGATTCAGCAGTTCATGAATGCCTAAAATATCCGCGGCTTCCTGTACGCGCCGGTCGATTTCCGTTTTAGGAAATTTGCGTATTTTCAACCCGAAGCCAAGGTTGTCCCGCACGTTCATGTGAGGATAGAGGGCATAATTCTGAAAAACCATGGCGATGTCCCTATCCTTGGGCGCTGCGTCGTTTACCAACCGGTCACCGATGAAAATCTCTCCAGAGGAAACCGGTTCGAGGCCGGCGATCATCCGCAGCGCCG
>CAYTBC010000310.1:0-3009 GCA_964435765.1 uncultured Desulfosarcina sp.
CGATGCCTGCCATATCTCGAGGGACTCTCTGACCCGGTCCAGGTCGAACATCAGCAGATCGCCATTACGGACGCCGTACCATGGGTGTTCCTGTAGTATCACATCGCCACCAAGCTGCAATGACACCGCTTGGTAGAACTTACGATAAGCCTCGACCTGGTCTTCATTACGGCGCTGCGCTGCGGCATCGTAGTTATTGCCGTCATAGCCTTCCGGATGTAGCCCTTCCGGGTTGATGCCGATTGCATTGCGATAGCGGGTTGCCGCCATGAAGATATCGTGCAGCGTTTTGCCGGTGTTCTTCCATGGACGGTTGATCTTTTCTGCGTGGTTTTTGAGCGCCGTCTTGAGTTCTTCGTAGCGCGCGATGTCAACCTCGATATCTTTCGGCTTTCGATATTGGCCGTTTTTCTTCAGGCGCTCCTCCACTTCATCGAGCACCTTGCGCTTCTGGGACTTGTGGCTGTGCAGCTCCAGGCAGAACTCGCCCAATCCTGCGTTATCCAGACGGCTACGCACCACCTCAAGTGCCGCCAGTTTCTCGGCGACGAACAATACCTTCTTGTCCTGCGCCATGGCCGCGGCAATCAGGTTGGTGATGGTCTGTGATTTACCAGTACCGGGCGGCCCCTCGATTACCAGGTCCTTACCATCGACCGCATCGATCAGGGCGCTGTGCTGTGAACTGTCGGCATCATCGATCAAGGGATACTTGGCATGTATCTCCTCCTTCTCATCGATGAGGTACTCCTCGCCAAAACCCAGATTGCCGGGCGAATCGCCCTCCTGCTCGTAGCCGGATAAAAACCGCGACACGACGGGGTGCGCCACAATACTGGCATCTTCCGGCCAGCGCGCAGGATCAAGATCTAGATACATCAACAGCTTGCTGAAGTTGAGCAGGGCTAGCGAAATGTAGCGTCTTACCCGCCAGCGTGGCTGCTTGGCCTCAATCAGTGTCTGGACTTCACTGAAGTAGTCCTCCGGGACGGTGTTCTCGTCCAGCTCCGGGAGGGCCATGGCGAAATCGACCCGCAGTTTCTCACGTAGCGATAGATTAGGAATAATGTCTTCGCCGGAATAGCTCAGCCTGTATTCATAGGTACGAGTAGCCGGGTTGAGGCGCCCTTTGTGCAAGCGCGACGGCACCAGAAACAGCGGCGCAATACGTGCGGTATCGCTGTCATTGCTTTCGTACCATTCCAGAAACCCAAAGGCCAGATAGAGAATATTTGCTCCCATCTCCTGGATGGCGGACTCGGCTGTCTGTTGCAGTCCTTTCAGCCGCGCTTCCATTTCGTATGGATACAACAGCGTCTGAATGGCGTTGTCTGAATGCTTGCCCGATGCGTCATCGACAGATGACTCGGGCACCTCATAGCCGGTTGCAAAACCGCGGTGTCTGGCCCACTCCTCTGCACTTGGGTCATTGCGCAACCGCACCAACCGCTGGGTTTCTTCATCGAACCTGAGGTAATCGGCCGCGATCAGCTGCGCTTCCGTCGGCTCCGGGATCGCCTCGAAGCGCATTTCGTTATCCGCCAGCAAGGTCTCCACCAGCTGGTTGGGCAGTTCGTCGATCACACGCAGGCTGCCGCGTTTGCTATGTTTGTAATTGATCAGGCGGTTGCGAGCAGTAAGGTCCAGCAGTCGTAGGCGCAGGTTTTCCAGCGCGCGCAGCGCAGGTGACTGTTCAATCTCTTGTTGCCCGGTGTTTTCGTTATCGTTCGGCATAGTCTCCCGTCCTGATTTAAGCGGTTGCTATCTATTGCACGATGGTGTCGCGTAGCGTTCCGCTCCTTCGTCCTTTTCGCGGATATTGGCAGGTAACAATTTATCAGAACCCTTATGGTCAAGATGATTAACAACCCTACGCCTGCCGACTCCCGTCTTGCCAGACCCAGCACAAACAATCCGCTGCATACTTACAACAGGTTAACCATTGCTTGGTTCTGTTGTGGTGTCACCCCCATATCAAGATCCTTTAATAAGCTCTTTCACACGTGTAGCCACCTGATCGGTAACGCGCAGCAGAGCTGCGACGAGCTGTTCATCCACATCGATGTCACCCTCATACTCTGCCAGATTCCGCTTGCGATGCGCCTGATCGAGCACGCGCCACTGTTCGTTGGGCAGGTCGATGGTGTGTTGCAGACACTGAAATACCAGGTAGCGTGATTCCGACCGGTAACCCCGATACCGCAGCGCCGCCAGGGCCAGCGCATGAGCGGCGTTGTAGGCCAGGTCGAATCGACTCTCCAGGCTAAGCTCCTTCAGGCCTGCATCTTCGAGCCGATGCAGGCCGGAACGCAGCAGTCCCTGGCATTCGGCCTCCGATGGTGGCTCGGCCTTCAGTTGGCCGATGCGGACCAGGTTATCAAGCTGCGGATGGCTCATGTCCCTCGCCGATCAGCGTCAGGTGTTCACCGGAAAGTACCCGGCCCAGGAAGGGATTGTTGGCTGCCTTCCGGTCCGCGAACTCCTTCCTCGTATACAGGGTGGGGCTGATCTTACGTTCCAGATCCGTCTCCACCGGAGACAGCGCTGCGTAGATATCCTCCAGGGTTAATCCGTCGCCAACGATCAGGATGTCGATGTCACTCGCTGCGGTATCCGTGCCCTTCGCAACGGAACCGTAGATAATTGCCAAATCGATCCGGTCGGCCAGCGGCATGAGCGCCTCACGGATCGGCGCGGCGAGCGCGACGGTCTTTTTCACCAGGCTGCTCAGCTCCTCGAATACCGGCGAGTCGGGGTTTGCCTGGTAGTGCTTCTGGTTGCCGATACGCTTGACCGTCACCAGGCCGCTGGATGCGAGCCGCTTGAGCTCGCGCTGCACGGCACCGGAGCCGGAGCCGGTTCGTTCGATCAGTTCGGAGGCGTAGAAACTTCGGCCGGGTTGACCGAAGATCAGGGCCAGCACCCGTTGCTGGGTGGTGGTGAACAGCGCATCGGCCAGGCTGGTGGGCGCAGTCGAAACATCGGCAGCCGCCTTGCGGCGGGCCGGCC
>CAYTBC010000311.1:0-2993 GCA_964435765.1 uncultured Desulfosarcina sp.
GAGCAGAAGTGTCAAAAGTCTTGCGCCAAGCCAACATAAACTTTAGCCCATCCCTGTCTGCTTTCTTTTCATATTAACATATTTCTGCCGATGACAAAAATCTGCTCAATAAATGGTTATGTGGACATTGCAGGCAATGTGCATTCGGACACACGGCGACAAACCGATGAATTTCTGCGCCATGCAGGGCAACGTACGGGGACGTGACAACGCGGGAACGCGTTGCGTCAGGCTGATGCGATGCCGATCGAGCCGGGGCAGCTTTTATCCGAGATCGCTATTTTCTTCCAGAATATCAAAGGGGTTCGAGGCAGAAACGCTCGAACCCCTCAACAACGATAACCGGGCGGACGGCCACCACCCTTCAGCAGACCAAGCTGACAGAGCCTTGCTCCGTAAAGCACGTTTTCGTGTCGACGTCAGCCGGCTCCGATCACGGATCCTCTGTGCCATGATCCTGGAAGGGGCTCTGCCGCAAGTTCGGTTGGCGAATGATGCGCCGCCTGATTTGCGGGGCCGGCGCGGGTGCTACCTGCTGTACAACGCGCGGAGGCGAACTGGCTGTCGGCTGGCGAGCGGGCGTCGTGGCGATCCTTTCGCACTGGCCATTCCTCTCGACGAAACCGCGACCGCAGACCAGCGGGCAGATACGGCCTTTCTGGACCTTGAGATCCTCGATCAGCGACAGGCTGGGTTCAAGCGATGCGAGCTTGACGCCGGCATTGTCGGCATAATCGCTCAAGGCGCTGCGGCTTTTCGAACCCCAGATGCCGTCGGCACGCCCGACGGAGCAGCCGAGACGGTTGAGTTCCTCCTGGATGGCGCGGATATCCTCGCGCGTGGGCTCGCGCACAATTTCCGGCTGCGGCTGAACGGGCCTGACATCCAGGCTGCGCTTCTCGAGGCTCGCCACCTGGTCAGGCTGCGTATCCGGCTTGTTGTTGTTCGAAGCCTCGGACTGCTTGCGGGCCTCAGCCTGCTTCTGGGCGGCCGCGGCCCGCTTGAGAAGCTCGATCTTCAGTTTGGCGAGCGAACTGAACGTGCCGTTCGGGAACTGCTGGAGATAGGCCTCGAAAAAGCCCGGGTCCTTCGAATTGGAGATCGACTGCCAGTAGACGTCCTCGGCCGTCATGCCACCCGATTCAGCGCCCGACGCGCGAGGCGTCTTTTCACTTGCGGCCTGATCGCTCGGCTTGACGGCAGGCGGCGCCGGCGGCTGAGCCGTGACCGCCCTGTCGTTCAGAGGAACCGATCTGCCAGTAATCGCGGCGTCGATCTTCAGCCTGGCCAGTTCGGCAAACTCGCCGTTTGGATATTTCGAAAGATACGAAAGCAGCATGCGAACGTCATTCTGGTCCTTGATGGCGTTCCAGAACGCCAGCTCAAGCTGCTTGTCCGTCGCAGAAAGCGCCTGGTCGGTGCTGGGCGGGGTCGCCGGCTTGCTGAGCGGCGCAACCGGCGGCGGCGCCAGCGAGGCGACCTTTTCTTCCTTCTTGGACGCGGGCGCCTTGTTGAAAACAAAGCCATGGCCGACGAGCGAGGAATTGCCCCAGGGCACCTGGCTGCCATTGGTCATGTCGATCACGTCCTCGCGCACATTGCGCATGATCGATTCGATGTCCTCGCCGGGCGTCGAGATATGGTCGAGGAGCGCCGTCGTGAACGGGCTGTTGTCGCCGTCGCCGTCCAGCGCGACATGGCTCGGGCTCGTCGAAAAGCCGATATAGGTCCCGACACCCGAATCGATACGGGCAAGGCCCGAGGAAACGGTGCTGCCACGCGCGCCGGTGCCAATCGAACGCGCCAATTGCTCGGCAAGCGGATTGTTGCGGCAAGCATCCAACAGAACGATGCTGGTGCGCTTCTTGCTCTCCATGATGCGCAGCAGAAGATTGACACTGACGCCCTGGAACTGGAGATCGATCTCGTTGTGCAATTCGGCGTCGATGGGCAGCAGATAGTTGACGCCGTCCACCTGCAGGCCATGACCGGCGTAAAACAGAAGTCCGACATTGGCGCTGGCGACGTCCTGGGCGAACTCGTTGATGGCCTTGCGCATGCCGCTCTGGTCGAGATTGATGCCCTTGACGACCTCGAAGTTGAGCTTTTCAAGCCTCGCGGCCATCGCCGTGGCATCATTGGCCGGGTTCCTGAGCGTCGGGGCGTGAACGTAGTCCGAATTGCCAATGACCAGCGCAACCCGCTTTTCAGCAAACGCCGTCCCGGCAATGCTCGCCAAACCGGTGAAAACGAGCAGAAGTGTCAAAAGTCTTGCGCCACAAGCCAACATGATCTTTGCCCATCCCATGTCTGCCTTTCACGACATGATACCATAGCCAAGTCGAAGAAATAAATCTGCTCAATAAATGGTTATGTGGACATTGCAGGCAATGTGCATTCGGGCACATGGCGGCAAGCCGGCACACGCCTCCAGGGCAGACAAGATCAACGAGATACGCCACGTTTTCCAGTGGACAACGACGGGCCGTCGATCACCCGCGCATGCGTTCTCCGGCCGGATCGAAGGGCGGCTCGGCCAGGATTCGGGCAGGATGGCGTTTGCCCAGAATTTCAACCTCGAACAGGCCTTCCCCGGCTTCGCCGGCCAGCGCTGTGGGCACATAGCCCTGCGCCATCGACATCCCGACGTGGTGGGCATAGCCGCCCGATGTCACCCAGCCGACGACGCGCCAGCCGTCGCGCACCGCGCCCGTGTCGGGGCTCGCCGGGGCCTCGCTGCCGTCGGCGGCGTAGCGCTGCGCGCCATAGCCGTGCGGCGCCTCAGCCGTGCCGTAATCGGTGTCGGTCCTCGCCCAGACCGGCTCGTCGCCCATGACATCTGCATCCTCGGCACGAATGGCGAAGGAGACGCGCATCAGCCTCGGTCCGTCATCATGCTCGCGCGCGGCGGCCTCGCGGCCGATGAAGTCGTTCTTCTTGAGCTTGATGAAGCGGTCCATCGACGCTTCGAACGGGCCGTAGATGGGGCGCAA
>CAYTBC010000312.1:0-2953 GCA_964435765.1 uncultured Desulfosarcina sp.
ACCGAAAAACGCGCCTTGAATCTGTTCATCTGCCTCATGCGCGCTTCCGGACAGCTGCTCAGGACCCAGCAGGCGGTATTGGCACCGTATGGGTTGAAGCCCAGCGCCTTCGGCGTGCTCGAAGCCCTGCATCATCTGGGCCCCATGTGCCAGAAGGCCCTGGCCGGCAAAATTCTCACCAGCGAGGGCAATGTAACCCAGCTGTGCGCCATATTGGAACGACGCGGGTTGATCGCGCGGATGCGCAATCCCGATGATCGGCGCTACGTCGACCTGCACCTGACGGCGGCGGGCAAGGCGTTGATCAGCGACCTGTTTTCGCGGATCCTTGAGGTCCTGATCCAGGCGACCGGCCGTTTGTCGGCGGAGGAACAGAAGCAAATGACCGCGTTGTGTAAAAAACTGGGGCGCGGGTCCTGAGAACCTGCTCATGTCTTTATGGCGAGGATTTGAAAAATTGGCGCCGCGTTTCCGTTCATCGTCGTCACCTCCAGGGTTTCCTCCCTGAGAATGCTGAAATCCGACAAGAGCGCCGAATATCCAGATCATGGCATGATGGCGGAAAACCCCGCCGTCGGCAAGCCGGAATCCGATCCCAATAGGACTGTTGTGCATCCACTGCGCTCATGCCGATCGTTTTTTCGTTGCCGCGCCGGAGGGGAGCCGCTCGGGGAAAGGGTTGATCCTCGATGTATAGTGGATCCGCGCTTGCTGAATATCAACCGGTCTTGATTCTGCATGCACGAGGACTATTTTAGAAGAAAGGCGTTAGGGTGCCGGCACCCAAGTTAAACGTGAGTCATGCGTTACACGCAAAAAAAAGGAGATAGGCCATGAAACTGAACAGACATCTGGAGAAACGGCGCGACTGTTTGAATCAGTGCTCCCGTTTCCACGAAACCTGCGATACCGTGCTTAAAACCCGAAAAGATTGTGCCGACCGGTTCGAAGCATGCACGACGAGATGCGAATATGACGATGCCCAATAAGAAGGATGATCGTTGAATCCATGGGAATGGTACCGACCCGGCAGGAAGGCAACCGATATCGGTTTGCCATGCCGGATGCGCAGGCGCCGGGGCACCTGCTCGATGTGGTTGTGGGCCCGTCCGCTCCCCGAGGCAACCCTGGCGGCGGGACCGTCCATCACATCGCCTCCCGCACACGTAACAGCAAGGAACAGGCGGCCTGGCAGCAGCGGTTGCGGCACCGCGGCATGGCCGTCACCGACGTCCGGGACCGCCGCTATTTCCGGACCTTCTACTTCCACGAACCGGATGGAATCCTTTTTGGGATCGCCACCGATCCGCCGGGATTCGGCGTTGATGAAAATCCCCGCAACCTGGGTGCGGCCCTGAAACTCCCCCCCCCCCCGCGTCGAACCGCTTCACCGGCAAATCGAAAGCCAGCTGCCGCCGCTGGAATCCACCGTTTTTCACTCCCGACGGAAACGATCGGCCGCCTGCCTTGCTGCCTCGTCGGCGTGCTGATCCGGACCCTGACAAACTGCCCTTCGCGAGGGACCGGCTGAAGACCTGCCGCCGACGAACTGAAACGGGGCGTTGGTTTGAATCCGGTCTGTCCGAAAAACCATGTGCAGGATAATTCCTTCAGTTGGATTCAATAATGACGGCCGTTTTTAGCCGGCTTTCATGACCAGCGGGTCGATACTGTAGGGTTTTACCTTCATCTGAACCGCACCCGTTTAGTTATCCTTACCCTAAGTATTTGTTTTAAAATAATTAATTTTAATATTTCATCTTGGCATGCCGATTGCGGGTACATATGCAGATGGATAAGCGTCCATCATCGGCCAGGCAGTAGCGACTGCCAGTCCATTGAAACAACTTTTTCGGCAGGTAAAGGCAAACCCATGTTAGCTGACAGAAGGAAGAATCCGTCGGCAAATTCCACGTCTCCCCGGGGAACGAAAGGATCGTTCTCCCTCCAGGTTTCATTTATGCTGTTTATCGTCGCGGTCGTGTTCCTGGCCTTCGTCGGCGGCTCGATCGCCACTGTTGCCCGGCTCTCCCCCACGGGTTTAGTCCGCAACGCCTACCGGGCCGGGGCGGCATATTATAGTAAATTCTCTCGGTACCACGATCCGGTGGCCACCGACCTGTGGGCACCGGCCCGAACAACAAAACGGGGAGTGACCGTCTACGACCCCCAACGCGCCTATAACGGCTTGACGCTGTATACGTCCGGCCATGCCGCCAGGGCCTTCCTCATCGATATGCACGGCCGGGTGGTCCACGAATGGCATCGCAAGTACAGCACGCTGTGGGACAACTCCGCCGCTGTACGTCATCCCGTGCCCGATGAGCGGGTCACGATGCGCAAGGCGCGGCTCTTTCCCAACGGGGACCTGCTGGTGATCTATATCGGCGTGGGGGATACGCCTTACGGTTACGGCATGGCCAAGCTCGACCGCGATTCGAATCTCATCTGGAAAAACCTGGACCATTTTCACCACGATTTCGACATCGGCCCTGACGGCCGTATCTATGGACTCACCCATGCCTTTCGGAAGCAGGCGCCGAAGGGAGTGGACCATCTGGGCCTGCCGATCCTCGAGGATTTCCTGGCAGTCGTCTCGCCCGACGGCCGGACCTTGAAAAAGATCCCGCTGATAGATGCCATCAACCGGTCCGATTTCCGCCGGCTGTTGTGGCTGGTGCCCTACTACAGCCTTGGCGATCCCCTGCATGCCAACGGCGTGGATTTCCTCGATGAAGCGGCCGCCGCACGGCTGGCCCGCAAGGTTCCGCAGGCAGCGGCCGGACAGGTGCTGTTGTCGTTTCGAGAGCTTGCCGGCGGTACCATTATGCTGCTGGATGTACAAACCGAAAAAATCGTCTGGGCCATGCGCGGCCCCTGGATGTCCCAGCACGATCCCGACATCCTGCCCGACGGCGATATCCTGCTTTTCGATAACCGCGGCCATTTCGGC
>CAYTBC010000313.1:0-2941 GCA_964435765.1 uncultured Desulfosarcina sp.
GCCGGTTTCTTCATCAGCCACCAGGCATAGGCCGATGCGCCCCTGCAGGGGCACTTTCAGCTCCTTAAGCAGATATGCGGCGTAGATCATGGTCGCCAGGGCCGATTTCATATCTGCCGCGCCGCGGCCGTACAGCCGCCCATCCTCTATCCGCGGATTGAATTGCTCACGGCTTTGAGCAGGCACCACATCATAGTGTCCATGAAAGTAAAGCGTGCGCCGGCCGTCGCCGTAGAAGCTGAGCAAATTGTAGCGGGGCCGGTCAGGATCGCCGGGCACCTGCACCACCCGGCAGGCCAACCCGAGGCGTTCCAACTCCAGGCGAATGCGGTCCGTGCACTCGCGGTAGTAATTTCCCGGCGGATTCTCGCTCGCAATTCTGATGAGGTCTTTGCTAAAATTCAGGATAGCTTCTTTGTGGACATCGAGGGCTTGCGTCAGCAAGGGTTGCAGCTTCATTGGCATGGCTCCATTTTGTAAGTTGTATCATCATCAGTCCTTTTTGGAATTTCCCTTTTACCGGAAATGGTGTATCATCAACGCCATGACGCTGCCTTAGGGTTCACGAGAAAATAAGTTCACAATTTTAGTTATTTTTGAGTGAGCCCTTAGCCTGGAACAATTCCTGATAACCACTCAACTAAAGAGACGCTATGATCAGTAAAATCATATCCGGCGGTCAGACCGGAGCGGACCGGGCAGCGCTTGACTTTGCCGTCACGCATAAGATCCCGCACGGGGGATGGGTGCCGAAAGGCCGTCTTGCTGAAGACGGCCCCATCTCGGAGGCATATGGCCTTCAGGAAATGTCTACTAAAAGTTATCCCAAACGAACCGAAAAGAATGTAATCGATTCCGATGGCACCCTGATTATATCCCACGGTTCGCTGTCCGGCGGTTCAGCCTACACCCGTAAAATGGCCATGAAACATAATAAGTCCTGGTTTCATATGGATCTCAAAAAACTGCCGACCTTTCAGGCAGCGATGTTAATTAAGGATTGGATTTCAAAAAACAAAATTGAGACTTTAAATGTCGCCGGGCCGCGTGCTTCAGAAGACCCTCTAATTTACAGCCTGGTGACAATTGTGCTTGATCTTTTCTATACCCTGGGAACTGTCAAGGACGACCGATCACCGCCGTCTTACGCTGCCACAAAAACCGACAAGCCTGAGCGCGTAGAGCGTCCTGAAACTGTTGATGAAGCCATAAACTTTCTGATATCGCAGTTGAGTCTCAAAGACAAATCATATATTGCCAAAATGCCGGAAGACGATCTCATGAACCTTTATTTTTCCTTGGGACTTTATATCAGGAATAAATTGCTGTACCCTAGAAATGACAAGTTGCTGGAATCCTGCCGGCAGTCTGCCACGGATAAATACCTGCATTGGGATCAGGCAGCAACTCTGATTCTCAAGGCTTTATGGGAACGGTTGAGCCGGACGCATCGGTTGAGGGTCGTTAAATGAGCCAATCAACTCAACTTCCTATGATCTAGCCCTGCTACCGACCATTGCCTATTGTTTTCCAGTATTTCCGGTCCGTAAAAAGATCATCGATCGCCATCCGGTCAAATTTGCAACCGACTCAAAGCCCCCTCAATACCCGAACAGCACCGTTCATTACGAAAAAAAGTATTTGCTGATAACCTACACCGAAACCGTCGATCATTGCGTGTTTCAGCCATCTTGAGGCGGATATAAAAATTCCCGCGCGGTCGAACGCTTCCGAAGCGCTGGCCGACTTACCTGAGCCCGCATAATTTCTCACTTAAATTCCACAGTTTTTTTCGGGTTTCAGGATCGTATGCTATTTCGGCGGGACGTGTTTGCCGGTTGTCTTTGAAATATTGTCCGGTCATCGCTGCAAGCTCCGGTGCAGTGGCTAAAAATACCAATTTGCGTGAGCCTTCGGTGACCGGGCTGCCGCCGCCAAAATTGGCTCTGAGCAGCTTGGTGTCGATCACACCGGGGTGCAAGCAGTTTACGGTCACCCCCTGGTCTTGGAGTTTTTCAGCCAACTCATTGGTAAACAGAATATTGCAAAGCTTGGACTGGCAGTAGGCCTCCCAACCGTCAAAATACCGGGGCTCGGCGAGGTTGTCGAAATTCAGGGATGAGCTGTGGACCATGGAACTGACATTGATGATACGGCTGGATTTGCTTTGTGTTAACAAATCCAGTAAAAAAAGAGTGAGGGCGAAGGCGGCCAGATAATTGACGGCAAAGGTCATTTCATAGCCGTCCTCGGAAATTTCAAGCTTATTCATGGCCACACCGGCATTGTTAATGAGCACGTCCAGCCGGTTGTATTTTCGCCGGATCTGCGCGCCCATGGTGCGGATCTGATGCAATGACGATAGGTCCGCAATAAAAAAATCCAATTGGTCGTTTCCGGTTTTCTGCTCCATCTCCTGTAAAACCTGCTGAGCCTTAGACTTGTTCCGGCCATGCAGGATCACCTGGGCTCCCATTTCGGCAAGCTCATGAGCTGTTTGTTTTCCAATTCCGTCCGTCGATCCGGTTATAAGTATGGTTTTATTCTCCATTTTCGCCTCGTGTGAGAAGAGCTATTGCTTTTTTTCTTTGAATAAAATTACTTATTACGGCAGAACAGTGAAGTACTCGGTTTCTCGCCAGGCGGGTAATACGCTGACGCGATCGGTGGTTTCGCCGTTGGCAAGGGCGTCCTGCGTATGCAGTCTGACGCAGTAGGCGCACCGGTTCAGCTGAGACGCGCGCTGAGGCAACAGGTGTGCAAAGCCCTCACTGATTCCAGCGGACGAAGCGTACTCGCTTGCCGGCCGTTTGAGGTTGACGACGGCCTGGAATGGCTGCGGTTATGAAACAATGTCATTTACGCCATTTAGCACAAAATCAGGTCTGTATGGAAAATCGGCAATCTCTTCTCTGCTGGTTATGCCGCTGAGCACCAGGCA
>CAYTBC010000314.1:0-2923 GCA_964435765.1 uncultured Desulfosarcina sp.
GCGTGTCAAAGAGCTGGAAAAAGAAGATCTTTGCGGTTTCATCTTCAAAAGCGATTCGCCCAGCAGCGGCATGATCCGCGTAAAAGTATACAGCGAAAAAGGGATGCCGCAAAAAAAAGGCGTCGGCATGTTTGCCCGCGAGTTAATGGCCCATTTTCCGCGCATCCCGGTCGAAGATGACGGTCGACTTCACAACCCTGAAATCAGAGAGAATTTTATCGAACGCATTTTTACCCTGCGGCGCTGGCGTCAGACCCTGGCAAAGAAAGCAACCATGGGAGGTTTAGTGGATTTTCATACCCGCAACAAGCTTTTGATATTATCGCACAGCCCGAAGCATGCCGGCCTGATGGGCAAACTGGTCGCCGAAGGCAAGAGCCTGCCGATCAAAGATCTTTTTTCTCAATATGAAAAGGTTTTGATGGAGACCCTGGCCCTGAAAACCACCGCCAAAAAAAACATGAATGTGCTGCAGCATATGATGGGCTATTTCAAAAACCAGCTGAACGCCGACGAAAAGCAGGAACTTTTACAGGTCTTCGACCAATATTATAAGGGACTTGTGCCGCTGGTTGTCCCCATAACGTTAATGAATCATTACGTCCGAAAATACGACCAACCCTATCTCAAACAGCAGACATTTTTGAATCCGCATCCGGTGGAGCTCAAGCTGCGGACCCACGTTTAGAACTGGAAGAAAACCGCCATCTCTTGCCCGATTGCTGCGTTGGGACTTATTTCAAAATGCTCACGTACTCCGGGTACGCTCCGCTTTTGAAATAAATCGCGCCTTTCACTCGAACACGATTTAATAGTTTTTACCTACTATTATGCCCACAATTCTCCCTTGTTGACCTTTTCGTCTCAGTGAGTATTTTATTGTTCAAGAAGTTTAAACCAAATTACCAAGGAGGTCTTATCATGGCCAATTCAGATAGCTACATTGAAAGCGAAAAAGAAAGAGAAGAAGGGCACGTCGACACGCGTGAGAAAAACTTCGAGTGTGAAAACAAAGATCCGCACCTGGGGTGTGATCCCGGAATCGATGTTGCGGGATAACCAGAATGCAATTACCATAAATTATAGCCAACCAATATAGCAAAAATGAAGCAAGGCAGGATCCCACAGGGTTCTGCCTTGTTAATTTCGACTCATGCCACCTCGGCTAAAGGAAACTATCATGAATTTGGAACTTTACTTTGACAACACAAAAGGTTTGGGAATTCTGTCCACCGCCGACAGCACCGGCAAGGTTAATGCGGCCGTTTACGCTCGTCCGCATTTTATGGAAGATGGTACACTGGCCATGATTATGCGTGATCGTCTCTCCCATCACAACCTGCAGTCCAATCCCCATGCAACATTTCTTTTTAAAGAAGAAGGTTCCGGCTACAAAGGGAAAAGACTTTATCTGACCAAGGTAAGAGAAGAGCAGAATACCGATCTGCTGCAATCCCTGCGGCGCCGAAAGTCAACAGATGGAAATGGAGATGAAAGGTTTCTGGTTTTCTTCAAGCTGGACAAAGAGCTGCCGCTGGTAGGTGAAGGAAAGTAATTGTTTTGTTAATCAGCAACTGGTATAGATCATAGCTGTTTGCTCAGGCTAAAAAAAAGATTCTTCATCCTGCGCTGAATCAAGAAAGGCAGGCCTACCCATGAAATCAGATCCTATCCTGGTCACCGGTGCAACAGGCTACGTCGGCGGGCGGCTGATACCGGCCTTGCTCGATGCCGGCTATCAGGTGCGGGCCATGGGACGAAGCCCGGGAAAAATGGCTTGCCGCCCGTGGGCCGGGCACAGCCAAGTTGAGCTGGTACCCGGGGACGTTTTGGATCTCGCATCTCTTAAAAAGGCATCCGCCGGGTGCCGGACGGCTTATTACCTGGTCCATTCCATGATTGCCCAGAAAGAAAAATTCGTTGAGGCGGATCGCCGTGCGGCTCATAACATGGTTGCAGCAGCAACGGCCTCGGGTTTGGAAAGGATCATTTATCTCGGGGGGCTGGCAGAAGCCAAAGATTCGACCTTGAGCAAACATCTGCAGTCCCGCATCGAGGTGGCGGATATTCTCCAATCCGGGCCGGTCCCGACTACCGACCTGCGGGCGCCGATGATACTGGGATCCGGCAGCGCCTCCTTTGAAATCCTGCGCTATCTGGTCGAACGACTGCCGGCCATGATTACACCCCGTTGGGTTCAATCTTTAAATCAACCGATTGCCATCCGCGATGTAATCGCTTACCTGGTGGGCTGCCTCGAACATGCGGCAACCGTTGGTGAAACCTTTGATATCGGCGGACCGGATATACTGACCTATCGTGATCTGCTGGATATCTATGCCGAGGAAGCCGTTCTGCGGAAACGGTTTATTATTCCGGTGCCGGTGCTTACTCCGACGTTGAGTGCCTACTGGATTCGCTTCATCAGTCCGGTGCCGACATCAATCGCGCTGCCGCTGACCGAAGGGTTGACCAGCGATGCGGTTTGCACCGAAAACCGCATCCGCAGCATCATGCCCCGCAAACTACTCAGCTGCCGCGAAGCCATCCGACTGGCCCTGGATCGCTTAAAGCAGGGACAGGTGGATACCTGCTGGATGGATGCCGGCGAGCTGATTGAACCCGAATGGGCCCATTGCGGTGACGCCGAGTGGGCCGGCGGAACCATCATGAACTGCGGCTATCGGGCCCAAATTAAAGCCGGGGTCGAAGAAGTCTGGCAGCCGGTCAGTAAAATCGGGGGCAAAACCGGATGGTATTCTTTAAACATCCTCTGGCGGCTGCGCGGTATCCTGGATCGCCTCGCCGGAGGGGTGGGGCTGCGAAGAGGGCGACGTCATCCGACCGATTTGATGGTGGGTGATGCTCTCGATTTTTGGCGGGTGCTGGAAGTGGAGCCGCCCCGGCGACTGTTGCTGCTGGC
>CAYTBC010000315.1:0-2885 GCA_964435765.1 uncultured Desulfosarcina sp.
TTCTCGACTCCAAAGCTCATTTTAGATTCACCGTATTGTGCGTGGAATTACCGGAACCCGATTAACCAGATCCAGCGGGGGCGACCAGTCGGAGGCCAGAAGGCGCAACGGGCAAACCCGCAACGAAATCGAAAGGGACGGCATCGGATACCCCCCAAGAGTTCACTCCCCGCACCAGCAGATCGTGAGCGCCAAGACCGTAAGGACCAAGGTCTTCCCAAATCACGATGGTCTGGGCGCTGATATCGGACCCCAAGGACCGCCAACTATTACCATCATCCTCGCTGACCTCGTAGCCGGTGGGACACGACGCATCGGCACCCGTTATGTCATAACACTGCGGGTCCGCAGTGAGGATGGGGTTTGCCTGAGCCGCACTGACACTCAGTGCCAGGGCCGCAAGCAACAGTTTCGATTTCATGTTCATTTCTCGGGGTTGGGTAATTGAATACTCGGAAGGGTTCTGTAGTAAATGTGCGCATCACCGAGTGATACGTCTACCGGGAGGTCAAACCCCGCTGGGACGAAGCCGCACAGCTTGAGGAACTTCCGGTGCAGCTCACCTTGGGCATCAAAGTGATCGGCAAAGACGATGGGGATGCCCAGTTGCTTTTGGGCATTCCACGAGTCAGCCACAAAACGCTTGGCTACTGCTGCCGACCACTTAGTGAAATCAACGTGCACCCAAACAACTCCCATCCATTGGTCGATGTCCACGTGGTATTCCGAAGTCCGCAGCATAGTGATACGAGGAGATCGCTGCCATATCTCATTGACCTGTTCAGGCGTCACGATCTATACCCTCGAAGCTGCCCCCACCACACGTCCTTCATCAGGTAGAACTGAAGCAAGTAGCTACGGTTTAATGTGGTGCTGGGGACAGACCCGGAGGGAAGCCAGAATATGGGCGAGCCCCACGTTACGGTGTGACCGTTGGTTTTCAGCTCCAGAAGAAGCTCTCCAGCAGTGTGCTGCTGGATATTGGTCAATGAGATAATGGCGTTGCCGGACATAACCGCGAGTTGGGAAAACCCATCACTGATCTCGATGGCCGTCGCGCCGCTGACGGACTCTCCCAAGTCGACATAGTTGAGCATTCGGCTGAGTGTCTCTACGCGCGTACGTTCGACGGCGTGGGATATTTCAATCAGGTCGTGCTGGAGGCGATCTCCAGGCCCTGTAAGCCCTCGATTGCTGGAGAGTGCCCCATAGCCACCGAGTGGGGACGAAGGCGCCCCTACGTTGTTGTTTGCCATGCGGCATCCTCCTCCGGGCGGAAGGCCCAGTCTAGAACTCGGCGATCACGTCGACATCGAGGTCGGCACCGGTGAAGCTCATCCCGTTTGTTCCCTCGGCACGTACCCGGTAGCCCAGATACCGCCCAGTGATCCGGGAGTTTACCCAGCGGCTGGAGGCCGGGTCCCATTCCTGGTAGTCTTCCCAGGTGTAACTGACCTCCGGCTGTTGGGAGCCCCCGATCGCCACCAGGGACGTTTCGCCAGTAGGAGCCGCAATCATAGGTACAAGCTTGGACAATTCCTTGGTAGTCCAGATAGGGAACTGCATCTCATCGAATGGGATAGCGATACGCTCAAGCAGGCTGAACCCGGCGTTACGTGAAGTCGACGCCAGCAGCCGACCGCGCTCAAAGTCGTCGTATACCATAAGCGAGCGAGTTGTCCACTCATCAAGGTCGATCGTATGATCGGAGTTCGTATAAGGCTCCGACGTAAGCACGGGGAACCAGTAAGGGATACCGGCAACGAGAGCCCAGGTGCCTCCCAGTGTGTCCCACGTGATCGTACCGCCTTCGGTGTCTGCCCAGGTCAAAGCATCAGGATTGTAATCGAAGGACGCTACAGCGCCAACATTCGGTAAGTCGCGGAACGAGAAGGTCCCCGACTTCCAGGACCAAACCAGCGCCTGATTGCAATAGGTGTCCGGGGTCCAGTGGGCCTCCGAGTCGTTGCTGACATAGCAGACCCAAACCTCGGAGTTGCGGTAGTCGGCGAACGCAAACGCCCGGTGTAGCTGCGTAACATCGATTATGTCACGAAAGTAGTTCTCGACCACATCCATCGCAATCTGCTTCCGTGTGACGCCATCGGTCAAGTAGATCGAGTTCTTCCCGACTACAAAGTGGCCGACCTCAGCGATGGAAACTACTAGGCCAGTAGCCAATACCCCGTCGTCGTTGAAGACCTCTTCGGTGCCGTAGACGAAAGCAGATCCAGCGCCAAGCCGATAGAGCCTACGGAGCGAGTTGTCGGTGTAGATCAGCAACTGATTACCCAGGGCCTGGGCATCAAGGATCTCACCAATCATCCCAGGAAGGTCTACCCATCCCGAGGAGGATGCCCGGCTCGCTGTGTCCCAGTCGGCGACGATAGCGCCATCGTAGGTAGGACCGGACCACATGACCCGGCGGTCGTACAACGTCGAGCCGTCCGCACCGGAAAACAGAAACAGCCGATCGTCGAAAGCGCGGACCACTCTCCAGGTATAATCCTCCCAGTCGGAGCCGGTCAGTACGTTCGAGAAAGCCGTATCGGTAGGCGCGATCCCTACCGGCTTATCGCTGTTCCGCGCGAAGTACGTGCAGCCCCCGAGGGTAGCGGTGGTGACGCGGGTCCCGATAGAGTTGGAAGTGTGTCCCTCTACCGACACATCTGTGACCGTTTTTCCGTCCGTCGAGTGTATATACCCGCCACGATCGTAAAGATACAAACTGTCCGGATTGTCCCCATTCAGGACTCGGGCAATCGCGTGAATCGGGCGGGTAATGGCGGTGTTCATATCCGCCCCCAGCTCCCGGAATACTCCCGAGCGCTGGATAGCCCTACCGCGAATCTGGACGTTCTGAAGCCGGGTAAAGGCTTGGGTGG
>CAYTBC010000316.1:0-2867 GCA_964435765.1 uncultured Desulfosarcina sp.
AGCGCCTTGGTGGCATCGTCCCCGCCGGGCACGCCGATGCCGGTGCCGGCGAAGTCGTCGGCGAACACTTTGCGCCCGAGACGCGTGCTCCACGCGGCGTAGATCGACGAGGCGACCGCGTCGGCGCGCTCCTCGTCCGTGACCGGCTGCACTCGCGGCGTGACGTCGTCGCGCTCCGCCGCCGCGTCGATGCCCGAGGTCATCCTCCAGGCCGGCGAACCGGTCTTGTCCGTACCCCAGACGCGCAGGCGCTCGATCGCGTCGGCCATCGACGGCGTCACCAGATCCGGACGCTCGTCGGCCGCCGCGAACAGGAAGGGGACCAGACGCGATGCCTCGAGGCTGACCGTGTCGTACTGGTAGGCGGACATGTCCGCCATGGTGATCTTGGCCCCTTCGGGGCGCAGCTTGGCGCGGTTGGACAGCATGTCCTGGATGCGTTGCTCGCGAAAGCCGAGATCGGCGGTGAAGGTGAGATAGAGCGGGTCGTTGAGCGGGTCGTTGTCGAGTGTGTTGCCGATCTGGTCGTTGTTGGCGGTGGCCAGGTAGCCGAGCGGCGGGTTGACCGCCTGCGGAAACTGGTCCTCCGGCAGCCACAGCGGATTCCCCTGATCATCCTGCAGCCACTCGGCCTCTCCCGTGCCCGGCATGGGCAGGTACGGCACCGTGCCCTTGGTGCGCTGCGGAACCAGGACGTACGGAAAGTAGGCGATGTCGCCGTGGATGTCCGCCCACACCCAGTTCTGCGCGCCGACGGCGAAGTGGCGGATGGCGTCCTTGAACTCGTCGACGTTGCGCGCCCGGTTGAGCTGGTTGAGGAAGAGCGAGTCGAGAGTCACCTCCTGCCCCGTCCATCGGAAGCTCATGCCGGTGGCCGCCAGCCCTTCGACGCCGTCGCCGAGATCCGGGTCCGGCACCATCGGCCCGTGGTGGGGGACGACCTCGATGACGAGGGGCACGCTGGTGCCGTCGTTCAGGCGAATGGAATCGTCGATGCGCAGAACGGGAACCTGCTTGCCGTTGAACAGCACGGTGCGCGGCGACGCGGGGTAGTCGGGGGGAGTGGTGATCGTCTCGACGTAGACGTCGGTGACGTCGAAGACGGCCACCGTGGCGCCCCAGGCGCCGAAGTCGTTGTGGCCGAGAATGACACCGGGCAGTCCGGGGAAGTTCACGCCATTGACGCGCAGGCCGTCGCCCCCGTCGAGCTGCACCATGTGCCAGATCGGAGGATTGAAGAGCTGCAGGTGCGGATCGTTGGCCAGCATGGCGAAGCCGTTGGCGGACAGCTGGGGCGAAACGATCCAGTTGTTGCTGCCGAGACCGCGCTGCGGCCGCCCGATCGGATTGAGGTCGGCGTTGCGGTCGAGCATCTCGCGCACCAGGCGCAGGGTCTCGAGGGGCGGCATCGCCGGCACTCGCGCAGCGGCGGCTGCACCCGCACCACCAGCCTGCGCCGAGCCTCCCACCGGAAGCACCGTGGCCGGCGCCGCCGGGGCGCTGCGGAACACGTCGCGCAGCAGCGCGTCGGGCAGGGCGGCTACGCGTTCGGCGGCGCCGATCTCCTCGCCCAGGGTTTCCGACAGCGACCATGCCTGCAGGCGACCGATGGCGAGGGAGTCCTGCGGGCGCCAGTCGTCGAGCGCTTCCGGCCCGAGGCCGACGATCCCGTACTCCGGCGGCAGGGTGGCGCCGTTGCGCCCGGCCCGCAGGTCGGCGAGCCACGCGTTCACCCCGGCCGAGAACGCCTGTGCCAGCTGGGCGGAGTCGGGCGCCTCGTCGACCAGGCGCTCCCACAGCGCCTCCTCGATGCGCTGGCCCTTGCGCGTCGTGAACACGGTGCGCATCTCGGCGTCCATGCCGAGGGTGAGGCGTCCGAAGAGCTCGCTCAGCCGTCCCTCGGCGACGCGACGGAAGGCGTCCATCTGCCAGAAGCGCACCTTGGCGGTCTCGTAGCCCTGAACGAAGAGCCCCGAGCTCTGGTCGACTCCGTAGATGTGCGGCTCGCCGATCGAGTCGACGGCGACGTCGATGCTGGACGTCAGGCCCGGCAGACCGATGGTCGCGTCGACCGGCAGAGCGAGCACGGGATTGCCCGCCGTCGCGGTGGCCGTGGGCTCCTCGGTCGCCGTCGCCGTGGCGCTTGGCTCCTCGGTCGCGGTCGGGCTCGGCGTCGCGCTCGGCTCGGCGGTCGCCGTGGCCACCACCGTGGCCGTCGCCGGCGGCGTCGGCGTCGGATGGGCGACGTCGTTGTCGTCGCCGCAGCCCATGGCGACGACGCTGATGGTGAGCGCGACGATGAGATTCCGGAGCGAATTCCGAGTGCGAGACGCCATCCCCCCTCCTTTGTTCGCCTCGGCGTTCCCCCAACCGAGGACGGATCGCAGACCGTCTGTGTAGAGCGACGCCGCATTCCGCGTCAACCTGGCGGAATACCGCCTGGGCCCAGGGTCAGATCGCACAGCCGTTCAGCGCGCGCGCGACCGCCGCCACCAGCTCGTTGACGGTCACGAGCCCGTCGCCGTTGACGTCGCTCGCCGCGCATTCGCTCGGCGGCGATGCGCCCAGGGCTACGCGGACGCTTGCGATCAGCTCGCCGATGATGACCACGCCGTCACCGTCGCAATCCCCGGCGCACCGCATCGGCGTCGCGCTGGGGAACGGAGACGCCGTCGGCGTCGCGGTCGCCGTCGCCGTGGAGACGGTAGCGGTCGGCGTGCGGGTGGCAGTCGGCGTCCCGGTAGCGGTCGGTTCGGCCACGAGGACCGTGCCGTCACGCTGCTCGCAGGAGATCAGGCCGGAGAAATCGCAGAGCGACTTCAATCCATCGCCCGACACGGCGAGCTTGTCCGCCGTCAGGGGGAGGC
>CAYTBC010000317.1:0-2836 GCA_964435765.1 uncultured Desulfosarcina sp.
GGTCGTCATCTGCGAGGACCTTCCGGAGGGCGAGAACCGCGTCACCCTGGATCCGGATCTGACCGACTCCGACGGCATCCCGGCGCCGAAGATCACCTACCGACTGAGCGACAACAGCCGCCAGATGCTCGAGCACAGCGTCGCCAGGGGGAAGGAGGTGCTGCAGGCAGCGGGCGCGCGGGAAACCGTCGCCGAGGCTCCCCTGCCCTTCGCCGGCTGGCACCTGATGGGAACGGCGCGGATGGGAACCGATCCGAAGACGTCGGTGGTCAACGAATGGGGGCGCTGCCACGACGTCCGCAACCTGTTCGTCATCGACGGCAGCATCTTCGTGACGGCGGCGGCCGTGAACCCGACCAACACCATCCAGGCCCTCGCCCTCTACATCGCCGACACGATCAAGAAGAACCTCGCCAACCTCTTCGACTGAGGGCGGCGCGCGGGTGGAGGACGTTTCGAACATGACCGACGAGACAAGCGACGGCGGCTTCTCCGAAGAGGAGCGGCGTACGCTCGCCGGCGTGCTCGACGAGATCATTCCGCCGAGCGGCGACGGCAGGCTGCCCGGCGCGGGCGAGCTCGGTCTGGCCGGCTACGTCGACGAGGCGCTGCGGAAGATGCCCGACCTGCGGCCGATGATCGCGCAGGGTCTGTCGGATCTCGACCAGCAGGCGCGCGCCCGCGGCGCGCGGGACTTCGCAGCGCTGCCCAAGGCGGACCGGCTGGAGTTGCTGAACCAGCAGGCCCTCGTCCTGCCGCTGACCTTCCACACCTACGGGGGCTACTACCAGCATCCGCGCGTCGTCGCCGCGCTGGGGCTCGAGCCCCGACCGCCTCATCCGAAGGGCTACGAGATGGAGCCCAACGACCTCACTCTTCTCGACGCGGTACGCCACCGGCCCAAGCTGTACCGAGACGGTTGAGGCGGGAGGCGCGCTTGTCTCGTCACCGGCGCGGACGGTAGGCTCGCGCTTCGGACAATCGGGAGGTGTGATGCGCAGCACGAGCTCGCAGCGGTTCATCGTCGAGACCGCGGTTCCCACCGACGACCTGTGGCGCGTGCCGGCGGCGACGCGCCGCATCGAGGCTCTCGGCTACGCTACGGCGCTGGCGCCGGAGACCAACCGCGACCCATTCCTGCCCCTCGTCGTCGCCGCCGAGCACAGCATGCGTCTCGGCCTGGGCACCTCGGTGGCGATCGCCTTCCCGCGCGCGCCGATGATCGTCGCGCAGGTCGCGTGGGATCTGCAGCGCTTCTCCAAGGGGCGTTTCACGCTCGGGCTCGGCAGCCAGGTCCGCAAGCACAACGAAGAGCGCTTCTCGGTGAAGTGGGAAGCTCCGGTCGCCCGCATGCGCGAGTACGTGACGGTCCTGCGCGCGATCTGGGATTCCTGGCAGAACGGCACGCGACCGTCGTTCACCGGCGAGTTCTACCGCTACACGTACACGACGCCGTTCTTCAATCCCGGCCCCATCGATCATCCGCGCATTCCGGTCGCCATCTCGGCGGTGAACCCGGCGATGTGCCGGCTCGCCGGCGAGGTGTGCGACGGCGTCCGCCTGCACAGCTTCTGCACCCGCAAGTACCTGGACGAGGTGATCCTGCCCAACATCGCGCGCGGGGCGGCCAAGGCCGGGCGCGCGGCCTCGGAGGTGGAGCTCGCGGGCGGCGGATTCATCGTCACGGGCCCCGACGAAAAGGCCGTACAGCGGCAGTTCGAGTCGGTCCGCCGCCAGCTGTCGTTCTACGGCTCCACGCCTTCGTACTTCGGGGTTCTGGAAGCGCACGGCTGGGGCGACCTCGGGGAGCGGCTAAACCGCCTGTCGCGCGACGGAAAGTGGGACGAGATGGCGAGATCGATCTCGGACGACGTCGTGCACGCGTTCGCCGCCGTCGGCCGCTACGACGAGATCGTTCCGCGCCTCCGCGAGCGTTTTCACGGCGTCGCGCGCATCGGCTTTCCGCAGCCGCGCGAGGATCCGCCCGAGGAAGCCCGCGTACGCGAGATCATCGAAGAGCTCGCCCGAGGCGGCTGAGACGCCCTTCCCTCTTCCCTCGCGGTCTGATCTTCTGCGCCCATGAGCCTTTCCTTCGACCTGTTCTGGTCCTTCCGCAGCCCCTACTCGTATCTGGCGACGGGGCGCCTGGTGCAGATCGCGAACGACCACGACGTCGAGATCCGGCTGCGGCCGGTGTTGCCGCTGGCCGTGCGCGTGCCCGGCTTCTTCGATCGGGTCAACCCGCTCTGGCCGCCCTATTTGCTGCGCGACACGATGCGCGTCGCGCAGTACTACGGGATCGACTACGGCTGGCCCCATCCCGACCCGATCGTACAGGACTACGCGACCCGGCAGGTCGCGGCGGAGCAGCCGTACATCCACCGGCTGACCCGCCTCGGCATCGCGGCGACGCGGCGCGATCGCGGCCTGCCGTTCATCGACGAGGTCTCGAAGATCATCTGGAACGGCAAGGTGCAGGGCTGGCACGAGGGCTCGCACCTGGCCGACGCGACGGCGCGGGCCGGCCTCGATCTCGCCGAGTTGGACGCGGCGATCTCCGCCGACCCGACCGGCCACGACGAGGTCGTCGCAAAGAACCAACGCGACCTCGAAGCGGCCGGCCACTGGGGCGTTCCCACCATGGTCTTCGAGGGCGAACCCTTCTTCGGCCAGGACCGGATCGACCTGTTGCTCTGGCGTCTGAAGCAGCACGGCCTGCGGGAACGACCCCGCTGACGGACGGGTTTCACGTGCGGGCCGTCCTGTTCGACGCTGTCGGCACGTTGATCGAGCTGAGCGAGCCGGTCGGCGAGACCTACGCGCGCGCGGCGAGGGA
>CAYTBC010000318.1:0-2819 GCA_964435765.1 uncultured Desulfosarcina sp.
CCCACCGGCACCGGCCCCCGAGCCCAAGCCGGCTCCTCAGCCCGCGCCGACCCGCGCCCCGGTCCCGGTCGAGCGCCGCCGCCTCGTCGCGATCGCCGGCGGCGGGCTGGCGATCGTCGCGATCGTGCTCGGTGCGGTCGCCCTGTTCGGCGGCACCTCGGGCTCGGGTCCGAGCGGCTCCGCGGCCGAACCCGGCAACGAACTGGCCGCGAGCGAAGAAGGCAACGTGACCCAGGCCGTGCTCGAACCGGCAGATGGCAGCGAAGCGAGCGGACGGGCGATCTTCGGCCGCGTCGGCAAGGAAGAAATCGTCCTCCAGGTGACCGCCGAAAACCTCGAAGCGACCGAAAAGGGCCAGTCGTACACGATCTGGCTATACCGGTCGCCGAAGCTCTCGCTGCGGGTCGGCAGCGTCCCGGTCGGCGAAGACGGCAAGCTCGGCGCCCGCTTCTCGATCCCGGCCGAACTGCTCGCCTACGTCGCCGGCGGCGCCTTCAACCAGGTCTACGTCTCACGCACCTCAAACGCCGCCTACCAGCGCGAAGTGGCCAAGGCGAAGAAGGAAAAGAGCCTCCCCCGCTACACCGGCGAAACGGTGCTCACCGGCAAGATCACCGGCCCGGTCGCCAAAGCCGGCCAGCAGGGCGGCTAGCTCGGAAGCAGCTTGCCGGGGTTCATGATCCCGGCGGGGTCGAGGCGCTCCTTCACGGCGCGCAGGACGTCCAAGCCCAGCTGACCCACCTCCGCCTCCATGTAGGGGGTGTGGTCGCGGCCAACCGCGTGATGGTGGGTGATCGTGGCGCCCGTGGCGACGATCGCCTCCGAGGCGGCGCGCTTGACCTGCCGCCACTGCTCGACTTCGGCGCCGCGGCGGGCGCGGGAGATGAAGGTGAAGTAGAGCGACGCTCCGTCGGCGTAGGCGTGCGAGAGGTGGCAGAAAGCGAGTCCCGGGGTGCCCTGCGCGGCGAGCGAGTCGCGGATCGCGGCGCCGACCGCGGCGTGCAGCTCGTGCAGGCGCGACCAGCTGTGCGAGGTCTCCAGCGTCTCCACCATCGCCCCCATTCCGATCAGCGTGTCGCGCAGATAGGGGCCCTGGAAGCGCCCGTGCTCCCAGGAGCGGCCGGCGGCCTGGCCGAGGTATGCGGCGCCGCCGCGGCGCAGGGCGCGCACGCTGAGCGCCCGCCGCCGCGCGACCGACTCCTCCTCGCCCTCGACGCCGACGACGATCAGGCAGCCGCCGCGTCTGCGGCGCAGGCCGAGGTAGCCGTCGAAGGCCCGGGCGGCGAGCCCGCGCGGTCCGGAGAGCAGCAGCGAGACCCCGGTCTCCTCGGCGTCGGAGACGCGGATCACGTCCGGTAGCCCGGGGCCCTGGGCGAGTGCGCGGACGATCTCCGTCCCCGCCTCGAAGTCCTCGGCGATCCAGGCCTCGTAGCGGCGCCGCGCCGGCTCGGGGCGGACGCGCACGGTCACGTCGGGGATCGCGCCGAAGACCCCCTCGGAGCCGATGGCGAGCTCGCGCAGGGCCGGCCCCGCGGCCGTGTGCGGCGTCTCCAGCGTCCGCAGGTCGCCCGTCGGCGCGATCAGCCGCACCGAGCTGACCAGCGAGTCGAAGCGGCCGTAACCGCTCGATGCCTGCCCGGCGGAGCGGGTCGCCGCGAAGCCGCCGATCGTCGCGTACTCGAAGGACTGCGGGTAGTGGCCGAGCACGACTCCCTCGGCGTTCAGCGCCGCTTCGGCCTCGGGGCCGCGCAGCCCGGCGCCGAGCCGCGCCGTCAGCGAGCGCCGGTCGACCGCGACCTCGCGCAGCGCCGCCAGGTCGAGGCTGACGAGCCGCGAGTGGCCGCCGCGCAGCGGCTCGACCCCGCCGACGACACTGGTGCCGCCGCCGAAGGGGACCACGGCGATGCCCTCGGCGGCGCAGATCTCGAGCACGCGCCGAACCGCGTCGGCGTCCGGCGGCAGGAGCACGGCGTCGGGCGCCGCGTCGAGCCGCCCGCCGCGCAGCCGCGCCAGGTCGGCGTAGCCGCGGCCCGTCGCGTGCCGCAACCGGTCCTCGGCTCCGGTGAAGACGTTCGCCTCGCCGACCGCGTCGGTCAGCGTCGGCGGCAGCGGCTCGGCTGCGGGCAGCTCGAAGCGCTCTTGCTCGGCGACGAGCGGCCACGGCTCGAGCTCGCCGACCCGCTCGCGCAGCGTCGCCTGCGCCGGCTCGTCGAGCCGCGGCTCGACCGCCGGGTCGCCCCAGCCCCACCACTTCGAGTCGCGGCGCGGGTTCACGTCAGCGCTCGTTCCAGGCCGTCGAGCGCCGCGTCGAGGATCTTGCGCTGGCCGCCGCGCATCATCGGCGAGCCGAAGCGGGACATCCCGCGCAGCTTCTGCTCGGAGGCGAGGCTGACCTCGGTGCCCCCGTCGGCGGCGCGCAGGCCGATCTCGACCGACGAGCTGCGCAGATGGCGCTCGAACGGGCTGCCCGCGAGCTGTTGCTCCCAGACGTAGCGCTCGCCCGCGGCCGAGCTGACGCAGCGGTAGTCGGCCCGCACCCCCCGGCCCCCGGCCGTCTCCAGCACCTTGGTCCACTGGCTGCGCTTGCCCTCGGGCTTGCGGTCGACGCTCTCGACCCGGCTCGTGCGCGGCCACCAGCGCGGCAGGCTGTAGGGGTCGGAGACGAGCTCCCAGACCTCATCGACGGGAGCCGCGATCGTCCGTCGGCGGGTGACGCGGGGCATGGGCTGGGCCGTCAGTCCCCGGCGAGGCGGCGGAGGTCCCGAACGAGCAGCAGGTGCTTGAGGTGGCTGACGGTCGCCGCCAGGCTTTCCAGGCTC
>CAYTBC010000319.1:0-2787 GCA_964435765.1 uncultured Desulfosarcina sp.
CTTACGAGATGTCAACGAGAGCCAGCGGACCCTAGTGATCACCCAACACGGTGAAGCCAAGGCGGTTCTCCAGGACATCGCCAGTTACGAACAAACCCAGGAATCGCTGGCGCTGCTCAAGATGCTGGCCCAGAGCGCCAAGTGCATTCGAGAGGGGCGTAGCAAGCCCGTCAAAACGGCCTTCGCGGATATCCACAAACGCATCAAGGAAAGCACCGGGTGACACGCTACCGCGTCCGGGTTTCAGAAGAAGCAGAACATGACCTGATCGACATCTACCGTTACGTTGCAATCCATGACTCGGTGGAGAAGGCAGCGTACGTGTTGGAGCAACTGGAACCGCTCTGTTCGAGCCTTGCCGAACTGCCCATGCGAGGCCATATCCCGCCCGAACTGGATCGGATCGGCTTGACGAATTACCGGGAGGTTCACTTCAAGCCGTATCGTGTCATCTACGAGGTCATCGGGCAGGACGTCTTTGTTCATTGCGTCCTGGATGGGCGACGAGACATGCAGTCGTTACTTGAGCGGCGCTTGGTTCGGTAAGAGCTACCTACACTGTAAGCATCCGGCCATCAACAGGATTCCCCCACAAGCGCCTATCAGCTATTTTCAAAATTCCACGGCAACAAGGCTCTGCGCTCATCCTCGCCGGTTGCAAGGGGATAGCGTTCGAACAACTCCTTGAGATAATGCTTTGGCTCAAGCCCGTTGGCCTTGGCGGTCTCGATCAGCGAGTAGAGGAACGCACTGGCATCCGCCCCTCTGGGGCTGCCGGCAAAGAGCCAGTTCTTGCGTCCCAGAGTAAAGGGTCTGATCGCCTGCTCCATCGGGTTGTTGTCGATGGGCAGATCGGGGTGAGATAGAAACGCGCTGAACTTGTGCCAGTTGTTCAGGGCATAGCCGATGGCGGTTTTCATCGCGCCTTTGTTGAGATAGCGCCCGGCGATCTCATCGAGGAAGGCTTTGAGGCGTTGCATGTGCGGAGCCACAAATTGCTGGCGCGCCTCAAGCAGATCTTGGCCGCGCAGCTGCGCGAGCTTGTGCTCCTGTGCGTAGATCATGGCGATCATCTTTAGCACCTTATGGGCATCGGAGCTGTCTTTGCGTCCCTTGGCGGCATCGGCGAACTTGCGCCGAGCGTGCGCCAGGCAGCCGCCATGGGCCTGGATCTGGGGATATTTTTCCGCCAGGATGTCGTAGACGCGATGCTCGTCGGAGACGATCACGCCTCGAAAATCCGCCAGGGCCGGGCGCAGCCAGGATTCGAGCGCCTCGAAGTTGCGTCGGCTGTGGTAATGGAAGAGCACGATCGGTTTGTCGGGTGGACCGGCGCGGATGCCCCACAGATAGCTGTTTGTCTGATTGGTGCGCCCCGGCTCATCGAGCACCTGCAGGGTGGTCTCGTCCAGGTGCCACAGCGGGCTTTGGCCGAGGGCTTGGTAGAAGAGCCGCTCAAAGGGTTTCGCGCGCTCATGGAGCTGCATGGGCCAGTCGCACAGGGTGGAGTAGCCGATCTCGATGCCCTCGCGGCGCAAACGCCGCTCGGTGCGATAGAACGACATCGCATCGATGAACTTGCTGCACAGCACATCGGCCAACAGGGAGGCGTCGGCGAGGCTGCGCGGCAGGATGACCTTGGCCGGTGGCGCCACGCGAATGCCCGCACCTGACGCCTCGTCGGTTGCGCCGGCGTTGCGCACATACTTCTTGCGCTTGATCACCTTGACGTAATACTCGCGCTGCTGCACGGCCAACTGTTCGGAAGATTCATGCCCGATGCAGCTCCACGCATCCCCCATCGCTTGCTTGTCTTCGTCGCTGACATCGACGATCACCTCGACCCGGCGCAGATGACTGGGTAGCGTTTTGCGTTTGGGTTTGGGCGATCAGTCGGTTGAGCTACCGGGCTGTTGATCTGATCGACGCTTCAGCTCATCGAGCGCCTGGCGCGTCTCGGCGATCTCTTGTTCCAACTCCGCCTCGTCGAACAACTGGCCCTGGATGTATTTTAATTGCTCGGATTGGGCCTGGTAGCGCTTGCTCAAAAGAATATTCAGACGCTCTTGCAGATAGGCGATTTCCGACTGGTAGGTTGCGATTTCGGATTGCTGTTGTTGTATTTGAGTCTGCTGATTTTCAATCAGCTTTTGGTGTTGTGCGAGCTGTAATTGTTGTTTCTTGACGTGGTCTTGTTGGTGCTTAAGCTGTGTGTTCAATCGCTGTGCTTCACGCGCTGCGTGCTCAAGCGAAAGCGCGTGTTGAGCCTGTAATTCGCGGTATTTTTGTTCGAGTGACGCCGCACGATTCATGGCCTAAACACTATCACAAAATCCGCACGATTTCTCGCGAAAAAAAACAAAGCAATGCGCGTTAAACCGCCTCGTAATGTAAGCGCGGATGGCGTGCCAGCGACTCGAGTGACAAACCCTCCAGCAACCACTTCAATTCGCGCCCGCAGCGAAGCTGCGTATCGGCGGCATCGCTCGGCCATTGAAAGCGCCCCTTCTCAAGACGCTTGTAGAGCAGACAGAATCCGTTATGGTGCCAATACAACACCTTGAGCTTGTCGCGTTGGCGGTTGCAAAAGGCGAACAACGTGGGCTTGAACGGATCGAGCTCAAAGACCTCCTGCACGATCAACGCCAAGCCGTCGATCTGTTTACGCATATCGACCGGATCGCGGGCCAGATAGACCTGGGCCTGGTCGAACAGACTCAACATGCCTTGATCGCCTGGATCCAGACCGATAACGCCTCGGGACGGATCGGTTCATCAAAGGTGAGA
>CAYTBC010000320.1:0-2785 GCA_964435765.1 uncultured Desulfosarcina sp.
AGAAGATCGGCGACTACTTCGCCGCCTGCATGGACGTCGACGCCATCGACCGCGCGGGAACGAAGCCCATCCAGGGCGATCTCGACGCCATCGCGGCGCTCGAATCCAAGGCGGGGATCGCCGAGCTGGTGGGCGCCATGCAACGCGGGGGCGCCGGACGCTCGATGCTCTTCGGCTACACCTCCGAGCAGGATCCCGGCGACGCGGCCCAGGTGATCGCAGTCGCCTACGCCGGGGGCCTCGGCCTGCCCGACCGGGACTACTACTTCAAGGACGACGCCAAGTCCGTCGAGCTCCGGAAGAAGTACCTGGCTCACGTCGCCCGCAGCTTCGAGCTGCTGGGCGACGGCGCCGACGTGGCGAAGCGGGAAGCGGCCACCGTCATGCGGATCGAGACGGCCCTCGCCGACGCTTCCCTGACCCGCGTCGACAGGCGCGATCCGCACAAGGTCTACCACCGCATGACGGTTCCGGAGCTGGCGAAGATCGCGCCCTCCTACCGCTTGAGCGACTATCTGTCGGCCATCGGCGCGCCGGCCGGCGGTGCCGTCGACGTCACCGAGCCGAAGTTCTTCGAGCGGGTGGAGAAGCTGCTCGCCGACGAGCCGCTTGACGCCTGGAAGACCTACCTGCGCTGGCACCTCCTGCGCGCCGCGTCGCGATCGCTGTCGGCGCCATTCCGCCAGGAGGACTTCGACTTCTACCAGGCCACTCTGCGCGGAGCCAAGGCGATGCCGCCGCGCTGGCAGACCTGCGTCTCCGGTGTCGACCGCAACTTGGGCGAGGCGTTGGGTCAGGTCTTCGTGGAGAAGACCTTCACGCCCGAGACGCGAGCGGCAACCGAGAAGATGGTGGCGCTCATCGAGCAGTCGATGGAGGAGCGGATCGCGGCGCTCGACTGGATGAGCGACGCCACCAAGAAGCAGGCGCTCGCCAAGCTGCACGGCATGCGCAACAAGATCGGCTATCCGGCGCACTGGCGCGACTACTCGAAGCTCGAGATCCGCCGCGACGGCTACTTCGGCAACCTGGAGCGCGCGTCGGCCTTCGAGACGGCGCGCGAGTTCGCCAAGATCGGCAAGCCGGTCGACCGCGACGAGTGGGGGATGACGCCGCCGACCGTCAACGCCTACTACGACCCGTCGATGAACGACATCAACTTCCCGGCCGGGGTGCTGATGCCGCCGCTCTACGACCCCAAGCTGGACGACGCGCCCAACTACGGCAACACGGGCTCCACCATCGGCCACGAGCTCACCCACGGCTTCGACGACGAGGGGCGCCAGTTCGACGCCGACGGCAACCTCGAGGACTGGTGGACCGACGCCGACGCCAAGGCGTTCGAGAAGCGCGCCGCCTGCGTCGTGGATCAGTACGCCGGGTACACGGTGATCGACGACATCAAGATCAACAGCAAGCTCACCGAGGGCGAGGACATCGCCGACCTCGGCGGCACGATCCTGGCCTGGGACGCGTGGAAGAAGGCGACCGCGGGCGAGAAGCTCGAGCCGCGCGACGGCCTGACGCCGGACCAGCGCTTCTTCGTCGGCTTCGCGCAGTGGGCCTGCAGCGAGGTGAGGCCCGAGTCCCAGCGGCTGCGCGCCGCCACCGACCCCCACTCGCCGGGCCGCTGGCGCATCGACGGCGTGGTCGCCAACATGCCCCAGTTCGCCCAGGCGTTCTCCTGCAAGCCGGGCCAACCGATGGTGCGGAAGAACGTCTGCCGGATCTGGTAGATGGTCACGACTCGCCGTTCCCTGCAGGTCTGCGTGGCGCTCCTCGTCCTGAGCACGCTGTCGACGGCCGTATGGGCCGGTCCACCGTTTCTGACCGACGACCCCGAGCCCCTCGGTCTGCATCACTCCGAGCTCTACATCTTCGGTGCCAGGGACAAGACCACCGATGGGGATTCCATCCAGGGGCCGGCGGTCGAGTACAACTACGAACCGACGGAAAACGTCATGCTGCACGTGGTCGCTCCCTATGCCAGCGCACTTCCGAGCGAGGGGCCGACGGAGCGGGGATTCGGCGACATGGAGCTGGGCTTCAAGTACCGATTCGTGAAGGAGACCAGCTCCATGCCCGAGATCGGGATCTTCCCGGACATCGAGGCGGCGACCGGCGACGCCTCGAAGGGGCTGGGCAACGGGCGTACGTGGTATCGCTTCCCCCTTTGGCTACAAAAGAGCTGGGGACCGTGGACCAGCTTCGGGGGCGGCGGCTACGCGCTCAATGACGCGCCGGGGCAGAGGGACTACGGGTTCGGCGGCTGGGAGATCCAGCGCGACCTGAGTGCAAACCTCACCCTTGGCGGCGAGCTGTTCGCCCAAGGCGCGGACGCCACCGACGGTCGTTCCACGACCCTCGCCGACGTCGGCGGCTACTGGAATCTCACGCGGACCTTCAGCCTGCTCTTCTCTGCCGGCCACAGTATCGAGGGCGAGAGCCACGCGGTCGCCTACCTGAGCCTCTACTGGACGTGGGGGCCCGAGGGCGAGCCTTCAGGCGGCGGCCACGGAGTGCCACCCGAACCGTGGTGGCGGCTCGGGGACGGGTCGTAGGCTCTTCGTGGCTCCCACCACAGAGTGCCACCCTCACCGTGGCGGATGGGAGTGAGCGTTGCGGCCAGGGCATGTCGTGTCGTACGATGTACACATGAGTACGACCATCACGGTCCGGACCAACGACGCCCTGCGGCGCCAGCTCGAGGAGCAGGCCACCGCCCGGGGAAAGAGCCTCTCGGAGACGGTTCGGGAGATTCTGGAGGCGGCGATGGCCCCGCAGC
>CAYTBC010000321.1:0-2779 GCA_964435765.1 uncultured Desulfosarcina sp.
ACCCGCGGCGGCCGTGGCACGGGCGGGGTGTGCCACTGTCGCCGCTGGTCCCGCGGCCGTCACGGTGGGCGATTCCCGAAGACGAGGGTGGTGACTGCCATGAGACGGGCGAGAATCGCCCCGGATTTTGACCGATTTCACAGTCCCTTAATCGCGCTCCGAACAAAAACGGTCGATAGTGAATTACAGTGAAGGTGACAGAAGATCGTCAGCCTTCACCTCTCACGTCGTCGCTGAATACTTCATCCCACGGAGGCCCGCAGCCGTGACCCTCGCCCAGAAACTGCACCAAGAGCCCCAGACCGCAACCGTCGCCCCCGCGATCACGCCCGCCGAGGCGCCGGAACCGAAGGGGTTCAAGGGGGAGTTGGTGCGGGTGGCGTCGATCTACACGGTCGACGGGCGGCTGGTGACGTCGGGCATCGCGACGCTGGCCGGGACGTCGAGCGAGTGGACGGCGAAGGTCGACAAGCTGGACCGGCCGGGCAACGTGGCGTCGCTGTTCTTCAGCCGCGGGCAACGCGAGGTGCGGCTGCGGCTGGACGACGGGCGTTCGGGCCGGGCGCGGATCACAGCCACGACGTTCGCGGCCGGCTCCGAGCGCGTGTGCGACCTGTCGAGCCTGGAGCCCCTGGCCTAGCTCTCTTTTCGAACCGGCATCTACGCGAGCGCGGCCTTACAATGGCCGCGTGATTCATCTCCTCCACGGCAAAGACGACTACCAGGTGCGCAAGGCGCTCGCGGCGATCCGCGAGGACCTGGCGGAAGACGACGACATGCTCGCCACCAACACGACGGTGCTGGAGGGGCGGGGGCTGACGCCGGACGAGTTGTTGGCGCACGCGATGGCGATGCCGTTCCTTTCGGCGAACCGGCTGGTGATCGTCGAGGGGCTGCTGCGCGCGCTCGGCGACGTGCGCGGCGGGCGGCGGAAGAAGAAGGGCGACGGGGACGACCCGCTGGAGCCGTGGCGGCAGGCGGCGGCCAAGCTCTCGGACCCGGCGACGATGCCGCCGACGACGACGCTGGTGTTGGTAGAGGGGGAGTTGGCGAAGACGAACGCTGCGTTCACGATCTTCGCGCCGATCGCCTACACGACCGAGTATGGACCGCTGCCTCCGGGGGAGCTTTCGAGCTGGCTGAAGGCGACGGCGAAGGCGAAGAAGCTGAAGATCACGGATGGGGCGGTGCAGTCGCTGGCGAGCCTCATCGGCGGGGACCTGTGGGCGCTGGACAACGAGCTGGACAAGATCGCGGTGTATGCCGGGGGCGAGACGGCGGACGAGAAGATGGTCGGCGAGCTGGTGAGCGCGGCGCGCGAGACGAAGGTCTGGGATCTGTCCGACGCCGTCGTCGCGGGGAACGAGCGGAAGGCGCTGACGTCGTTGGGGCGGCTGCTCGTGGCGGGCGAGGCGCCGCAGCTGCTGCTGTTCATGATCGCGCGGCAGTACCGGCAGCTGCTGGTGCTGAAGGACCTGCGCGAGCGGCGGGTGGCGCGCGAGGAGATGCAGCGCCTTTCGGGGGTGCCGGGGTTCAGGCTGAACGAGGTGGGCGCGCTGTCCGGGCGATACGACTGGTCTGTGCTGCGGCAGGCATATGCGCGCATCCTGGACGCAGACCTGAGCGTGAAGCGCGGGTTGCAGGATGACGAATCGGCGTTGCAGTTGTTGGTGCACGAGCTGTGCGCCCTGGCGCCGCGAGCCGGGGCGGCGCGACCGAGCTACGCGCGCTGAGGCCCGGTGCGCTGGGGCTCGGGCTGGAACACCGGGTTGAAGCAGGCGATCTCGTGCTGGTCCTCGACTTCGGCGAGTGACGGCCAGGGCTCCGCGCGGCACGCCGAGATCGCTTTTGTGCAGCGCGGCAGGAAGGCGCACTGGCCGGTGAGGGTGGCGAGGTCCGGCGGGACGCCGCGGATCTGCTGCAGCGGCCGGCCTGGCTGATCGAGGCGGGGGCGTGCGGCGAGCAGCGCGGCGGTGTACGGGTGGCGCGGGCGGCCGTAGACATCGGAGACGCCGCCGCGCTCCACGATCCGGCCGGCGTACATGACGGCGACCTCATCGGCCATCTGGGCGACAACGCCGAGGTCGTGGGTGATGAGGACGATCGAGGCACCGAGCTTCTCCTTGAGGTCGTCGAGCTCGCGGAGGATGGCGGCCTGGACTGTGACGTCGAGTGAGGATGTGGGCTCGTCGGCGATGATGACACGGGGCCGGAGCACGGTGGCGATGGCGATCATGACGCGCTGGCTCATGCCGCCGGAGAGCTGGAAGGGGTAGGAGGAGGCGACGCGGTCGGGCTGGGCGAGGTTCTGATCGCGAAGCGCCTGGAGCATCATCTCCTTCGACTCGCGCTTAGACGCGCGGGTGTGCGTGCGGACGATCTCGGCGACCTGGTCGCCGATGGTCATGACGGGGTTCAGGCCGGTGGCGGGATCCTGGAAGATCATCGAGATCTGGCGGCCGCGGACGCCGCGGAGGTCGTCGCCGGAGAGGCGGAGCAGGTCGCGGTCATCGAAGAACACGCGGCCGGATTCGATGCGGCCGGGCGAGGCGATGAGGTTGAGGACGGCGAGGGCGGTCGTCGTTTTGCCGCAGCCGCTTTCCCCGACGAGGGCGAGGGTGCGGCCCTGGCCGAGCGCGACGTTGATCCCGTCGACGGCTTTCACGGTGCGCTCGCGCTCGTGGTAGTAGACGCGCAGGTCTTCGATGCGGAGGACTTCGTCCATGGTCAGGTCTCGCAGTGCGGGCGGGCGCGTGGGGCGTTGTCAATTATAGCCGCG
>CAYTBC010000322.1:0-2759 GCA_964435765.1 uncultured Desulfosarcina sp.
CCACACCTTACAGCGGACGCAGTTCGCTGCCGGGCATTTACACATAATGTAAATTGAACTAAGCCGCGTCCTTCGTCCGCGGCGGTGAGAAGTTTCCCGCGCCTGCTATCAATCAGGCCCCGCGAACGCGCTGGTTCGGCTTCTGTCCATACCACCCCCTTCATGCCCCGGTATCTGGGTTCTCCAGTAAGGCCGTAGTCCCACGTTTTGGTGGCAGGTTCCACTGCACTCGGCTACTCCTCGATTGTAAGCGCCGGTGATCACGCCGGCGTGAGGCATTTCCAGTTGATCGATCGGAGGACAGCCCCATGACACCACTCAGAGGCAAAATGCTCGACGACCTACGGGTCCGCAATCTGGCCGAGAATACCCAGAGATCGTACCTGCAGGCGGTCACTGGCCTGGCCCAGTATTACCACCGCAGTCCCGATCAGCTCTCGGCGCACGAGGTCCAGGACTACTTGCTCTACCTCAGCCAGGAACGGCACTTGGCCTGGAAAAGCTGCAACACCATTCGCCACGGGTTGCGGTTTTTCTATCGGGTCACCCTGGATCGACCCGCCACCGAGTTCTATCTCCCCTGCGCCAAGGAGCCGTCGAAGCTGCCCCAGATCCTCAGTCACGAGGAGATCGTGCGTTTGTTTACGGTGACCACCAACCGCAAACACCGGGCGCTGCTGATGACCACTTACGCTGGCGGGTTACGCGCCAGCGAGGTGACGCACCTGCGGGTCACGGACATCGACAGCGCCCGCATGTGCATCCGCGTGGAACAGGGCAAGGGCCGCAAGGACCGTTACGTGCCACTGGCTCCCCGCCTATTGACCCAGCTGCGCGACTACTGGCGCGAGCAACGCCCACCCCATTGGCTGTTTCCCGGCACCCAGATCGACCAGCCCATGAGCCGCGATGGGGCCTGGCATATCTATGTCAAGGCCCGCGACAGAGCCGGGATCACCAAAGCCGGTGGGCTGCATCTGCTGCGCCACTGCTTCGCTACCCATCTCCTCGAGGCCGGTACTGAACTGGTCGTCATCCAGCGCCTGCTGGGGCATGCCAGTATTCGCTCCACTCTGCGCTATCTGCATCTGGCCCAAGAGCGCACCGCGGCCACCACCTCTCCGCTGGAGCTGCTCGAGTTCCCGACGCCGAGCCCGCGCTGAGCAGTGGCCTGCCACGCACAGCCGGCGCCGGCACCGCGACCGGCGCTGGAGGTGGCCGATATCGTGCGCGCCGAGGGCGACGCCTATCGCGCCAGCCATCGGCTCTCGGGCCAACAGGACCGGGTGCTGCGGGCGATCGCCAACTGCCGCACGGCCGCCTTGGGCGGTCACAGCGCCCTGTGTGACCACTGCGGGGCGATGACGATCAACTATCGCTCCTGTCGCAATCGCCATTGTCCCAAGTGCCAGACCCTGGCCAAGCAGCGCTGGCTGGAACGCCAGTGCGCCGATCTGCTGGACATCGACTATTGGCACCTGGTGTTCACCTTGCCCCATGCGCTCAATGCCTTGGCCCAGGGCAACCCCCAGGTGATCTATCGGCTGCTGTTTCTTGCCGCCTCGCAAACGCTGCTCGAGTTCGGGCACAATCCGCGCTGGCTCGGCGGCGAACTCGGCATCACGATGGTCCTGCACACCTGGGGGCAGCGGCTCGATCAGCACCTCCATGTCCATTGCGTGGTCACCGGCGGCGCCCTGAGCGGCGATGGCGAACGCTGGATTGTCGCCAAGCCCGGGTTCCTGTTTCCCGTGCGTGCGCTCTCGGCGGTGTTTCGCGCCAAGTATCTCGATGCGCTGGCCCAGGCCAACCAACACGGTGAGCTGCATTTCGCCGGATCCACAGTGCCACTGGCCGACACCGTTGCCTTTCGTGGCTTCCTCGCTTCGCTCAAAGTCCGCGACTGGGTGGTGTATGCCAAACCGCCGTTTGCTGGTGCCGCCCAAGTGTTGGCCTATCTGGGCCGCTACACCCATCGGGTGGCCATTGCCAACCATCGGCTGGTGAGTTTCGACACTGGCGAGGTGCGCTTCCGCTGGCGCGACTACGCCCACGGCAACACCACCAAAACCATGGCGTTGAGCACTGAGGAGTTCCTCCGCCGCTTCCTGCTCCACACGCTCCCCTCGGGTTTCGTTAAGATCCGCCACTACGGTCTGCTGGGCAATCGCTGTCGGCACCAGAAGCTGGCCCGCTGCCGGGCGCTGCTCGATCAGCCTGAACCTCCACCGCTCAAGCCCGAGTCCGCGGAGGCCATGATGCACCGGCTCACGGGCATCGACATCCACCGCTGCCCTGCCTGCCGACAGGGACGGCTGCGGGTGACCGCTTTGCTGGTACCGACGCGCAGGTTCCCGCCCGCTCCCCAGGCGACCGGGCCACCCGCATGACCAAATATCCGAACATCGCTCGCCGGCCCCGCCCGATCACCGCTCCCAGCCGTGGTCGCCAACCCCTTCGTGCTGTCTTCAATAAAAACCGAATCTGCAGCTCTTCTCCCACCCGCTCGACCGCTGTAATACCGTCCACTTCGATGAAGTACTGCCGGTCGCGCCGGTCATCCAATCAGCCATTATCGATACTCCAAACGTCGCCAGGCCCAGCCCGCACCTTACAATCCCCATAGTCCTGCGTTGCCCGAAACCCGCGGCTTAGTTCAATGTTCTTAAGCACCCTGCTGCGCAAGCTACTTAAGAACCTATTCATTATGCGGCGCAGCGCACAGTAGACGAGTTGCGCCGACCGAGGCACGAGGGAGT
>CAYTBC010000323.1:0-2744 GCA_964435765.1 uncultured Desulfosarcina sp.
CGATCGTCGTACGCATGACGGGCACGATCACATGCATGTGCATGCATGTCAAGGTCCTGTTCCGCTCGTTTCGTCAAATTGGGCCTTTGTGCGGCCTATCCGCCTGGAGTGTTGGAGCCGTTTCGAGGGGCAAAAGAGACGCCTTCCAGAGCCGATTGTCAAGTATTCTCCGATGCTTGGCGAGGTCTGACCCTGATCTTCCGATCAGCGCCAGCTGTGCCCCCTCAAGCTCGCTACGCCGGGGAACGCGGCGCCAAGGGAGACGACGAAAGACATGACTTCCCTTGCTGACCTCGTTCGCGAGGAGGCCGGCAGGCGTGCGCGACCTCCTGATTCATATGGATGTCCGACTGATCAGGCGCCGGGGCTCGCTGCTTCGAGGTGCCTCGCCGCCTTGTTCATCAGCGTCTCGTTCGTGCCGTCCATGATGCGCAGGAGCAGCGCGTCGCGTGCGTACTTCTCCACCGGGTACTCGCGCGCGATGCCGTAGCCGCCGAGCACTTGCACCATCTCGGCGGTGTGCTTCACCGCGAACTCGGTCGCGAGAATCTTTGCGCCGAGGCTGGTCTTCAGGTCGCCGGGGAAGTTTTGCTTGCTCAGCCAGCTGCCCTTCCACAGGTACGCGCGCGCGGCCTCGATGGCGAGGTGGCACTCGAAGAGTTTCTTCGTCACGTGCTGGTGCTCGAAGATCGGCCGGCCCCACTGCACCCGGTCCTTCGAGTGTTGCAGTGCGTGCTCGTACGCAGCCCGCATGAGGCCCACCGCGAGGTAGCCGACGGCCAGGTTCCCCACCGTGACGATGGAGTTGTGCAGCATCGGGTAACCCTCGCCGGGCGGGAACAGCAGGTTCGCCGCCGGCACCTCGACGCCGTCGAGCATCACCGGCGCTTGGTTGAGGACGCGCAGGCCTGTCTTGTCGAGCGCGCGGCCGCGCTTGAGGCCCGGCGCATCGGCCGGCACGACGAACGTCCCCGAGCCCTTGAGGCCCTGGCTCGCATCGACGCACGCGAAGATGACGTACGCGTTGGCGATGCCGCCGTTCGACACGAAGTCCGACTTCGTGCCGTTGAGGATATACCTGTCGCCCTTCTTCACCGCGGTGGTGTGGTGGTGCACCCTGCTGTCGTCGTAGTTGCTGCCGTCGGAGCCGACCTCGGGCTCGCTACTGCACCACGCGGTGATGTGCTTGCCGGTGGTGTCCTCGGTGTACGGCCTGACGAAGCGGTCGACGAGGTCCTTGTTGTCGGCGGCGAGGAACGACACGAGCTGCGGCACGACGGCGCCGGGCATCAACGTCGCGGCGAAGCCCGGGCCCCAGCGCGCGAGCTCCTCCCACACCATGCCGGTCGTCTGCGGGTCGAGGCCGAGGCCACCGAGGGACTCGGGAATCGCCATGCGGTTGAAGCCGAGCTCGAAGGCCTGGCTCAGCGCGCCCCAGAAGATGCTCGACTTCGCGGTTTCGTTCGCGTCGGTGATGCGGTCGAGCTGGACCTCGGCGTCGAAGAGCACCTCGCGGCCGAACTCCTTCGCGAGCCCGAGGACCTTCTTCTGCGTGTCAGTGAGGGAGAAATCGATCGTCATGGCAGCTTCCGGTCAGCGAAGACGGGGAAATCGACCATCTTGAAGTAGTAGGGCAGGTACGCGTCACCATCGACCTTCGTGACGACCTCGCCCGGCCGCATGGTGTTGTCGCTGACGATGCAGAAGCCAGCGAGCGGGCTCACCACTTCGATCTCGGCCCAGGGATCTCTCGAAGAGTCCTTGAAGGTCAGCTCCGGCATGCCAACCTCGAGGCTCTTCAACGCGACCTCCGTTTTTTGCTTGCACAGGAGCACCGGGCCGTCGAAGCCCGGCTTCAGGTCGATGCGCGGCGACGCCTTGAAGAGGAAGTTCGGACCCGTCGGCGGCAGTTCGGGCATCGTCCCGATCAGCGATACCTTCAGCTCGAAGAAGCGAACGCCGAAGCGCTCGACCCAGCCGTGCACCGTTTTCTCGCGCCGCTCGAGGTGAATCTTCGCGAGCTTCTTGGGGAAGCCGAAGATGTCGCGGCCGTTCGTGCAGCGAACCTCTTCACTGTCGATGGGCATCGCGAGGCAGTAAGTGCCCGCCTCGCCCTGGTACTGGCAGTGGAGGAACAGCGCGGCCTCGCGGTAGCCGGGGCCCAGGTTGGTTTCCGGGTACTCGGCGATGAAGACCATCGCGGTGGGGGACTCGGCGGGCGTGAGCGGCGGCGGCAGCAGGCGCGCGACGATGTCGGGTCGCGTCGCGAACGTGGCGCCGAGCATCTTCGCGCCGGGGAACAGCCGTGCTGGCGTCTCGAAGTACGACGCAAGCTCTGCGGGTGTCTTGACGAATCCCATCGTGGCTTCCTCTCAGCGGGGTAAGTCAGGCGTTGCGGAGGTGGCGCGCACGGGCCGGAGGTCGGTCGCGGCCGCGAAGTTCTGCATGGTCAGCGCGTCCAGACCCCCTTTCGACAGCGCCCGCATCGCCGCCCGGATGATGCGTTCCAACCTAACCTCACGTTTTTACTGTCTCGGTGTCGGCCTGGTGAAAGTGCGACTCACGTTCGCGTATACGTGAGCGCGATTGCCTCTTCTGTCAAGGCCCCCACGGAGCCACGGCTACCGGTCCCAGCAAGCGAACCGAGGGGCAGAAAAAGGGCAGAAAAAGGGGACAGATCTATTTTCGTGGCTCCTGGCTAGTGCTGCGGTCTGGGCGACCGCGGCCGCGCCATTCAAGGCGCC
>CAYTBC010000324.1:0-2722 GCA_964435765.1 uncultured Desulfosarcina sp.
CCAATTTTTGACGGGAAAATCCCGGTAAAATCTTTTTTTTATCTCGGCATGCCGCCGAAGGTATTTCGGGCGGTTCAGACGATAAAACAGCATGAGCAAATAACAGTTCATGCCGTAGGTGAGCAGCGCTGCCAGGGCAAACAAATATATTCCCAAACATGCGTATTGAAGGGAGTCCATCATGATTGGACCGGAAAATTATACTCCGCTGATAGGCGATAACTACTTGAATTTTATTTAAATTATAAACTATCTAAAGGATAGCCCCTCGGTCATAAGACTGATATTAATTATATGAATAGCTTTTGAAAAACAAGTGAATTTGTAGGGACCCGCCTTTTCAATGTGATGCTTGGAATTGAGAGAAACCCCAGGTCCATCTGAAGTATATCAAGACTCTTTTCTGCCGGATCGGCAGCCAATCCTTTCAAAGGCAGGAATTGTACCACCGGATGATGGTTTGATCCATTGGGCTTGAATTATAAAATCCCATGACCTATAAAGAAAAAAACGGTAGAAAGGCAACGAATCCGGGGCCGGCTTCCGGCCGGCAGGCAGGGTCGGGCTTTGATTTCAGCCCGGACGGTGGCGGTTGCCCTCAGATAACCGATGGATTAGGGGAATGGTATGGCCGGCGTAAAAGAGCACTATGATAATTTGCTTGCGCCCTACTATGCGTGGATATGCGGCGGGTCCGAGTTAAAATTTGAGGAAAACCGCAAATTTTTTCAATTCCACGGTATCCATCCTGCTCAATCCGGGATAGCCGTGGATTTGGGTGCCGGACCCGGATTTCAGTCGATACCGCTGTCTCAAGCCGGATTTAAAGTCATTGCGATTGATGGTTGCCACGATCTGCTGATGGAACTAAAATCACACGCCGCAGGATTGCCCATTGCCACGGTTGAAGGCGACCTGCTGAATTTTACCGAACACATCGCCGGAAAAGTTGAACTCATCGTTTGCATGGGGGATACACTTACCCATCTGCAGACTTTGGCGGAAATTCAGGCTCTGTTTGAAGAGGGGTGTCGGGCGTTGGAGGACAGCGGCCTTTTGATTTTGGGATTCAGAGATCTTAGTGCTGAATTGAAAAACTTGGACCGTTTCATTCCCGTGCGAAGTGATTCCAGTAGAATTTTTACCTGCTTTCTCGAATACGAAGAAAAACATGTAAAAGTGCATGACATTGTTCATGAAAAAACCGGAAACCAATGGGTGATGAAAAAAAGCTATTTCCGCAAGCTCCGCATCGCGCCGCAGTGGATAAGCGAATGTTTGCGAAATGCCGGCTTTGCCATCGAAAACCTGGACATCAATAATGGCATGATCACGATCATTGCCCGCAACCTGAGGTGCTGATGGCGGCCAACCAGAGACCTCCTGCCGGGTCGCCCAGGCCATCATCGTGATATGTTGTCAAAGACTTTCCACGGATACCCGTATTGAAACCTTATATCCTCATTTTCATGGCCCAAAATGCTATTGTAGGCAATAACTAACGGATTCTCTCAGTTCGAAGGCTCCACCCCTAGCAGCCACCACCCGTCCTCTGACATTGACACCAAGCCGATCCTTAAAAAAGATCTCGGTACTTGAAGCTTTCTTTTCGCCATTATTTTTAGCCATTCGAGAGTATTCCCGGTTGATTAATTTTGGTTCCGCAGATAAAAAATGAGGGGCTGGACGGATCCAGCACCAGCGCCGATTTCAGTCCGATGGACGGAGTCGTTATCTGGTCATAATATATGAAATCACTATGCAGCTTGATATAAAAATCAAAAATATCATCCAGGAGACGATGCTGATAGGTTTTTTTTCTCTGGTTGTAGGCATGAAGCCGGTGTTATTATTCATGCGCTTTTCTAATAATCTGGAAGACAGCAAAAAAAAAGAAACGCCAATTATCCCCAAAATTAAATACGGTAGTATATCTAAATATGATGGATCTGGTTTTCTTGTGACAACAACAATCACACCCGTGGAACCTATAGCCGCCATTGCACCTCCAACCAGTTTGCCAAGCGCGAAGGGCAGGTGCCTTATTTCAGATTTGATTTCCTTTTTTATTTTTTCCATTTTAATTAAAAACCCGCAAATTAGCGATAATTATATTTCTTAAATATAATTTTGTTTTCATGATTTTCGAACACCGACCATTTGTGCTTGCTAATATCATAAACTTTAAATTTTAAACCATCTTCATCGAGCCAAATGAAATTATTTTTCCAGAGATGCCCACCATTTGTTTCCTTCTCCCATAATATATTGCCGGATCTATCCAGATAAGAAAAATGGATTTTGTGTTTTTTAAAATCGAACGTGCTGATTAATATAAAGTCGCCTGTTTTATTTATAAGAATATTATCAATTTCTCCCAGACCGATGTGCTTATCCCAGACGGCTGTTTGCGTGGGGGTGTGATAGAGGGCAATTTGTGAGTCATCCTTAAAACCATTTGCTGCAATGTAATAATTTCCGTTGCTGGAAATGCATGTTTTTTCCAACCACCGCATCCCGTTTCCGCCTGAACCGAATTCGATTGTTTTTAACAGGTTGCCAGCGCCACTGTAAAAGGAAAGACTTTTATAGCCCCCTTCATCATACCAGCCCCAGTTTGCAAAAACAAAGAACTTACCATCATCGGAGATATCTACAAAGCCGGGAGTTGAAGAAAGTTCTTTTTCCCATACTATTTTATTGTTCTCTTTGAAGGTGCATT
>CAYTBC010000325.1:0-2651 GCA_964435765.1 uncultured Desulfosarcina sp.
ACCAGGCTTCGCGTTCGAGCCGCTTGAAAATAAACATCAATTGCTTCTGGGTGAGCTCACCGACATGGGTATTGATCCAGTTCAGGTCCCCGGATGTAATTGCCGCGCGTGCCTCCTGGGTGAGGTCGTATTCGATGAGCGCCGCGGACCCGTTTTCCATCAGGTCAAGCCAGAAGTCCGCATCCTCCGCGGTGCGGTTCAATACCCGGATGACCTCGCGCTTCTGGATTAATTTATCTTCTTCGGTCTCGACGCGCTTGGCCATTTTCTTGGAGAGGATTTCCTTTTCCTCTCTGACCCCCAAGGCACCACGGACCGACTCCTTGATCTGGTCTTCGCTGAACGGTTTGGCCAGGTAATCGTAGGCACCCAGCTTCATGGACGTTACCGCCGAATTCACGCTCGAATAGCCGGTAATCACCACCACTTCGGTGGCGGGCCATTTCTCTTTGACCCGCTTGATGACATCCAACCCGTCCATGTCGGGCAGCCGCAGATCGGCCACCAGCAGATCGAACTTTTTCTCGAACAGGGTATCCAGGGCGGCGTGACCGGTCGCCGCCAGGGCAACCTGATAGCCGACTTCGGACAGCACCATCTCCAGTCCCTTGGCCACAGTGGTTTCATCTTCCATAACCAGAATGTTGGCCGTTTCATCGCGTGCCGGGGTGAGTGTTGCGACGGTGTTCATGGCAAACCTCCTTTTGCTGAACCTACCGATGCGTATTCATTACCCTGGTAATGAGCAAACGGCATGCCTGAACCGCCGGCGGTTGGATTGAATTAGGTATTTTTTTATATCGAGTAAATTCGACGGGTTATAAAAAGAACGCATCGACGCCCCGCCCTGGATGCCACCCAAAAGGGATGAATGGCTATACGCGGCTGGAGGCTGTTAATAAAAATACAAAATTATATCAATATATTAAATCCGTATAAAGCATTATACGTTCAGGGGCGGCGTCCATACGGCAGGCGCTGGATTCGATCGGCCGGTCGACCGGGCGTGATTACGCTTTCGGCGGTATGGGCACCCGGGTCTCAGACGGGGTTTTCAAAAAGCCTCTCAAGGTCTGAAGTCGTCGACCTGGAGGTGGTGTTTTTTCATCAGCGTCGAAAAGTTCGATCGTTGCATGCCGACCCTCTTTGCCGCCAGGGTGATATTGCCCCGGGAGGCGGCCAGGGCCGTGGACAGGAACGCCTTTTCGGCCTGGCCGAAGCGTTCCGTCAGAAGATGTCTTTTAAGTGTCTTGAGTTCTTCGACCGTCCTGGGGACCTGGGCCAGGATGGGACTTCTTCGGGTCTGCAACTGCTCGGAGACAAAGGATAGATCCAGAAAGGACCCGTCGGCCATGATCACCAGATGCTCGATCACGTTTTTCAATTGACGCACGTTGCCGGGCCAGTCGTGATTGATCAGCACCTCGAGGGCGTCGTTGGAAAAGCCTTCGATGCGTTTTGCGGTCTGGCGGCAGAACGATCGCAGGAAATGATAGGCCAGGCGGGGAATGTCATCCCTGCGTTCTTTCAACGTAGGCAGATAAATGGGAAAGACCTTCAGCCGGTAGAAGAGATCTTCACGAAAACGGCCGTCGTTAACCATGGCTTTCAGATCCTGATTGGTGGCGGTGATCACGCGCATGTCAGTGGTTTTGCTCTTGGCCGATCCCACCGGTTTGTATTCCTGGGTTTCCATGACCCGCAGGAGCTTGCCCTGGACTTCGAGGCTCAGGTTCGACACTTCGTCCAGAAAAAGGGTGCCTCCCTTGGCCACCTCGAATATTCCGGCTTTATCGTGCACGGCGCCGGTAAAGGCGCCCCTGACGTGGCCGAAGAGTTCGCTTTCCAGCAGCGCCGCCGAAATGGTGCTGCAGTCAAAGGCGATGAACTGCCGGGCGGCGCGCTGGCTGTGAGCGTGGATCGCCTTGGCGAAAAGCTCCTTGCCCGTTCCGCTGTCACCCTGGATGAGAATGGTGCTGTCTGTTGACGCCACTTTGCGTATCTGTCCAAAAACCTTAAGAATTTTAGGGTTTTCGCCGATGATGTTGCTGAAATTGTAACGGTTGAAGAGCTGCTGCCGCAGGGATTGGTTTTCTTCCTTTAAGCGTTTGTTTTCGGCTGCCTTCGCGACCGTGAGCGTCAGCTGATCTTCGGAGAACGGTTTGGACAGATAATCAAATGCGCCCAGCTTCATCGCGGTCACGGCATTTTGGACCGTGGCATAGCCGGTCATGATGATGATCGGCAGCCACGCATGCGACTGCCGGACAATTGATAAAATCTGCATCCCGTCCATATCGGGCAGCTTGAGGTCCAATAAAAGGACATCGAAATCCATTCCTTCCAGTTCATTCAGCCCGTCCCGGCCAGTGGTATGGTAGGTTACCGAACAGCCCTGCTCTTCCAGCACCATGCGGCACCCTTCACAAATCACCTTTTCATCGTCGATAACCAGAACCTTGGCGGCTTCCATGTCAGTTCCTTCGAGCAGGCGTTGCAGCGGCTTTCGACTCGACGGGCAGGTGGATGCGAAACCGCGTTCCCTTGCCCGGCTCGCTGTCGACGTCGATATGCCCCTGGTGCGTGTGAATGATTCCGAAGCTGACGGCCAGTCCCAGGCCGGAGCCCTCCTTTTTGGTCGAAAAGAACGG
>CAYTBC010000326.1:0-2649 GCA_964435765.1 uncultured Desulfosarcina sp.
GAGGGTTTTTCGGCCGCCGCGCGTCGCATGGGCCGTTCCAAGGCGCTGATGTCGAAATATGTCCGCGAACTGGAAGACGAACTCGGCATTCTGCTGATCAACCGCACCACACGGCACTTCTCGCTGACCGAAGCAGGCCAGATCTACTATCACGCGGCCGGCGAGATTCTCGGCCGTGTCGCCGAATTGCAGGATGTCGTGCGCGAGACCGGTACTGGCCTCAAGGGCCGCCTGCGCGTCTCCGCGCCGCGCTCGCTGACCGATCTGGAGATCGGCCTTCCAATCGTCGAATTCGCCGCCGCCTATCCCGAATTGACGCTCGATATCAATCTCGACGACCGCATCGTCGACATGGTCGAGGACGGTTTCGATGTCGCCATTCGCGTTTCGAAGCTTGCCGATTCAGCCCTCATCGTCAGAAAGCTTGCCGATTTCCATCTCGTCCTGTGTGCCTCGCAGGCATTCATCGACACGCATGGCCACCCCTCCACGCCAAGGGACATCGCCGAATTTCCGGTTATCATCGACACCAATGGCCGCAGCCGCGCCAATTGGGTGTTCCACGACGAGGACGGCAAGGAATACACGGTTCCCGTCAATGCCGTCATGGAGGTCAACAGTCCGGAAGTTGCCAAGCGCGCCGCGCTGGCCGGGCTCGGCATCGCCGTATCGCCCAGTTTCTCGGTCGCCAGGGAGATCCGCGACGGTAGCCTGATCAGCATGCTCGACGAGTGGCTGCCGCGCGGCCGGGGCATCTATGCCGTCTACCCGCATCGCCGTCACGTTCCGGCCAAGGTGCGCGTCTTCGTCGATTTCATGGTCGACTGGTTCAGACAGAACGGCGATGCATTGCGGGCTGAATGAAATGCCCGCCATCCGCAAAATTGTCGCAATTGTGCCGCCCAGAAAGATCGTTGGGCCTGCTGGCGCACATCCGGCCTGAAAGGCCGGTTTCCCTCCTTCGCCTGATGTGGGGCTTCTGTGGTGAAACGGTTTGTGGCGGCATTTTTAATGGCCCTGGCGCCGGGCTTGGCGCTCGCCCACCCGCATGTCTTCGTCGAGGCCAACCTCGAGATCGTGCGCGACGCCGCCGGCGAGATCACCGAACTGCGCAATGTCTGGCGCTTCGACGAGCTGTTTTCCTCGACCGTCCTGCTCGATTATGACGACGATGGCGACGGCAAGCTCTCCAACAAGGAACTCGACGAGGTTTCCAAGACCGTCACGGAATCGATCGGCGAATACGATTTCTACACCAAGGTCAGGCTGGACGGCCGGCCGAGGAAGTTCATCTCGCCCAAGAAGATTCTGGTCGACTATCTGGATGGCCAGATCCTGATGCTCTTCGCGCTCAAGATGGCCGAACCCGTGCCGGTCGTCGGCCATCACGTGCATATCGCCATCTCCGATCCGACCTATTACGTCGACATGGAACTCGCCAGCGAATCGGCCATCAAGATCAACGGCAACGGCACGGCCTGCAAGGTGAAGATCGAGCGCCCCGATTTCGACAAGCTCTACGCCCAGAACTCCGACGCCCAGACCGAGGCCTTCTTCAATAACCCGAACACGGTTCTGGGTGATGCCTGGCTGACCTGGGTCGCGCTCAAATGCACCCAATAGCCTGACGCGGACAACATGCAGACAAGAAGACTCAAGCCTGCCTCCAGTCCGATCGCCTCTTTCCGTGCACCCGTCCTCACGATTGTCCTCGGCCTTGCCATGGTCCTGCTTGCCCGCGACGCGGCTGTGGCCGCCAACTCGCTCGGGCTCGGCCGGCCGGAACAGGCGATCAGGCCCGAGGGAATATTCGCGCCGTTCCTGTTCTGGGTTCAGGCCAAGCAGTCCTATTTCTATGGCCTGATGCGCACGCAGATCGAAGCGATGCATCGTGACGGCACGCATGTCTGGCTGCTCATGGGACTGAGCTTCGTCTACGGCATCTTCCATGCCGTCGGACCGGGACACGGCAAGGCGGTGATTTCCTCCTACATGATGGCCAACGAGATTGCGGCGCGGCGCGGCATCGCCTTGTCGTTTGCTTCTTCCTTCATTCAGGCCCTGACGGCAATCCTGGTGGTATCGGCGTTCGTCCTGTTTCTACGGGGTTCGGGCCTGCGCCAGAGCAATGCCACCGGCGTCCTGGAGATCGCAAGCTATGGCGCGGTGATGGTCTTCGGCGCATGGCTGTTGTGGACCAAGACCCTGGGCGGGGGACATCACCATCATGATCATGGAGACGGGCATGCCCATGATCACGGCCATCCTCACGAGGATGACGCCGCACATGATCACCTCCACGCGCCGGACCCGGCGCGACTGAAAGGAAAATTCGGCCTGAGACAAGCCGGCTCGGCCATCCTTGCGGTCGGCCTTCGCCCCTGTTCGGGCGCGCTGATCGTGCTCACCTTCACCTTTCTCAACAGTCTCTACCTTGCCGGCATCGCGTCGACCCTTGCCATGGCGGTCGGCACCGGGATTACCGTGGCAAGCCTTGCCGCGCTGGCGGTGTGGGCCAAGGATGTGGCGATTGGTATTGGCGGGCTTAGCGATCGAGCCGCCCTAATTCACCGAATTATTGAAATTGGCGGAGCTGCCTTCGTGTTCCTGCTGGGGCTGACGCTGTTCAGCGCCAGCCTTGATTTCTGA
>CAYTBC010000327.1:0-2632 GCA_964435765.1 uncultured Desulfosarcina sp.
GGACTTGGCGCGCCTCCGGCGGGAACTGGCCGACGGTGAATATAAGGGCGATAAGGAGCAGGCCAAGCGCATCCTGTTCGGGTATAAATTGCTCTACAGCACCTATTACACCATCGGCGACGGCCGCAAGGACGGCAAACCGTCCCTGGCCAAGGGCCGGGTGATGAGTTGCGCCAACTGCCACGCCCAGGGCGGCACCGTTCCCTTTGCCTGGCCGTTCTTCCGCGTCCTCACCTTCTACGGGCTCAGGGAGCACGGTCACCGTGGAGTTTATTTCGGCGGCCTCGCTTACTACCGCGACGCACGCACCCGCGCTCGTGATTGCGGGCTGGAATGCGGCGGCGAGGTGAGAATCCCCGAAGACTCCTATGAGATGGATGCCCTGATCGCCTGGATGACCGCCATCCGCGACGGTATCTATCCGGGCGAAGGCTTGTTGATCCCCGCGTTCAAGACCAAAGACGACGTGGACAAGATTCCCGGCGCCCGGGTGCCGTTGTTCCGCGACATCCTGGACAGGCAGGCCGATCCCGAGAAGGGCAAGGCGCTGTTTTCCAATCGCTGCGCCGCCTGTCACGGCAAGGACGGAAGGGGTCGCTGGGGCGCGGAGGAAGGCTATCGCTTCCCGCCCCTGTCGGGGGATGGTTCGTTCAGCCACGCCGGCGGTCCGTTGATGGTGCCGGTGGGCGCGGCCTTTCTTCACCGCAACATGCCGCTCTCCGAGCCCGGCATACTGAGCGAGCAGCAGGCCTTGGACGTCATGGCCTACGTCGCCACTCTGCCGCGCCGTTCGGTGTGGTGGCAGGACTATTATTTCCGCCACGATCCCTGCAGCCGCCCGCCTTTTCTGACTCTTAAGGTGGGGGTGGTGCCCAAGGGCTTTCCGTTCTCGAAAGAACAGGTGCAGTTCGGTCCCTGGCGCGAGATTGCCGAGTGGCTGGCCAGCGACAGCTGTAAGTCGCGCAATCCGCCGGGTGCGCAGCCCTTGACCAGGGACCTCGACGCGGCGGGACCGCGATAAATACAGTTTCGAGTTTCGGGTTTAGAGTTTCGGGTTGATCAACCCGAAACTGGTTTGCGGCTAATAAAGTTTTTCCTCCCCCGCCGGGCGGGTGCGGAAGCGTTTGTAGCCCCACTGGTATTGTTCCGGTTGCTGCCGGATCAGTTTTTCCACCATTTGATTCATCGCCGCTATCGAGGCTTCCAAGGGCTTTGCGTTGATCGTCGGTGGGGCGGGGAGGAAGTGCAGGTGATAGCCCCGGCCATGGGGGAGGCGTTGCGCGTAGCCGAAGATCACCGCGGCGCCGGTCTTGATGGCGAGGCGCGACAACAGCACCATGGTGTTGGCCTGGATGCCGAACAGCGGTGCGAAGGCGCCGTTGCCCGCCCCGGGTTCCTGGTCGGGCAGCATGCCCACCAGTTCGCCGCGGCCCAGGGTTTGATAAAGGGCGCGCACGCCGCCGGCGTCCGCCGGGACCAGTCTGGCGCCGAGGCGTTCGCGGCCGCGGCGCACCACCTCGTTCACCTCCACCAGGCGTGGTGGGCGGTAGAGGCTGGTCATGGGGTAGTGACGGGAGCAGTAAAGGCCGATCATCTCCCAGGCGCCGAGGTGCGGGACAGCGAGGATGGCACCTTTACCGCTTTCCATGGCGGCGCGCAGGTGTTGTTCGCCGCTGACGGTTTCGACCAATGATAGTAACCGCGGCGCCGGCCATAGCCACAAGGCGCCGGCTTCACTCATGGTCTTGCCGGCCTCCATGAGGCTGGCGCGCAGCAGACGCCTTTGTTGCGGGGGGGCGAGTTCGGGCAGGCAAAGCGGGATATTGATCCCGCTGATCCGGCGCAGTTCGTTGGGGACCAGGATCAGGCCCCGGCCGATCACCGTTCCCACGGCATGGGCCAGCGGCAAGGGCAGGGCGGCGAAGGCGCGCAGCAGCCAGCGGATCAAACGGCCGCGCATGTTTCAGTCATTTTGCATGTCCACATCATCTGAATAGTCAGTGTCGAGGATGGTGCGTGCCTGTTGCGCTTGGTGCGGCTCCACTTGCAGCTTGATCCATCCCACCGCGATGTTGTAGAGCCAGTCGGTCTGACCGAGATTCTCGTCCTTTAGCCAGCAGGGGATACCCTCGGCCTCCAGCCGACCCTTGGCGATATAGGCCGCCGGCATGTTGTCAAAGGTGGCGATGGTGGTCAGTTCCACGGCGATCTTTCCCGATAAAAGTTGTGAGTATAGTGAAAAACGCCGATGTTTGAGCAGGCGCAGACCGTCGGGGGTGTAGATGTTAGAATAGCCGACTTCAGTCATTTTTCAGCATTACCCGCCCCCGTTCGGGGCGATGGGGCCGAATTACCATGTCGAAAATACAAGAACAACTCAAGCAGCGCATCCTGGTGCTGGACGGCGCCATGGGGACCATGATCCAGAGCTATCAGCTCTCGGAGCAGGATTACCGCGGCGAGCGCTTCAAGGACCACCCCGGCGATCTCAAGGGCAACAACGATCTGTTGTCTATCACCCAGGCCAAGATCATCGGGGACATCCATCGCGCTTACCTGGAGGCGGGCGCCGACATTCTCGAGACCAATACCTTCAATTCCACCTCCATCGCCATGGCGGATTACCGCATGG
>CAYTBC010000328.1:0-2626 GCA_964435765.1 uncultured Desulfosarcina sp.
AGACGCGGGTGACGGCGACGAACTGGTCGTTCATGCGCTGCAGGCGGTCGCTCAGGATGCGGGTCAGATTGAGGAACACCTTCGAGGCGATGCGCGGATAGCGGCGCTGGATGCGCTGCAGGAAGCGCTCGTCCACGGCCAGCACCTCGACCGGACCGGAGGCGATGACGTCGGCACTGCGTTCGTTGTGGCGGACCAGGGCCATCTCGCCGAACACCTCGCCTCGATGCAGCTCGGCGACTCGCCGGCGCTCGTCGCCGGCGCCGACCCACACGTCCGTCTTGCCGTCGAGGATCACGTACATCTCGTTGCCCGATTCGCCGCGCCGCACGATGGCGTCGCCCGGGGCGAAGCTCTTCATCTCTCCCATGAGCACGACGATGCGCGCCTGCGCGGGGCGGAGCCCCGCCAGCAGCGGGATGGTGCGCTGCGGATCCTGGCCCAGCTTCACCCCGACGAGATCCCACAGGGTGATGATCTTCGTCGTCGCCAGCAGCGCCGGCAGCACGAGCAGATTGGCGCCGAGCGCCACCGCCAGCGTCACGGCGGTGAGCCATCCGAAGTTCTGGATCGGCACGAAGCTCGAGCCCGTGAAGACCAGGAAGCCGAGGAAGAGGGCGAGGGTGGTGTAGACCACCGGCACTCCGACGTTGCGCATGGTGCGCTGCATGGCCTGCGCCTGATCGGCCTCTCCCTTCAGCTCGCGGCTGAGACGGGCCATGTAGTGGATCGTCGAGTCGACGGCGATGCCGAGGGCGATGGTGGCGATGAGGCTGGTACCGAGGTTGAGGTAGATGCCGGCCCACCCGAGGATGCCGAAGAACACCAGAATCGGCAGGGCGTTGGGCACGATCGCCAACAGGCCGACCTGAACCGAGAGGAACATGAACGCCATCACCAGAAAAATCACCAGCAGGGCGAGCGAGAGGCTCTTGATCTGCCCGGCGACGATGTCGGAGCTGGTGCCGGTGAGCAGGACGAGGTTGCCCGTCGGCCGGACCCGGAGATCCTTCGCAAAGTGGTGCTCGATGTAGTCGCGGATGCGGTCGAGGATGGCCTCGATCTGGCTCGAGCCGGAGAGGTGCGTGCGCACGACGACGTTACCGCGCGCGAAGTCCGGCGTGACGACGCCGCGGAAGGTGCCCGGGCTGGCGGTGACGGTGGCGAGCACGGGCTGGAGATTCGCCGGGTCCTCCCAGAACGACTTGGGGACAGCGGGAACCAGGTGTCCCTCGGCGTCGATGATCAGATCGCCTTCGCCGCCGCGGTTCAGACCCTTCTCCAACAGCTCGAGGTAGTCGACGATCGAGATGGATCCGGTGATGCCGGGCAGCGTGTCGAGAAAGGTCTGCAGGTCCTTGATCTGCTTCAGCACCTCCCAGCGCTCGAGCGTTCCGGGCCCCGATCCCTCAATGACCAGGTAGAACGGATTGCTGCCGACGATCTTGCGGTTGATGATCTCGTTCGAGAGCCTCACCTCCGAATCCGGCTCGAAGTAGGAGAGGAAGTCCGAGTCCACGTGGATGAAGCGCACTCCGGCGAGCGTCGCGACCGCGATGACGGCGGCGAACGCCAGCACCGGAGTGCGGGCGCCGTAAGCGGCTTTGCCGACGGCTTCCAGCCGCTGTGCCAGGCGCGGCGAGAAGCTGCTCGTCACCCCGCGCGCGCCGGGCACCCGCCCCAGTCGCAGGGCGGCGGGCAGGAACGTCAACGACGTGAAGGTCAGGAACACGAGCCCGACGACGGAAAAGATGCCGAGATCCCAGATCGCCACGATGTGGTTGGTGGTCAGGGCACCGAACCCGACCATCGTGGTGAACGCCGAGATCATCAGGGGCGGCCACACCTGCTCGACGGTGCTGACCACGGCGTCCGAATGCGCGGCTCCGGCACCGATGTGTTCGTAGTAGCGGGCCAGGACGTGGATCGAGTACGAGCTGCCGATGACCAGAAGGAGGGGCGGCAGGACGAAGGTGCCGAGGGTGATCGCCTTGCCGGCCAGAACCATGATGCCGAGGGTCCAGACGAGGGCCATGAGGACCGTGACCATGGTCAGCACGACGGCCCGGGCGCGGCGAAACGACAGGTAGAGGACGATCAGCACGAGCACGAAGGCGAGGGGCGTGAAGCGATAGAGATCGCGGCGCATGTCCTGCACGGCCGCCTGCTTCACGTGCGCGGCGCCGGTGTAGTAGAGCTTCTCGGGGCCGGACTCGGTGGCGAGAAGGCTCTCGATGGCCCGATCGATGCCTAGATCTTCGTACTCGGTGTCGCTCAGATCGGCGAAGAACACGTTGATGGCCACCCCCTTGAAGTCGGGAGCGACCAGGTTGGTGGCGTACAGCTTCGTCGACTGCAGCTTCTTCTTCAGCTCGCGGATGTCGGCGGGGCTGGGCGGCAGGTGCGCGATGAGGGGCGGCGGGTTGAACACGTCCGCCGCCGGGTCGACTGCGTTGGTGATGCTCAGGACCCGGTTGACCCCCTTGATCTTCGCCACTCGGTCGGTGACGCGGGCGACCTTGGCGAGGGTCTCGGGAGCGAAGATGTCGGCCGCGCGCACGCCGATCACGCCGATGTCGTCGCTTCCGAACGTCTCGCGCACCTGGCCGTAGAACTCCAGCTCGGG
>CAYTBC010000329.1:0-2604 GCA_964435765.1 uncultured Desulfosarcina sp.
GCTTGCCGCTCTGCGCCTCGGCGGTCAGGTCGCGGCCGAATTTCTCCAGCGCCTGCGCGGTCGTCTCCGGCTCGGGCGTGGTGACCCGCTGCGGGCGGACTTCGCCGATCGCCTTCTCCAGCGCCGTCGCGTCGGGCAGCAGCTCGGCGAGGCCCGAGGACTTGTCGGTCATCGCCAGCAGGATGTGCTCGGTGGAGATGTACTCGTCGCCGAGCTTGCCCATCTCGCGCTCGGCCCCCTGCAGCACCGCGAGGACGGCGGAGGAGGGACGCACCTCGGGCTGCTCGGCGCCGCTCAGCTTCGGCAGCGCTTCGACCGCCTCGTTCGCCCCCGCCCCCACCGTCGCCGGATCGGCGCCGGTCTTGCGCAGGATCGGCGCCACCAGCCCGTCGTCCTGCTGGACGAGGGCGAGCAGCAGGTGGGCGGGCGCGACCTCGGAGTTGCGCCGTTTGGCCGCCAGCTGCTGCGCGGCGGCGACGGCTTCCTGCGACTTGACGGTGAAGCGGTCCGGCTGCATCAGAGTCCTTTCCTCGCCATCCGCCGTTCGAGCTCGGCGGCGTGGCGGCGCATCCGCTCGAGCTTGGCCTTCATCCGCTCGACCTCGGCTTCCATCTCGAGCACGATCTCCACGCCGCTGAGGTTGAGGCCGGCGGCGGTGAGCCGCTGGATGTGGCGCAGGCGCTCGACGTCGCGCTGCGAGTACAGGCGGGTGTTCTTCGCCGAGCGCTGCGGCTCGATCAGCCCGCGCGCCTCGTACATGCGCAGCGTCTGCGGGTGCATTTCGGCGAGCTCGGCGGCGACCGAGATCATGAACACGCCCTGCTCTTCGTCGACCGCGATCGTCGCTGTGACCCTTTTACGTGCTTCAGCACGTCGAATGTCCGCAGCGCTGCTCACTGCGCCGCCTTGCGCAGCAGATCGGCGCGCGGGTCGGCGCCGTTGAGCGACTCGGCCAGCTCGCCGACGATCTTCTGCTGCTCCTCGGTCAGCTCCTTCGGCAGCTCGATCTCGAGCCGGTAGCGGATGTCGCCGCGGCCCTTGCCGCCCGCCTTCGGCGCGCCCTCGCCGCGCAGGCGCTGGATCGAGCCGTGCCGGGTACCGGCCGCGACCTTGATCTTCTTCGTCCCCTGCAGCGCCGGCACCTCGATCGTGCCGCCGCGCAGCGCCTCGGCGACCGTGATCGGCACCGTCACCTCGAGGTTGCCGCCGTCGAGCCGCTTGAAGACAGGCGAGGGCAGGACCCGGGCGACGACGTACAGGTCGCCCGGCGGGCCGCCGCTCGGGCTCGGTTCGCCCTTGCCGGCGATCTTGATCCGCGATCCGTTCTTGACCCCGGCGGGGATCTTCGCCCTGAGCGTCTTCCCAGCGGCCCCGGGAACCCGCACCTCGGTTCCCTCGATCGACTGCTTGAAGCTCAGCGGCGCTTCCGTTTCGAGGTCGGCGCCGCGCTGCGGGCGCGGCTGCCGCCGGCCGCCGCCGCCGGTGAACATCGAGAAGATATCGCTCAGGTCGCCGAGGTCGACGAAGTTGCCGCCGCCGGCCGGCCCGGCCGTGAACGGCCCGTACCCGGCGCCGCCGGCCCCGGCGCCGCCGAACATGCCGCCCGAGTCGTACTCCTTGCGCTTCTCGGGATCGGAGAGCGTGTCGTAGGCGCCCTGGACCTGCTTGAACTTCTCCTCGGCCGCGTCGTCGTCGGGGTTGCGATCGGGGTGGTACTTGCGCACCAGCTTGCGGTGCGCCTTCTTGAGCTCCTCGTCGCTCGCCCCTTTCGAGACGCCCAGCACCTTGTAGAGGTCGTCCGCCAAGCGGTCCTCCTACTCCGCCACCACGACGCGCGCCGGCCGCAGCAGCTGCTCGCCGAGCCGGTAGCCCTTCTGCATCGTCTCGACCACCGTCCCGGACTCGACCCCATCGGCCGCCTGCATCGAGAGCGCCTCGTGCCACTGCGGATCGAACCGCTCCCCAGCCGGATCGACAGCCTCGATCCCATGCTTGGTAAGCGACTCGCGAAGCGAGCGGAATACGAGCAGAACCCCATGCGCCAACCCGTCGTCCGAGTCCCCCTCCGGATCCAGGCCGGCGGCCTGAATAGCCCGCTCCAAATCGTCGAGCACAGGCAAGACATCCCGCAGCACTTCAGCTTTGCCCCGTCCCGAAGCGGCAAGCACGTCCGCAGTCATCCGCTTCCGGTAGTTCTCGAAGTCAGCTTTGGTCCGCTTCGCGAGATCCAGGTACTCGTCCCGCTGCCGCTGAGTGTCGGCGAGCAGCTTGTCGAAATCGGCCTCGACCTCTTGAGCGTCAGCCTCAGACGCCTCTCCGGCGGGTGGCGGCGTAGGGGGGACCGGCCCTGAGGACGCTTTAGCGACCGCAGGGGCCGGTGGGTCCCCTCCCCCGACAGGACCCGCAGGCCGGGACTCGTCGGTCCCTTTGCCGTCCCTTTCCTCGCTCACGACTCATCGCCCTCGTCGACCACCTCAGCCTCGACCACTTCCTCATCGTCATCGGAGCCCGCCGACTCGCCGCCGGCCCCGTCCTCGGAAGCCGCCTGCGCCTGCTCCTGCGCCGCCGCGTAGATCTGCTCCGACACCTTGGTCATCGCCGCGG
>CAYTBC010000330.1:0-2599 GCA_964435765.1 uncultured Desulfosarcina sp.
ACTCCCGCGCCCACGGCCACCGGACCGCCTATGCCGCGTGCCGTTCGTGCCGGCGCGCCGCCTCGGTCCGGGCGACCTCGGCGAGGTCGTCGAAGAGGCGCCCCGGGAGCCGCTCGACGAACCGCGCACGCACCGCGCTCAGGGCGGCCTCGAGGTCCATGCCGGCGTCGGGCGCCGCCCGCTGCAGCCAGGCCAGCTCGACCACGGCCGTGGGCACCGCCGTGAGCAGCGCCGCGCTCGCGGGCGCGAGGCTCTCGATCTCCGCTCGCGCGCCGCGGACGAGCACGTCCGCGATGCGCCGGTTGACCACGCTGCCGGACGGCGTGATGCGCTGGCCCACCTCGGCCGCCACCAGCAGCCGGACGGACGTCTCGCGCACCTCGCTCAGGCGATAGCGCTCGGAGACGCCGGACATGTAGCGCTCGGCAAGCGCGAAGGCCGCCCGCTCGACGCCGGTGGCGCCGTCCGTGCAGGCCTGCATCGTGAGCTCGAGCAGGCGGCTCTGGCGGTCGCGCAGCGACGTCGGCACGACCCCGCTCAGGCCGTCCGAGGCGAACACCGTGCGGTCGCCGCCGCCGAACTTCGCGCTGTACATCGCGTGGTCGGCGAGCTGCATCAGGTCGGCGGTGTTGCCCGCGTCGTCCGGCGCCATCGCCACGCCGACGGAGATGCCGACCGAGCACGGTGCGTTCGCGAACTCGAGGTGCGCGCCGCGCAGCGCCTCGTGCATGCGGGCCGCCGCGTCCTGCGCGCCCTCGGCCGTGACGCCCTCCATCACCACCACGAACTCGTCGCCGCCGGTGCGCGCCACGAAGTCGTCCTCCGACACCGCGTCGCGCAGCGCCTGCGACACGATCTGGATGACGCGGTCGCCGGCCTCGTGACCGAGCGTGTCGTTGAAGAGCTTGAGGCTGTCCATGTCGACGAGGAACACCGCGCTCGACCCCGACGCCTCGGTGCCGGCGCGCAGGCGGCCGAGCCGCTCCTGCAGGTAGCGGTAGTTCGGCAGGCCGGTGAGCGCGTCGTGGCGGGCGCTGTGCTCGGCCTGCTCGTACAGGCGCAGCCGCTCGATCGTGACGCCGAGCAGGCCGGCGACCTCGCCCAGCGCGTCCAGGTCGTTCATCGAGTACGCCACCGTGCCGCTCTGCACGAGCGCGAACACCGCGACGGTGCGCGTGCCGTGTCGCACGGGCACGGCCGCCACGTGGCGAGCGTCGGCGCCGAACATGTTCCAGTCGAAGTCGGCGTAGTGCGGGTCGGAGCGGCTCAGCGTCACGGGCACGCCGGCGTTGATCGTGATCTCCGCGAGGGAACCGGCGAGCGCGCGCTGCTGCCGCCGGCCCGCGGACTCCTCCGGGTACGTCGCGTAGGGCTCGATCATCTCCGACTGCGCGTCCAGCAGCAGCATCACCGCGCGCTCGAACGGGATCAGCCAGCGGACCTCCTCCGCGAACGCGTCGAACGCCTCGCGCAGGTCCACGACCGACGCCACGATGCGCGCCAGGTTACTGAGCGCCTGGATGTGCGACGCGCGCTCGGTCGCCTGCCGGTAGAGCGCCGCCCCGTCCAGCGCGAGCGCGAGCTGCTCGACGGCCTGCTCGACGATGCGCACCTGGTCGACCTGCGCCGGCACCGACAGCCCGAGCACCACGAGGCCGAGCAGCTGCCCCTTGGGCCGCATCGGCACGACGAGGCCGACGCGATTGTCGGGATCGACGAACGACGGCGGGGCCTCTTCGAGCCCGAGCCACGACGCGGCGCCGCGGAGCCCGAACCAGCGGTGGCGTGCGTCCTCGGAGACGAGCTCCGGCGACGGCTGCGGCCGCCCGCCGGCGGTGAAGCTCGGGATCTCGCTGAGCACGCCGGCGTCGTCCAGCCGCGCGATGTACAGGTCCTGGTAGCTGAGCAGCGTGAAGAGGGACTGCGCGAAGCCGCTGTACAGCCGCTCCGTGTCGGCGCCCGTCTGCATCAGGCGCGCGATCTCGGCGAGGCCGGAGAGCTCGGTGATGCGGCGCTGCTGGAGCTGCAGCAGCTCGTCCGTCTCCATGCGGCGAGACAGGATCGCGGACACGCGCTCGACGACCTCGGTGCGACCGGCATCCCAGCCGCTGGCCGTGCCCATCGCGATCGCGAGCACGCCGACCATCGACTGCATCGCGACGGGCGCGCGCGCGGACACCGCCTCCTTCGTGCGTTGCGGCAGCAGGCCCTGCGTGCTGCGCGCGGCGATCACGGGCGCCAGGATGAGCGTGCCCACGCCGCGCTGCGCCAGTTCGCTCGACAGGGGCGACTCGCCGCCCTCGCCGAGCACCATCGGCGCCCAGCGGTCGTTCACCAGCGCCGGCGCCCCGCGCAGGACCCGGCCGATCGCCTCGTCGATCGCGGCGTGCCCCGACGAGACCTGCGCCACCAGCTGCGGCTTGCGCTGCCCCTCGGGGAGGCCGATCAGCGCGGAGACCTCCGCGCCGAGGTGGCGGGAGACCAGCTCGAGCGCCTGCGTCATGGCGCGCTCACGCGAGCTCCGCCCGTTCATCAGCCGGACGGCCTCGGCGAGCAGCTGCTCGCGGTCGGCGCGCTCGACGGCGTCGTGGTAGAGGCG
>CAYTBC010000331.1:0-2595 GCA_964435765.1 uncultured Desulfosarcina sp.
CAGCTTCTCATCACCGGTTAAATTGACGCGCGGCAAGTCCTCTATTCGATAAACGTACTTCGATTTCTTTTCAGCCATTTTCCTTCTCCCTTTAATTTTTAAAGTTATAGAAATTTATAGGTAAATATATGAAGCCCATGAATGTTTCAAGGAAAAATTAGTGCCTGAATTATTCTCGAAAATAACTCTCATTGAAGTTTAAGCTCAAGTTAGAGCGGTTGATAGTAAGAATACAAGCAACCGTCAGGAATTCTGTTGACCCTGTGATCACCCGGAGATGAAAATAAATAAATTTTTGCCAAAAACCCAATTGAACCTTTTAGCTGAATCGGGATATAGTTTCCGTTGTTTGGGGTTCATAAAAATTTCAATTCACAAATTGAGGAGAAGCTGCCATGATTTTAGATCGCCTAGAAAATTTTATGCAGTATGCGCCGATTCATCCTGGTTTCCAGGCTGCATTCGACTATCTGAAAAACAGCTCCATTAAAGGCTTTAATGAAGGCAAAGAAACCATCGACGGCAAACGTCTGTTTGCGCTGGCAATGGAAACCCGGGGAAAAGGCAGAGCGGGTGCCGGGCTTGAGTCCCATCGGCGTTATATCGATCTGCAGTATACCGTAACGGGTTCGGATACGATCGGGTATGATACCAAGTCTTCCTGCATGGCGGATGGAAAAGGGTATGATGCCGAATCCGATATTGAATTTTACACCAACCCGCCTGCGGTTTGGCTGCCTGTGCCGGCGGGAAGTTTGGCCGTATTTTTCCCTGAAGATGTGCATGCCCCGTTGGGGACCGACGACGTTGTGCATAAAGTGGTGGTTAAGGTCGCTGTTGAATGGGGGTAAAAGTTCGCCTCTAAGACCCTATGCTTTTTTCAAGATTTCGCCCGGTTGAAGAGGCCCCTGCGGGGCAGTTGTTAAAGCCAACGTCTGAAGCACGAATGCCTAGACTGACTAAAATGCTCTAAAATGCCTAAATTCCGGCCTTCTTCAGCATGCTGATGATGTGATCCACGTTGCGCGAATCTTGATACGGCTGGCTGTCAGCATACTTTGCCGGGGAGAAATCCGGCTTCGCGCGGCGAATCGCGCGGATCGCTTCCTGAGCCTGTTCAAAGCGCTGCAGGGCGGCATTGGCAGCGGCAAGAATGAGCAGGGCGTCCAGATTGTTCGGATCTGAGTCGAGGTTTGTCATGGCCGCCTCGACGGCCGCCGCATACATGCCGCAGCCGTAGTAGGCGGTGGCCAGAACGGTTGCGTAAAAGGCGGGATAAACCGGGCAAAGACGGATCGCATACCGGGCCAGCTCGACGGCTTCGGCGGGCCGCACCGTGTAATTAAGTATGCCGGCTCTGACCGCAAAGGATGCATGGCAGTTGGGACGCACCTTTAAGGCCTGCTCGGATGCGGCCAGGGCTTGTTTATGTTCGCGGTTGAGCAGATGTATTTGGGTGATTTCATCCTGCAGGGTGAAGATGTCCCCCAGACGACGATCAAACCGTTCGGCCCATATCTGCCGTCCGCCGGTACTCTCCAACAGCCTGGCTGTGACGCGCACGCGATCGTCGGCCCGGCGTACGCCCCCATCCAGCACCTGGCTGACACCGAGCCGGCGCCCAAGCTCCCGAACCGACAGCGGCGGCCGATCGTAGTTTCCCAACGAGACCCAGCTTACCAGGATGAGTTCGGGTATCTGGACCATACCGGCCATGATGTCCAGGGTTAAACCGTCGCAGAAGGGGTCCTGCTCGGGGTCGGCACCCAGGTTTACAAACGGCAGGATCGTCAGCGAAGGCTTGGCCGGCAGCGGCAGCGACGGCCATTTTAGGGTTTGACTTTCTTTGGCCGGGCTGCGTGAGTCGGTTTCGGCCGCAACGATTCTGTAGACCCTGACCGGTTCCGGAATGTTCTTAAGGTTTTGATCTCCCAGATCGACGAACTGAAAGCTGGAATTGTTCTGAATCTGCCGGTGTACCAGATCCGAAATGCATATTTCGGTTGCAAAAAAGGCAGTTTACCCCGATAATGGCGCTGCTCGGCACACCCCCCCTATCTGAAATCGGACCCCCTTGGCTGTTTGCTGAATGCGGTTTCCGAATTCGAAGAGGTTCACAACGTTTCTTGCTTGCAAAATCGTCCAAAAAGCTGCAAGTGATACCGGCTGGAGCAATGCCGGTCGATTTCGGCCCTTTACGGCCATCGGGCTCCGTCCGGCGGTTTATTCAAACATTGAAAACCCGGTCCTCTGAGCCAGGATTCTTTACTATTTAAGAGGGTACTATGAACGACAACTCAAACCGGGCACCCAAACGACACTGGGGTCGGCTGATGCTTGTAGCCTTTGTGCTGATCGGTGCCGGGGTAGTGTTTGTCATGCAGAATCGCAGCGACGGGCGGCCGCCGCAACAGCCCGAGGCCCAGGCCGTTGCGGTCGAGGCTGCCGCCGTTGTCCGGAAAACAGTTCCGGTTCAGCTGACGGCCATCGGGACGGCGGAGAGCTATGCCTCGGTTTCGATTAAATCCCGCATATCGGGGCAGCTGGTGCAGGTCCATTTTAAAGAAGGCCAGGACGTCTCCAAAGGAGATCTGC
>CAYTBC010000332.1:0-2583 GCA_964435765.1 uncultured Desulfosarcina sp.
GGAGCAGACCGAAGAGCAGGATGGTGACCGCCTGAGAGCCGCCGTTGAGCCGGCCCTTTGCCGCCCCGTTCTCTTTCCCCTCGTGTTTTGCAGAATCGCTCTTACCCATCCGAATGCCCCGTCATTGGCGCACGCCGACGCGCATCTTCATCGGGTCTGCGGTCCCACCCCGCTCGATTGTCGCGTGGAGAATCCAGCGGCTGTGGCCAGACCGCTATCCCAGCGGTCGCCCGCGGTAAATTGGGGATTTCCCTTACGTACACGACCGGAGGCGCGCCGCACTGCGGCAGGCTGTGCCGGCTCGCAAAGCGACGCCAGGCCGCGGCCCGACGAGCTTCAGCTCGCCAACGGGCGGCGCTCCGCCGGGGGCAGGAGGAACGGTACGGCGAGGCCCAGGGCGAGGGCGCCGAGGCCGCCCGTCAGATACGGGGCGCGCGCGCCGGCGTGCTCGAGCAACCAGCCGGCGAGGGTGTTGGAGAGGATGCTGCCGATGCCGGCACCGGCCATCGCGAACAGTGCCTGGCCGGTCGAGCGCAGGCGCTCGGGGACGATCGCCTCGATGTACATCGGGCCGCCGAGCATCAGCCCGGCGACCACGACGCCGTGCAGGAGCTGCACGGCGTAGATCAGCCGCAGGTCGCCGGTCAGGCCGCACACGGCCCAGCGCAGGCCGCCCGCGGCAACGCCAACGCCGAGCAGGCCGCGCGCCCCGAGGCGGCGCAGCCCGGCCCCGGACAGAGCCACGAGCGGAATCTCCAGCAGCAGCATCACCACCCACATGCGCCCGACCGTGTCGAGGCTGCCGCCCTGGGCGCGGATGTAGACGGGAAAGAATGCCATCGGCCCCTGCAGGCACAGATAGCCGCCGAGCCCGAACACGAGCAGCCGCAGCATCGGACCGGCGCGCAGCAGAGCGCGCCACTCGCCGCGTTCGGCGCGGAGCTCGACGGCACCGCCGCGCGGCAGCGCCGGGCCCACCGCGGCGGCGGCCACGACCAGCCCGGCGATGACGGCGAACATCAGCTCCAGGCCCGGTTGCGACGGGCCACCGGCACTGCGCGTCAATCCCCGCCAGCTCTGCCAGTGGTGCAGCATCCACGGGAAGCAGACGACCAGAACCAGATAGCCGATCGTTCCCCAGACCCGCACGAGGCCGAACGCGTACGGCCCGCGCTTGCGCACGGCGGCGAAGGCCACCGACATGGAGAGCGGAATGACGGCGCTCGAGAACAGCGCCAGGCCGGCGGTGGCGAGGAGAAGGGAGACGAAGCCGCGCGCGGTACCGACGGCTGCGAAGCCGGTAGCTGCCCCGAGCGTGACGACGACGAGGAAGCGGCTGCGCGCTCCGGTCCGATCCGCCAGATAGCCCCACAGCGGCTGGGCGAAGATTCCGACCAGCGGCAGCATCGCCAGCACGACGCCGACCTGCACGCCGCCGAGGCCGGCGTTCTCGCGCAGATAGAGGCTGTAGTAGGGCAGGAAGATGCCCAGGCCTCCAAAGTACAGGAACCAGAAGAGGGCGACGGAGGCGGCGGGCATCGCGCGAACATATCGCGCGGGACGGAGAGTGGCGACTGCCGCGCCTTGATTCAGTGTTGGAGTGATTGCCGACTGGAAAGCGTACGGGGGAAACGCTATGCGACGCCGCAGTCGTGGCTTATCTGCTGATCTTCCTCGGCGGCGTCGCCGGGTCGCTGCACTGCGTCGGGATGTGCGGCGCCTTTCCGCTCGCCGTCTCGGGCGGCGCCAGCGGACGGAATCTCACGCGGCAGGTGTTGTACAACGTCGGGCGGCTCAACGCGCTGGTGTTCATCGGCGCCGTCTCGGGTGCCGCCGGCGCCGCTCTCGTCGCCGCCGGTCCGGTGCGTCTCTTCGAGCGCCTGCTGGCCGTAGCCGCCGGCACCTTCATGATCCTGGTCGGCCTCGAGGTGCTCGGCGTCCTGGCGCAGTTCACCACGCGCGGCGCCGCGCTCGCCCAGGCCATGCTCGGGCGCCTGCTCGGCGGCGTGATCCGCTCGCGCTCGGCGGCGGCGCCGCTGGCTCTGGGCGTGTTCAACGCCTTCCTCCCCTGCCAGCTCGTCTACGCCTTCGCCGCCCGCGCGGCGAGCACCGCCTCGGCGTCGGACGGCATGCTGACCATGCTCTGCTTCGGGCTCGGCACGGTGCCGGCGATGCTGACGCTCGGCCTCTCCGGAGTGCTCGGCCGCCCGGCGGTGCGCGCCCGCCTTTCCCGCGCCGCCGGTCTGCTGGTCATCGCCTTCGGCGCCATCACCCTGCTGCGCGGCCTCGACCTCCTGCCCCACGCCGGCCATCTGCACTAGAGCGGCGTGACCGGTTCTACCAGTACTTCGACGGCAAGGACGAGCTGCTCTTCGCGCTCCTCGAGAAGAGCATCCGCGAGGCCCTGGAAGATCTTCGCGAGGCCGTGGAATCCGAGTCCGATCCGCTCGAACGACTTCGCGCCTTCACGATCCGTCTCCACGAGTGGTGCGAGCCCATCGGGACGCGCCGCAAGCGCGGCGCCCACGACCGCGTCCCGATCTCGGAGTTCTCGTTGCAGCTCGCGTTCAAGGATCCCGAGCG
>CAYTBC010000333.1:0-2522 GCA_964435765.1 uncultured Desulfosarcina sp.
CATTGCCCGCGCCTGCTCCGCCCAGGGGAACTCCGGATATATTCTGGATGCTGTCGTCATCGGTAACATCCAGGCGCAGACCGCCATCACCGTTGCCGGTGGCGAGGATTACGGTGTAGGTATTACCTGAACCGCCGACATTGGCTACCAGAGCGCCGCTGAGTGCCCCAGTGGTGGTCAGGGAGAAGTCGCCCGTATCCACGCCGCTGACGGTCTCGGAGAAGGTGACAGTGAAAGAAACCATGTTGGCGGAGGTTGGATTGGGGTCAGCACGCAGGCTGGAGGTCACGCTGGGAACGCTGGCCGTGCTTCTATCGATGGTGTAGGTCTCACCGGTGGTGAAATTCCCGTTGCCGGCACCGGGTCCGCCGAGTGGGTTGTCTGCGCTATCCAAAATGCTGTCATCGTCGACCAGGTCCAGGCGCAGGGTACCATCGCCTGTACCGGTGTTGACTGAAACGAAGTAATCCTTCTCTGTTCCGGTAGAGCTCACGATCGCTGCACCGGTTATGCCGCCATCTACCGTTAGGACGAAATCAGTGATATCCACACCTGCTACCGCTTCGGAGAACGTGACGGCAAAGTTCACGTTAGCAAGATCGGTGGGGTTGGCATCGATGCGCGTAATGGAGATGACACTTGGGCTGAGATCTGGCGGAAAAACCACCTCCTTTACGAATATATCAGCCACGCCATTTGTATCCCCGGCAATCAGGTTACTTGCGTAAGAAGTGAATGTCACGAAGCGCCCATCAGCAGAAAGGCCTGCGCCATAGGATGCATCTTGATCGCTCGCCCCATGACCGCCGCTCAAATTAGCGGAAGCATGGATAGTCTCACCGGTCTGGCGGTCGTGCACATAGATTTCGAACAAAGCCGAAGCATAGCTATCGGTATCTGCGTAATCGAAAGCTACGTAGCGTCCATCATCCGATATAGCAGCATCGGTTGAGCGGCCGATCATCTGGGACCCGTCCGAATTGATCGAGACGCGTGTCGTCTCGCCTGTCTGAAGATCATGCACGTAAATATGTGATATGCCTAATTTATCCCCGCTAACAAGATTTGTTGCATCAGATTCGAATACCACATACCGTCCATTTCCAGAGATAGCAGGTACAGAGGCACCTTTATCCGCTTGTACTCCGTTTGAAGCGACTGATACGCGCCTTGTTTCGCCAGTTTGCAGATCATGCACAAAGATGTCTCTGGCATTGTTTGTGTCGCCACTCACCAAATTAGTCGCGCTGGATGAAAACACCAGGTAACGTCCATCTTCGGAAAAGCCGGGCATGTTGGAGTTGCCGTCCGCCTGATTGCCAGCCGAATCGACCGAGGCGCGAATGGTCTCGCCTGTCTGGTTGTCGTGCACGAAGACATCTATCTTGCCGTTCGTATCCCCATCGACCAGGTTCGTAGCTCTTGATTCAAAAGCCACAAAACGTCCATCGCTGGAAATGAAGCCATTAAAAGACTCGTCGTTCCCCTGTTCGCCACTCGAATTGACCGAAACACAAGTTGTTTCCCCTGTCTGGCGATCATGCACGAAGACATCCCAGGCGTAGTGGTTGCTGTCGTCGGGGACCAGGTTACTGGCCTGGGAGTCAAATGCCACGTAACGCCCATCGCCAGAAATCCTGGGTGTATTGGATACATAATTCGCCTGCTCCCCGCCTGTTACGATGGAAACGAGAGTCGTCTCACCCGTTTGGCGGTCATGTACGAAGATATCATCTGCGCCATTTGTGTCACCGGGCACCAGATTATTCGCAATCGAGTGGAAGGCTACGAAACGCCCATCGTTGGAGATGGTGCTTCCAGAGGAAATGCCATTTGCCTGCATTCCACTCGAGTCGACCGAGACGCGCGTAAGATCTCCCGAGGCTGCGAGAGCTATGAGCGTTATCCCTGGCAGGTTACCCGTCAGCAAGGTCAACAACAGGAACGCGATGAGGTATCTCGCGCTTATATTCAGGTATTTGCCACCCATTCTTTATTCCTTTCTGAGGATGGAACAGTTGCTGGCTGCGCACATAACAGCCAGCAACAGCTTTTTACGGTATGTAATACTCGACCACTAAACGAGGGCGGTCAGCCAAACCATCATAATCTCCGCTGTAGAAACTGATGTAATCGTTCGCCAGATTGTTGTCATCATCGACTTGGAATCTCAAGCGGATTTGGGTGATGCCGTTCAGGTTGATGTACTGGAAGGAAGAACCATCCAGCCAGGCCCAATACCAGCCGTTGAAGGGGTTGTTTTCAATCATGCCAACCGCATCCTGGTGTGCCGGGCTCTGGAAATCTGAATTTTGCAGACCCCGATATGGGAAGGGTCCGATGAAACCAAAGGCGCCGGAGCGGATGTCTAAAACGATGTTCTGGTGGGTATCGAACGGGTTGATTCCAACCACGCCTTGCCCTTTGATCATGAGCAAAGCCCTGGTGATGACCGCATTGTTAGGCAGGTAGTAAGTTGGGAAGTGCAGGATGGCACGGAACTGGCGGTTCTGGGCATCGTC